>JAPLMU010000011.1 GCA_026386795.1 Planctomycetota bacterium
ACACCCACCGGTCGCGTGCAAGTGGTGGTGCCGCTCAACGACCCAATGACATGCGGCTAACCGCGCCGCGCTCGGCATCATGCATCACAGCACGCAGCGTTCGCAACCAATTTCCATGCGCGAACGCGGTTTGTTCAGCGTGATTGAAGCCTGCCTGCGCAAGTCCGGCTGCTAACGCGGGTAATTCCTCCGGCCGGCCACAGCCAAGCGCACAGTCGGCGGGCGCAAATCCGCCGTCGAAATCGCTGCCCAAGCCAACGCAATTTCGCCCAGCAATTCCCGCAACATGTTGCACGTGTTGCACGGCATCGGCAAGCGTTGCCGGCCGGCCCGTGGTAAGAAACTTTCCATAGAGATTCAGCCCAATCATGCCACCGCGCGCTGCGATTTCTGCAATCTGCGCATCGGTGAGATGGCGCTCGATCGGCGCAGCAAGTGCGCGCACATTGGAATGCGTGGCAACAATGCGCGAGGAAGTGGCCGTGCACACGCCGTCAAATGATTCATCACACAGGTGACTCGCGTCGATCAGAATTCCGAGCGCATCCATGGCTTCAACGGCGCGTCGGCCGATAGCAGTGAGCGGGCCCCGCGCCGCGTTTCCTCCTGCGTACCGCGAGCCCTTCGCCCACGTGAGCCCGATCACGCGAACTCCTCGCGCGTGCCACCACGCAACTTCGTCAGGTGAGCGAATCGGATCTGCACCTTCCATCAAGAGGACAATTCCCGGGGGCGAGCCAGCTGGCGCAGCGGCGCAAGCTTCAAGATCCGCTGCACTCCGCACAATCCGCGCGCGTCCGGCACGCTCGAGTGATTCGTACATCTCGAGTTGTCGAACTCCTGCCGCGTGCGCGCCGTGAAGGTCATCGTGATCGCGGTAGCCCCACGGTGTGTTCGCCGCTTCGACGCCGACCTCCGTGAAGATGGTGCCAAGAAAGATTCGAACATCCCCCCGCGCGAGCGAGGGAAGACTGACACCACGCGTGATGGGATCGGGGAGCTCCTCGGTAACGTCGGGACCACCAAGGTGCAGGTACGCCAGATCGAGGTGCGCGTCGAGCCACCACGGGGCGTGCGCAGGAGAACCCGCGGCAGTCTCGGCGGCAGCGGTCACTGCAGCCGCATCCGGCGTGTGGTGGGTGGTTCGAGCGGAGTCAGCGAAGGTCATCCGTAGGAAGGTACGCTGCGCGTCCATTGCAATGACGATGTCGATCGATCCATCTTCGTTCCCCGCTCCCACGTCGCCGGTCCCTGTTCCTGCCACCCGAGGCGAGCGCATCACCTGCGCCTTTCTTGCCGTCGGCGCGTTCGGCGTGCTCGGCGTGGCTGCGTGGTTGACGCCCTCACCGGACGGACACGGAACTCACCAAATGCTCGGCATGGCACCCTGCGGTTGGATGGTTGCCTACGGAATGCCATGCCCCTCGTGCGGCATGACCACCTCGTTTGCCCATGCGGCCCATGGCAGCCTTTTGGCATCGGCACGCGTACAACCTATGGGATTCATCCTCGCACTTGGCACCGCGGCAACCGCCTTAGTCGGTACCTATGTGGCGCTCACTGGCAGTCGACTCGGCCACGTTCTTGGAGACCGCCTGACGCCGCGGTTTCTACTCGGACTCGGCGTGTTCGCACTCCTCTCTTGGGGCTGGAAGATCGCGGCTGTTCGCGGCTTCCTCCCCGCTTCGATCGGAACACCATGAAGACCCGCATTGTTGCAATCCTCGCACTCCTTGCCATGCCTGTTGTACTTGTCTCATGCGGAAGCATGGGCCTCGTCTCCAAGGTCGGTGAGGCAATCGAGGTTGAGAAGAAGGTCGAGGTGCTCGCCAAGTACCGCGGGCTTGAGAACAAGACCGTGGCGGTGGTTGTCAATGCGGAGCGCAGCGTGCTTTACGAGTATCCGACCGTTGTTCCGAATGTTGCTGGAAACATCGCCTCCGGTATCAAGGAGCACGTCAGCGGAGTTCAAGTGCTCGACTGGCGTGAGTCGCTCGCGTGGTGCTACCGCACGCCAAGTTGGACAACGCTGCCGCTTGGATCGATCGCCGAAGAACTCGGTGTCGACCGGGTGATCTTTATCGATATCTTCGAGTTTCGCCTCAATCCGCCTGGAAACCGTTGGATTTGGGAGGGCATGGCCGGAGCAAATGTTGGAGTCATCGAGCGCGACTCGCTTGATCCCGATGCGTTCGCCGAGGAGTACAGCATTGCCGTCAAGTTCCCCGACATAAAGGATCTCAGTCGTGAGAGCGCCTCGGAGGAGAAGATCCAGTTGGGCTTGGTGGCCAAGTTCACGCAGACGATTAACAAATTGTTCTACGACCACATCGAAGACAAGTACCCCAACAAGCGGCTGAAGGGTTGATTTGATGCACGGCACACTTCGAATCCTGGTACTCGCATTCCTGTCCAGCGCAATGTTGGTCATTGCAGGTTGCAACTATGCGCTTCCCGCGATGTGGATTGCGCAAGGTCCACCGAAGAAGCCGGCGGAATTCACGCTGCCCAAGGACAAAAAGCTGGTGGTGTTTGTTGATGATCGCAAGAGCGTGGTGAGCCGCCTGCAGTTGCGCGCGCTTCTAGCCGACGACATCGGCACGGTTATCAAACAGCAGGGGCTTGTGACCGATGTGGTCAGCGGGCGCGAACTGATTTCCTACGTGCGCCGCATGGAGACGAGCAGCAAGCGACTTTCAATCGAAGAGCTTGGAAGTGCAGTGAATGCAGATATCGTCCTGTATGTGGAGATGGAGTCGTTCACGCTTTCGCCGGACGGCGCAACGCCCAAGCCAACCGCGCAAGTGCGCGTGAAAGTGGTGGATGTGAAGGCGAAGGAACGATTGTTCCCACCGCTTGGTTCTGATCCAAAGGGATATCCACTGACAGCCGAAGTGGACACCTTGGCGAACGACGCCTATCGCACATCCGCAGCGCGGCGTAATGCCGAAGACGGGCTTGAGAAGAAACTCGCCGACGATGTGACGAAACTCTTCTACGATCACGAACCAAAGAACTTTGGTAACGGCGTTTCCAAGATGGAAGGCTGATGACGTTGCCGCGCACCGCAACTTCGGATGGAGCGTCCGCGCATGCGGCGCATTCGAATGGCACATCAGTGCCCCCGCGCTTCGCGCCGCGCGTTGCCGCGCTTATTGACGTGAATGCCTGCGCTCCACCGCGTTTACGCGCGATTGCAGCTCGGCTAGCGGGTCGCCCGGCTGGCATCATTGGTACTGCTGACGAGGCTCGGCGTGCGGCATCGTTTGGAGTAAATGTCAGCAGCAGTTTCTTGCCGCCGCTTGGCGCCATGGTGCTCTCTGGGTCAGCGCTCAACCGAGCCTTCGGTCGGCTGCCCAGCGATGGATCGCTGCTGACCGTTGGTCTCCGTGCCCATGAGGCCGCCCGCTTGCTCGGAGCGCCGCCCGCATTTGGAACGCGCGCAGCGGTACTCGATGACACGCTCCCTGATCCAATTGATTCGCTTCCGCGTGATGAACTGCGCGCGTCATGGGGCGTGGCTGCAGGTGAACGCGTTTGCATACTTCTTGCCAGTCCCGCCGCATCATGTGATGCACGCATGGCGCTTGATATTGCTGGGCGCACGTCCATGCTTGGTCATCCGGTGGTGTTGGTCGTGCATCCAAGTTCCCCAGGCGCCGCGCGGGCTGAGCGGCTTGCATCCGCCGCTGGTGGTGCTTGGCGCCTTGCATTCGACGCGCGCGTTGATGATCCAGAATTGTTGGCAAGCGCCGCTGATGTGGCCATTGCCATTGATTTACGAATTGGTCGCGGCGGTCCAAGCGAATCCGGTCGATCAGCGGGAATCTCCGCTATCGCGCTTGCCTTCGCGCGTGGCATCACGGCCATGATTCCCGACGGCGATTCGTGGGGCGCACGCCTCGCAGCGCGTGCCGGCATTCCCGTGGTTGTCGCTCGCAACACGCCAGCGGCTTCCATCGAGGGCATGTTCCCTGCGGAACGAATCTTCGATCCGCGCCGCCCCAATGTCGCGGCCGTTGCGATTCACACGATCGTCAGCGCGGCTTCTCGATAGAACGCGCGCAGCGTCTCTGTAGGCAGGCGCTTGCCCTCAAGGCGCGGAGCATCATGCTTATGCCGAGTGGGATCCACCATGGCGAGGTCCGGATCACTGATGGGGCTTTCCAGCGACCAGTCGGTTTCCCACAGCGCGCGCAGTGCCCAGTAGCGGCTGGCATACAGATCGAATGCGCTTTCGCGATCACTGGCTTTCGCTGCCATTTCTGTACTTTTGTCGCCGCTTTGCAGGTGTTCTTCGTTGGTGACGATGTCGCTTCCGAAGAGAATTCGCCCGCGCCACCGATTCATGAATGAACGAACGCGCTCCGCGGAATGTTGGCTGATTTCACGGACCACCCATTTCGTGGCGCTCGAATCAATGTTCAAGTTCGGGTGTGCTGCGAGCATGGTGTCTAAGAAGTCGAGATTCTCAGGCGAGCCGCCCATGTGGGCAATGATCCAAGGAACGTGGTACTCGTCGAGCAGTCGCTCGAGTGGCTCGTAGTGGTCGCGCTTGGTGCCGTACCGCGATTGATCTGCGTACTTGGTTGCGAACCAAGTGTCCGGGTCAGCGACGTGCGCCATGAATGCCATGCCGAGTGAAGCAGCTTCGTCCATTGCGCGGCGGCGGTGTGGAGCATCCAGCGCCAAGAGGTGCGGATCACCGGCCTCGATTCCGAAATCAATGCCTCGTGGTGCTGCCCAGAACTTGCATATGGACGCGCCTTCGCGGTGGAACTCGCGGATGCGCGTCAGGAAATCCGTGCCGTGCGCGGCGAGGCGATCCGGGTTTGTGAAGTCCGGAACGGCGATGAAGTTCACGCGGTCTCCAAGTACAGCGCGGATCGATGGAATCTCCTCGAGCCGAGTCATGGAGTAGATCGATTCGATGCCGTAAAGATCCATGGCCTCGCGCAACAGCGTGGAGGCACCAGTGCCGTGAATATGCGAATGAATGTCAATGATCGGAACCGGCGGCGGCGCAAATGACGCAGCCTCGGCGCGGTAGTCAACGCCGAAACGGTTCGAAGGATTCAGGAATGTGCCGGTGGCGGTGCGGAGCGCAGACATCATCAGGAGAGTCTAGAAAGTAGCGGTCAGCCGCGGGGTGCACTTATTTACTTAGGAGCGAGTGCGGGGGCGCTTCGTTGTTTCGCGTAGAGGAGCGCGCGTAGGTGCCTGTGCTGCTGTGGGCGTGTGAATACGCCGAAGTGGGGCAGAGGTCTTGACGGTCGCTCCGCGTTGTACGGTTTCTGAATCACAGAGGCATCGCGCAGGATCTTGCGGATCAAGAATCGTTGTCGCGTGATGCACGATGCCAACATACAACTCGTAGTCGCCATCAATATCAACATGGCGCGCCAATTCGCAGTCAAGGAAACTGAGCGCGCGGGCCGGCACCGGACATCCACTGGGAGTGCGGTCAACGGATGATCCAATGAATGGATCAATGCCCGGAGTTTGTAGATCGAATGCGCGTGAAGTACTTCGATCCGCGGGATCAAGCTGGCAGATCGCAAAACTACGACTGTCTCGAATCAGTGGACTGAGTACATGTCCCTTCGGTACTGCAACCATGATCATGGGCGGAGTAGTTGAGCACTGTTGAGCCCACTTCACGGAGACGCCCGCGCGGACATCGGCGTGGCCGGAGGTCAGGATGAATGAGCCGTTGGGGATGCGGTCAAGGACGGGGGCAACAGCGGATCGCTCAGCGGGTGCCCAGTCGAGTGCGTTTCGGTTTCGCGGGTTCACTTCCTCACGAGCCTTTCTTGGCGTGCGTTCACCATGGACTGTCGGGGTGACAGCATGATGGCGAATGCTCGCATTGGAGATTCTGTCGCAGATCTAGCAAATGTCCACAAATACTTGATTCGTATGGCGTTACGACTGCTGCGAACAAATTGTTCGCGGACTCTTCAAATTTATTGGAGAAATTTATGGGTGAAGGTGTTGCAAAGTGGGGCGTTGTGGGTTAAAGTGTTCCACGGCGCCTGAGGTCGCCTTTACATGCTGTTTCTTGGCGAATACGAGCACACGCTGGACCAAAAGCAACGACTGGCGATTCCGTCAGAGTTGCGGGAGGTGCTCGACACCAAGCAACATGGAGAGGCCTTCATCGTGGCGCCTGGAGCGAATGGTCAGCTCTGGCTTTGGCCAGAAAAGACGTTCGCCCAGCTCTCGCACTCGCTCGGAGGTTCGCTGATCGGCGACCCGTCCGTGCAGGACTTTGAACGGTTCGTGTTCTCGCAGGCGGCTCGTGTGCCGCTCGACAGCGCGGGGCGGATTCGGATACCCGATCGGTTGTTGCAGAAGTTTGGGCTTGCTGGCTCCATCATGATTCTCGGCGTTCGAGACCATTTGGAACTCACAGAGCCCGCGGCTTGGAAGCGCGAACAAGAGCGCCTTCAACCGGATGCGGCGGATATTTGGAGGCGCGCGCGGCAGACATTCGCCGCATCGCAGCGCCCGACGGTTTGACCCCGCGGCTGGCGGAACCAGCCGACAAGTGAACAAAAGCGTTGGTGCGTGGGAGGAACGCGCACGAATGCATTGGACGCAAGTAGCCAAGGATCGGCAACTTGTGTGCCAGAGACGCGCGCTTCGGCGCTTTGCTCCGCGATGCCAAGGATGGCAACGCACCGGATCAAGGTCATCAAGACGCGTCTGGATAGTTGGCCGAACCAAGGACGGTTCGGCAGTTTGGAAGCTTCGCACAGCCATGGTTGGCTGTTCGGGGCACGCCCGCTGGTGGGGTGAGGGCCCAGGTGGCCCGAGTTTCCGTCGTTGCCCCCGCGTCGGCCCGTGCCGGCGCGGGGGCATTTTCTTTCCATATTTGCATAGATAGTGCCTTCTGGAGCACCAGAGGCCGATGTTATTTTGCAGGGGTCCTTAAGCGCGCATTGGAGCTCAGTCGGGAACTTTCTATATGCATCCAAATTTCAACAAGGGTGGTAGGGGAATCCGATTGACTGAACTACGCTTGTATTGCGCGCGGCACGATGCCGCTGTTTGCCACGAATGCCACAAGGAACGGTCGCGAGACCGAGTGGAAGGCAAAACGCTCGCCTTGGTCGGCGAGGCGCATGCAGGAGGCAATCCCACCATGCTTGTGATCACCCGTCGAGAGGGAGAAGAAGTAGTAATCGGAAACCCCGCTGCACCGTTGGGCATCGTTCGTATTGCGATGATCAAGGGCGACAGGGTTCGGATTGCTTTCGAGTTCCCGCGCGAAATTGATGTTCACCGCCGCGAGGTGGCCGACCAGATTCTCAAAGATGAAGAATCGGGCGGCGGCATCGCTGGCCAGATTCGTCCTGGTGATTCTGGCTAACGCGAAGGATCTCGTTTCGGGCTCACGGGACCGAGATCACGGACGCTACTTCCGGGACAATTGACCGAAGGTTCTTTTCGATTCCCCCGTGCAGCGTCATGCCGCTTGAGGGGCAGCGCACACATGCGCCCTTAAAACGCACCTGAACTTCGCCTTCGGGGGTGACGTCCACCAACTCCACGTCGCCATCGTCTTCCTGAATTCCCGGGCGGAGTTCCTCAATGACGGCCGCGACGCGCAAACGCACATCGAGAAGGGTCCTGGGGTCAATGGGAATTGCACGAGCCACAGGCGAATCGTAGCGGCTCGTACTGCTCTTACACTGCCCCTATGCATGGAACGCACGGAATGCGCCTCGCGCTTGCTGCCACACTCACTGTCGCTACTTCGGCCGCCGCTTTGATTGCCGGCGGGTGCAATAGCCGACGGCCAGATGATCCGATTGCTGCGCTTTCGAGTTCTCCGAGCCCTGAGGAGCAACTTGGCGCCATCGAGATGCTCAAGGAGCAGGTGCCGCTTTCGGAAGACGCGAAGCGTGCGCTTCGGCGGACGACATTTGCTCAGGGCTTCAATCTTGGCAATCGCCAAGCCGCGTTCGATCTGATGGTGAAGGAAGATCGCAAAGGTCTGCGTGAAGTACTTGAGACGAATATCGTTCGCATGGAGTCGTTCGAATACCGGCGCTGGATCATGGAGCAGATCGCCATCCGTGGGATGAAGGACTACACCACGGTGCTGGTGAACTCATGGGCAGGTGGCGTGCCCGCATGGGGCAACGACGAACGCAAGCGTCCAGAGTACGAAGCGATGGCAGCGCTGTATGGATCAGACAAGGTGGGCGATGCGCTGTTTGCAGTGATGATGGAAGCGAGCCCGGTGCGTCAGTCGGCACTGCGCGCGCGTACTTGGGAACTGCTGATGCGCATCGGGGAGCATGAACGTCTCAAGGAATTGGTTTCCTCAAGCGCTGTTCGCCCCGATGACGTCATGTTGAAGGACATCAAGCAGCTGGTGGATGATTTGGGAATTCTTCCGGAGACTCGCGAAGAGTTGATTTGGCTTGGGAAACTCCGTCAGTCAGCGTCGCCCGCGTACTGGAAGATGGCCGGCGAGGCGCTGCGTGCAGTGCCGGCTGAACAGAAGACGAAGTTTGAGTTGCGCGGTATTCCGGTTGCGTTGGCTGCAAATCGTTACGCGCCCGAACTTCTTGGCAAGACCAAGGAGCAACTGTATGACGACCTCATGGGACGGTTGTCACTGCGGAGTGCTGGCAAATACGGCGCGGATTTCAAGGGTTGGGACACAGGCAACAATCGCAGTGAGAGCCTTGGAACGCAGCGTGATGAGGTGAACTGGATTGATCTGGTGGCGTCGAATCTTGCGCTCAGCATGCTTGATGATCCGAAGGTAACTGCGCACATATTCGACATTGCAGATCGCGATCATCAGGACCAACGCACCGAGTACGGTGGAGTGGTGCGCATCAATGATGCTGGGCAGTGGGAAGTGGTTGAGGTGCGCCCGCGCGTCACTGGTAGCGACATCCGCTTTGAGGCGCCGCAGGAATTGTTTGATCAGGGATACACATCGCTGTTCCATTTCCATATGCATGCGCAGGACTTTGAGAATGGAACCTACGCTGGTCCGCACATGGGTGACTTTGGATACGCAAACTCCACGCGTGCAAATTGCCTCGTCTTTACCTTCATTCGCCGCGATACCATCGATGTGGATTACTACCGACATGGTCCGTTAGTCATTGATCTTGGCACGGTGAAGCGTCCATGATGGGAGGCGAATCATGAAGTCAACGCGTGAACGGCCAAGCGGGCAAACGATTTGCTTTGCCAAGATGCATGGACTCGGCAATGACTATGTGTATATCGATGGATCTCAGCATCCTGTGGGCGATCCGCCCGCGCTTGCGCGTTGGGTGAGCGACCGGCATGTTGGTATCGGTAGCGATGGGCTCATCATGGTTGATCCGGTGACGCCTGGCGTTGCGGCTGATGTGCGTATGCGCATGTTCAACGCCGATGGAAGCGAAGGCATGATGTGCGGCAACGGAATTCGTTGCGTGGCGAAATTCGCGGTTGATCGTGGCCTTTGCGATCGGCAGCCGTTGCGCGTGGAAACCCGGCGCGGCGTGCTTGATGTGCATTGGCGACGCAGTGGGCGTGAAGGAACCGTGACTGAAGCGACTGTGTCCATGGGCGCGCCGATATTGGCGGCGGCGCGTATTCCGGCTTCTATTCCTGGCGTTTCACTGTCGGCGGCAGTGGTGGACTTTGCGCTTCCGGATGAATTCTGGACGCTTGCGGGTGCTCCGGCCGGATGGCAAGAAGCGTGCGGACTTGATCCGCGCATGACCTTGGTGTCCATGGGTAATCCGCATGCGGTGCTGTGGTGCACAGATGTTGCGCGCGTGCCCCTTGAACAGGTTGGACCGTTTATGGAACGACACGCGTGGTTTCCAGAGCGGATCAATGTTCACTTTGTGCAGGTGCTGAATGCGGCAGACGCGTGTGAGGTTCGCATGCGAACGTGGGAGCGCGGCAGCGGTGCAACGCAGGCATGTGGAACCGGCGCGAGTGCGGTCTGCGTTGCTGGCGTCATCACTGGTCGAACGCGCTCGCCAGTGGTCGCGCATCTTCCGGGTGGCGATCTGCTACTTGAGTGGGATGGCAGTGAGAGCAGCGTTTCGATGACCGGCCCGGCGGTCGAGGTGTTTGAAGGAACCCTCGACTTGGCAGCACAACCAGCGGAGCATGCCCCATGACCATGAATGACCTTGAGCGTGATGTGTGCAGCCGGATTGCCGCATGGCGGCAGCGCATGGTGGACGAATTGACTGCGTGGGTCGCCATTCCAACGGGGCGCGGTCATGCTGTGGGCTTGCATGGTCAGCGCGCCGCGCTCGCGCATCGATTGCGACAGTTGGGTGCAGTGACGCGCGACATCACCTGTGAACGTCGTCCGGATTGGATCGATCCGCCGTGGGAAAGTACTCATGCAGCCGATGGGGTGGACATTCTTGCAGCAGAACACGCGGGTGCTGGGCCAGGCCTGTTACTCAGCGGTCACTTTGACACGGTGCATGATCCGCATGGATCGTTTCGTGAATTGCGCTCTATTGGTGGCGGACGCGCGACCGGTCCCGGTGCCGCGGACATGAAGGGCGGGCTGGTGATTGCGCTTGCAGCGCTTGAAGCGATTCGTGACGCTGGACATCCGCTGGCATGGACATTCGTACTTGTTCCCGATGAAGAGACGGGAAGTTACGGATCGGCAGCTGCGCTGCGATCATTGGCTCCGGGGCACGCGGCGGGGTTTGTGTTTGAGCCAGCGGGCGAGGGCGATTCGTTGATCGTGGAACGCATGGGTGCTGCGCAGTTCCGCATTGATGCATTTGGACGCGCGGTGCATGTTGGCCGCGATTACGCGAAGGGCTGCAGCGCCGTGCGTGCGCTCTGCGAAAGCGTGGGTCGAGCCGAGGCACTGGCTGATCCGGCGGCGGGTCGCATTGTGAACATCGGGCCGCTGCAGGGTGGGGCGGTGACAAACATTGTGCCGGATCATGCTTCCGCGTGGGGGAACATGCGCTTCACATCGGGTGCTGAGGAGGCGTACATTGCCAGCGGGCTTGATGCGCTGGCATGCGGCGCCGACGGTGAGGTTCCGCGTGTTCGCGTGCGGCAGATTGCGGGCCGTCCCGCCAAGCCGTTGACGCCAGAAGTGGAGCGATTGGCGCAGCTTGTGCGCGGCGCGAGCGAGGACCTTGGGCGTGCGCTGCCGTTTGGTCGTACCGGCGGAGTGTGCGATGGCAACAATTTGCAGGCGGCCGGGCTACCAACGCTCGACACGCTGGGAGTGCGCGGCGGCAATCTGCACCGCGAGGATGAATGGGTGGATCTGGACGGCATGGTTGACCGTGCGCAACTGGTTGCGCTGTCCTTACTGCGCACAGCGGCCTCGGTCGCATCTACGATGCGCGCATGACTGACGCGATCGCTCCACTTTCAAGCCCACTCGCCGTTGATTCGGAGGTGACTCAGCACATTCAGGCGATTGTCGCGCGTGTGCAACGCGCACAACAGGCACTGACTGGTGCGCGTGCCGCTGATCCAGCGCTCAAGGATTCCTTTGCTGCTGCCATGAAGCGGACCGCCGCGGTGCGTGGTCGTGGACCGATCATGCCGTATCTGGGAACCGGGCTTGGCAACGGGCCGCTGGTGGAGTTACTTGATGGCAGCGTGAAGTGGGACATGCTGAATGGCATTGGCGTGCACATGTTTGGTCACAGCGATCCGCGCATGACCGCTGCCGCATTGCGGGCCGGGCTTTCTGACCTGTGCATGCAAGGCAATCTCACTAGCAACCAGGACAGTGTTGCGTTTGCTGAGCTGCTTGTTGCAGAAGCGAAGCGCAACAGTCGGATGGAGCACTGCTTTGTCAGTAATTCGGGTTGCATGGTGAATGAGGCTGCGCTCAAGGTGTGCATGCAGAAGACCGGTGGCGCGCCGCGCATTCTTGCGTTCCAAGATTGCTTCATGGGGCGATCGATCACTATGAGTCAAATTGGTGACACCGCGGCGTATCGGCAGGGTTTGCCGCTTTCCACGCTGGTGGATTACATGCCGTTCTATGACCCACTCATGGGTCCGCGTTGCACGGACATGGCAGTGTGGCACTTGAAGCAATACATCAACCGTTATCCGGGGCAGCATGCATGCTTCGTGATGGAATTGGTGCAGGGCGAGGGCGGATTTAATGTTGCGCCGCGCGGGTTCTTGTTGGCATTGATGGAGACATGCAAGGCCGCAGGCATTCCAGTGTGGGATGACGAAGTGCAGAGCTTTGGCCGTACGGAAAGTATGTTCTGTTTTGAGCAACTTGGGCTTGGCGAATACATTGACGTGGTGACCATCGGCAAGATGAGTCAGGCGTGCGCGTGCCTCTTTGCGCCGGAGATGAACCCGAAGCCTGGACTGTTGAGTGGCACATTCACGGCAAGCACGTCAGCATTGCAAGTTGGAATGGAAGCGTTGCGGATCATGCGCGATGGTGGCTACTACGGAACGGACGGTCGCAACGCGAAGTTGCACGCGGCGTTCCGCACCCATGCTGCCAAACTCGTGGCGGGACATCCGGAGTGGTTCACTCCTATGGCGGATGCATTTGGGCGCACCAGTACGGAGTACATGGGTGGCACAGGCGGCATGTGCCGCTTGACGCCATTCGGTGGTGACAAGGACCGAATCATGAAGCTGCTGCAGGCGATGTTTGAGGACGGCGTGATGGCGTTCTACTGCGGGCACGGGCCGTACCACGTGCGCATGCTTCCGCCCGTGGGCGTGATGACCCCGGAGCAATGGGGGCCGGTATTTGAGGTTCTCGAGCGGTCTATGGCGCGCACGGCGTGACATTCTCGGACATCAAAACAGGCTCCGGAAGGGTCTCAATTGTGCCGATAGTGGAGTTCTGATGTTTGTGATTCGCCAAGCCATGCCCGATGACGTGCCAACGCTCCTGAAATTGGCGCGCATGGTGCATTTCATCAATTTGCCTGCCGACAAAGACATCATTACCTCAAAGGTCAGCCGCAGTCGGCGCAGCTTTGCTGGTGATGTGTCGGACGACCGCCAGCGGCAATTTATGTTTGTGCTGGAGGACAGCGAGACCGGTGGGGTCATTGGCACCAGTTCATTGATTTGTCGAATCGGCTGGGAAGGTTGGCCGCAGATTTTCTTGCAAGTGCGGCGCCGTGAGCACTTCAGCCGTGACTTGAATACTGGCGCAGTGCATATGACCATCCAGGTCATGACTGACGAAACTGGTCCCAGCGAACTGGGAGGATTGATTCTTGCGCCCGGGTACCGCGGTCACCGGGAGAAACTCGGATCACTGCTTTCGCTGGTGCGCTTCCACTTCCTTGGATTGCACCGCGCGATGTTCCAAGACCGCATTCTTGCGGAACTGATGGGGCCACTCACGCCGGATAGCCAGACGTTGTTCTGGGAATTCTTTGGGCGACGCTTCATCAACCTGAGTTACACCGAGGCTGATGCATTCTGTCAGCACAGCAAAGAATTCATGACGAGTCTCCTTCCCAAGGAAGAGATTTACGCGAGCACCTTGCCGCCAGAGGCGCGCAATCTGATTGGTAAAGTTGGCGAGGAAACTCGACCGGCTCGATCCATGCTTGAAAAACAGGGGTTTGCGTATCACGACCGGTGCGATCCGTTTGACGGCGGCCCGTATTTGGAGGCGGCGGTCGACAGTATTCCGTTGGTGGCGGCAACGTCGCAAGCGACGCTGATTGCTGGTGATGAGCGCCTTGACCGCGTTGGATTTGTGAGCTGTGCGGCCAATCGTGGTCTTGGATTCCGAGCCACGCGCGGCGCGTATGCACTTGATGGCAAGCACATTCGCTTGGCGAAGGCAACGGCGGACTCCATTGGTGCGGTCATCGGCGATGTTGTTGGCGTGACCACGCTCGAGCAAGGCGCATGACTCCGGCAAACGAAATCGTTTCGGTTGATCCAGCGCGCCCATCCGTTGAGGTTGGGCGATTTCGCATTCAAGTGGGCGCAGTGGGCGCCGCAGTGCAAGCGGCGCGCGCGGCATTTCCGGCATGGAGTGCACGAACTTCCGAGGAACGCGCGGAGGTGTTGCGTGCATGGGCAGCAGTCACTGTTCGCCACGCGGAGCGTATTGCCACACTGCTGACTCGTGAGACGGGGAAGACGCTCGCTGAGGCGCGGCAAGAAGCGGCGCTGCTCGCGGACAAAGTCAATGTCACTCTGGAAGATCGTGTGCGTGCGCGCATTGCTGGCTATCAGATTCCGGCATCGGCCACGCGGTCCAACAATTGTTCGTACCGGCCGTATGGCGTGATGGCGGTGATTGGACCGTTCAACTTCCCGGCGCATTTACCGAATGGGCATTGGGTTCCGGCGCTTTACGCTGGGAATACGGTGGTTTTTAAGCCAAGCGAGAAGACTCCGGCAGTCGGCGCGTTACTGACTGAGTTGATG
>JAPLMU010000186.1 GCA_026386795.1 Planctomycetota bacterium
GAGCATGGCCTCAATCTCAACAAGGCTGGTCTCGCCAAAGTTCTTGTAGGAGAGCAGTTCTGGCTTGGTGATCATCAACAGATCGCGCAGCGTCCGGATGTTCATCTTCTTGAGGCAGTTGCGACTGCGGACACTCAACTCGAAGTCGGTGACCGGAGTGTCAAGTTCAGCCTTGCGCTTGGCTTCGTCGCGCTGGTCGCCTTCGTCGTAGAGGGCTTCCTTGCTGGCGCCGACATCCTTCATGAAGAGACGCGCGCGAGCGTGGTTCGGTTGTGACTCAAGGACCTTGCGAAGGCAACGCTCGGCGTCGTGCATTTCGCCACGATCCTCATGGAGAACCGCCAAGTTCACCAGCGCATTGATATGCGGCTCGGTGCGCTTGCTGATCAGCGTGTAGTACTTGATCGCCTCGTTCTCTTCGCCCACCATGTCGAGCATGTATGCCAAGCGGAACAGATGCTCCGCCTGCGCGTCGCGCTCAACTGCAGCGCGGAAGTGTTCGATGGCCGCAACGCGGTCACCAGTCTTCTCGCACTCGAGGCCCTTCTTGAAGTGGCTCGCTGCGCCCTGTGGATCGCTTGCCGTGGTGGTACCGCCGATGACCGTGTCCAGAGCAGAAGTAGGCATTGCTCGAGTAGCTCCTGTAAGTTGAGATGCACCCGAAAGTTGGGCGCAAGTCCCGAAGTGTAGCGCAGCCTGCGTGAGATTGCGCCCGTTGGGGGTTATCGAGCCAGCCGGATCCTCGTTCCCTGCCTCCGAAGCGCATCGAAGGCGGTTCGTGGATTACCCGGCGGCCGCTGCCGCTGCGGCTGCCTCGCGCGCCGCCTCTTCCTCGGGCGTTTCCAAGACGGTGATGGTTCGCCATGCCCCGTGACGCCAACGCAACGCCATGGCACCTGCCATGACAACGATGTACACGGTTGACGCGATCCACGGCCCCAACGGACCAAGACCAGGCGCGAACGTCACCAGCCCCCATCCGCCACCGACAATCAGTACCCAACTCAGTACCACCGTCAACAGCCCCGGCCAGAACGTGTCGCCTGCTCCGCGCAGCGCACCAATAAAGACAATTCCAATTCCATCAAAGGCCTGGAAGAATGCCGCCGCAATCATGAACGCTGAGCCGGTTGCAATCACCTGCTCGGTGACTTGCGGCGCAGTGTGTTCACCACTTGCAAAGAGGGCGATCATGGGACCACGGAACACCAACATCAGAACGCCGCACGCGCTCATGTAGATGACGGTCATCACCATGGCAATCCGTGCGCGCTTTGCAGCGATGTCCGGCTTTCCTGCGCCCATGTATCGACCCACGATGCTGGTCACAGCAATACCAAGGCCGATCGCCGGCATGAACGAAAGGTGCATGTAGCGAAGCGTGGCCCAACCCGCGCTCAACGCAATGTCACCAAATCGACCAACTAAGACGCTCATGAAGATGGCCCAGGTGATGATCTCACTGCCTTGCTGCACGGCAGAAGGAATTCCTAGGCGCAGCAAATCACGGACTGCGGCGCCATCGAATCGCCATGAGCGCCGAATGCCAAACTCTTCGTCCATTCGGCGGCCGAGAAAGATTGCTAACGGGAGCCCGGCCTCAATACAAGTGCCAAGTACGGTTGCAAGTGCGGAACCTGCAACACCCATCGGCGCGATGCCAGGAACGCCCGGCAACCCCATGGATGGAAGACCCACATGACCAAAGACAAACGCGTAATTCAACACCAGGTTGACCAGATTCCCAGCGATCGCCGCCACGGTGATCACGCGCGGGCGCTGAATGCCAAAGAAGAAATTGCTCATCGCCTTGCCGATCACCACCGCCACGCCGCCAAAGATCAGAATCTCCGCGTAGGCAGTTTCTAATTCGGTTGTGCGCGCGGAGTGACCCATCATGGAAAACAATGCGGGCAAGCAGAGTCCAAACGGAACCAGCAGCACCGCCCACGCCAATACGCCGAGCCATAGTCCCGCCCATCCGTAGCGCGCCACTTCATGCGGTCGCCCTGCACCGATCGATTGACTGACAAAGGTGTTCACCACCGACAGCACCCCGACCACCGCAATGATGGCTGCCCAACTCCACACGCTGCCGTTGCCCTGCGCCCCGACTTCAATCGGACCAACTTGCGACACCATCACCGCATCGACAAACTGCATCACCGTGTAGGAGAGCATGGTGACCACGGTGGGCCACGCAAGCGACCACACCTCGCGGACGGGACCCATGGCGGGCACACCGATAGCGGAGGGGGGCGCTTCACTCTGCATAGAAGAGGAGTCGGTCGAAATTCAGTGAATTCAAGCTACTGCGCGACCAATACGCTTCGCCGCCATGCGCTCAACGCCGGGGAGGCGAATGCGCTTGACGAGGCCCACTGCAGCGAGCGAGCGGATGGTGATCCAGCTCAGGTCAAACTGCCACCACTGCAGGCCGTGACGCGCGCTCGCTGGGAACGCGTGATGGTTGTTGTGCCAGCCTTCGCCCATGGCAAGAATGCCCATGATCGGATTGTTACGGCTGTGATCGCCGGAGCGGTACGTACGTGAGCCCCAAATGTGGCACACGGAATTGATGCTCCACGTGGCATGATGGACCAAGAACATACGAATGACGCCACCCCAGAGGAATCCGAGGAACGCGCCCTTCCAACCGCCGTCAACCAGTCCGCCGATCACTGCAGGAACGATGAAGCCCATCAGAACCCAGAGGGGGAACAACTTGCTGATCGCCCGTGCGCGCGGATCCGCAGCGACATCGGGGGCATACTTCTTGACGCTTGATGCAATGTCGTCGTTACTGAAGAGCCAACCAACGTGCGAGTGCGAGAAACTGCGGACCCATCCGACGATCCCCTTCTGGCGACCAGCGTGCGGTGAATGCGGATCTTCGATGTCATCAGAGTGCAGATGGTGACGACGATGCGTCGTGACCCACCACAGGAGCGGGCCCTGCACTGCCATGGAACCGCAGATGCCCGCGGCCCATGCGACGGGAGCCGACGCTTCGAATGACTTGTGTGTGTAGAGACGGTGGTAACCGATGGTGATGCCCATCGAAGTCATGAAGTAACCGACGATCATCATCGTCAGATCTGTCCATGAGAAGTAGCCGCCCCATGCGTACCAAATTGACACGGCAAGGACCACCGGGGGAACCACCACCGCGATCAGCGTGAGAATCTTGACGTTGTTGCCGACTTCCTCAGTCGGCTCGTGGTCGTGGCTGTAGAGAACGTGAACATCATCATGTTCATCGATATCGTGATGCGCGTGCGGAAGATTGCTCGGGGCCTTGGGTAGGTCGGTGACAGTCATGGAGCGAAAGCGTAGCGCGGACGTACCGACAATCCAATACGAGAAGCGCTAATTCGTGAAAGTTCCGGTTCCCGATCGTTTCGGAATGTTCCGTAAATGACACTGGCGCACCCAGAATGCGCATCGGTGAGCGTGTGCAGCTGATTCCGGACAATCTTGATGCGTCACCGTGCATTTGCGCGTATCTTCTGACCCTTCATGGCATTCAAATCACTTCGTCTGGCAGCCCCACTTCTCCGCGCACTCGCCGAGGAGGGGTACGAAACTCCCACCCCAATCCAAGCAAAGGCCATCCCCCCCGCTCTCGAGGGTCGCGATATTTTGGGCTCTGCCCAGACCGGCACCGGGAAGACGGCGGCCTTCTGCCTGCCCCTCATTCAGCGCTTGGAAGTGGCTGGCGAGCTCGGCGCGGACGCGGCGCACGCTCCGAAGCGTGCACGGACGTCTGGCCGACCGCATGCGCTGATTCTTGCACCAACGCGCGAGTTGGCGGTGCAAATCGCTGAGAGCCTCGCCGTATACGGCCGCCACGCGGCGTGCCGGACTGCCGTGATTTACGGCGGAGTTGGACAAGCTGCACAGGTACGCGCGTTGCAAAACGGCGTTGACATTGTGGTGGCAACCCCCGGACGATTGCTTGATTTGGTTCAACAGCGTCACTGCAATCTCAGCGAAGTACACATCTTGGTTCTGGACGAAGCCGATCGCATGCTCGACATGGGATTTATCAAGCCGATCCGTTCGATCGCTGCGATGGTTTCTAAGAAGCGCCAGACGATGCTCTTCTCTGCAACGATGCCCAAGGAAATTCGCCACTTGGCGGATTCGCTGTTGGTTGACCCAGTCCGCGTGGAAGTTGCCGCGGTTGCCAGCGCTGCGCCCAAGATTGAGCAACGCGTCCATCACGTGTCACGTGACCTGAAGCAGTCATTGCTTGAGCGCTTGCTTGAATCAAATGACATGACCAGCGTGGTGGTCTTCACGCGCACC
>JAPLMU010000120.1 GCA_026386795.1 Planctomycetota bacterium
ACGCGACTGCGCCCGGCGCCGATCGCCGCCATCGCCGGGCCCGGCAACTGCGCGCAAGAAATCACCGCCGCCGCCGCGCCATCAGCAAAGAGTGTCATCGCCACCAAGTTCTGCGGATCAGCATCGGGTCGAAAGTGCAGCGAGCACAATTCCACGCACACTAAGAGAACGCGCGCCTCTGGATCCGCGCAGGCAAGGCCAGCCGCGGCACGCAGTCCGGTGACTCCGCCGAAGCAGCCCATGAATCCCACCTGCATGTGGCGCACGGAATCGCGCATGCCCATCGACGCAGCGATCGCCAAGCCAACGCCTGGTGAGCGAAATCCAGTGCAGGTCACAATGATGAGATCGGTGATGTCCTGCGCGCTGATGCCCGCGTTCACTAACGCCTGTCGCGCGGCGCGTTCAGCAAGCGGCGGCGCGTGCAGATGGAACGCATGCATGCGCTCAGCGGTACTCATGTGTAAGACATCAGCCAGCGGCAATACCGCGGCACGATGTTCGATGCCGCTTCCAGCAACCACACGCCCCAAGAACTGCTGCGCAGTGGACGAAAGCCCCAGACGCGTTGCTTGTTCTGCTGCAATGTCAGTTTGTGCGCGCACCAACGCTGGCGTTGCTACTCCCGGCGCGTGCAGTAATGGACGGCGCTCACTCACGCGCCCACCACTATTTCACTGGCGCGTCGCGCAGCCCACGGCGCCATCTTCACCGCCGCACGCGTGGCGTGTGCCGCCACTCGACCGCCGCGAAGCAGCATGCCCACGCGTAGGGTGTGTGCTTGCGCGCGGCCAACCGTGGCGCGCCATCGCCGTTGGTATTCCGCTGCCGCCGCCGCCGTCCATCCATCGCGGAAACACTCGCCGAGCAGCATGGCGCCTTCAATCGCCCAGCCCATTCCTTCGCCGGTGTACGGCTCCGCGTAGCCCGCAGCATCGCCAACCAGCGCCACGCGACCAGCGGTCACAGCACGCGGTTTCCAAGGCAGGGGACCGCACGCCGCCTCCAGCGCGGGCATCGGTTGCGATGCCTCATAGTGCGCCAAGAACCGCGCCAACTGCGGCGCGCGCGTGGCCATCATGCGCAGCGCCTCCGCCGGCGCCGTTGGCCAACGATCGCCGCGTTCCACAATCGCCGCCATGTGCACTGCATCGCCGCGCCGCACCAGACCGACGTACGCACTTCCAAAGAGAATCAGTTCGATCGTCCCCTCTGGCGCCAGTGTGTGATCATCGGTGCATCGCTCAAACGTAAAGCTCCAACCAGCCCGGGATCCCACCGTCGTGGGCGCCAGTCCGGCGGCGCGCGCGATGGCGCTGCCCACTCCGTCCGCCGCCACCACCAGATCAAAGTGCAGATCGCGCGGTGCGACCGATGGATCGTTGAGCGTGGTGATGGTCACCACGGCCGGCGCGCCGACCTGCGCGCCTTCATCTCCACCCGCTCGGACAAGTTTCACTCCGCGCCCTGCGTGGATCACGGCGCCTGCGCGGCAAGCTCCGTCGCGCAAGGCTGCATCGAACGCCGCGCGCGGCACGATCACGCCTGGCTGACCGCCGAACGGGTGCGTCCATACGGGGTGTGCATTCCCGGCGCGGGCGTCCAACATGCGCACCTCTCGCGTGGAGCCGGCGCGTGCCTGCTCCAGCGCCTCCCCCAGGCCAAGCTCCGCGAGCCAAGCCGCGGCGCGGGGCACCAGGCATTCGCCGCAGCACTTCGTCCGGGGCAGGGGCTGCCGCTCCAGAAGGGTCACCTGCCAGCCATGCCGTGCCAGAACGGCCGCCGAAACCGCCCCGGCTGGACCACCTCCTACCACGCAGGCAGTGCGCGGAACCGGAGTCGGGCGGGTGTCAGGCATACGGTCAACGATAGCCGCCACGCGCTGCAACGGGCGGTTGGGCCAACAATTGGGGCGGCGAACAACAAATATTCAGAATCCGTGATGGGTGGCACCTGCAGATTTCGTTCACAAGAGTGGTAGATGGATTCCGTCCCCTTTTCTCGAATCACTTTTCTTCCCATTTGGAGCCAAGTCATGACCCGAACCTACATTTCATCGTTCTGCGTCCTTGCATCGCTGACCGCCGCTGCCCACGCTGGCTACGGAGTGGTGGAAGCCACTGGCGCGTTTCAGCTTCCGGGCGGAAATTCGCTGACCTATGTCTCTGAAGTGGGCGCTGCCTACAACCCGAGAGTTCAGGGCTACAACTTTGGCAGCGTCGACTCCCTTGCTGGCCAAACTCTTCAGTTGCAAAACTGGTACTTCGAGAACTACGCATACAACGGCGGCGCTGGCAGCAACAACTGGCTGAGTGACAGCTCAAACGCCACGCTCCGCATGGTGATCAGTCAGGGCGCGACGCAGGTTTCGCTGACGGACTTCACGCTCAACCAAGATCACACGGACTTCAACAACCGCTTCTGGCAGCTCGCACTTCTGAGCCGCGGCACCAACGTGGCTGCTGGCCTCGCCAACGGCTCGTACTCCGTTTCGTACGAAGTGAATTACACCTACAACATTTGGGACGGATCATCTGCATCCGTCGGCAGTGCATCAACCGGCGCAAGCACCGGCACCTTTACTGTTGTTCCCGCCCCCGGCGCACTCGCGCTGTTGGGCGTCGCTGGTCTCGTCGGCGCGCGCAAGCGTCGCTGACGAGCACGAAGTCGACTGCGTTCTTAGCGCATTCCTAGCGCAACAGTCCGCACTTCGATGATGGTTCAAGCCTCTGCCTTTCGTTTGCATAGGTGACACAGGTCTTTCTCCGGATCCCCCAGTCCCCCTTACTTCTCAGACGACAGAGAGAACACTCAAGATGAAGAACATGAACACAATGACCCTCCTGGCTGCTGGAACCTGCGCGATGATTGCTGCGAGTGCGGCGAATGCGGCGTATGTCCCGAACTTTGGGGGTACATACACCTTTCAAACTGTCCCCGTCACCGGTCAGACGAACGCAGCCGATGCGGGTGCGTACAACGGAACTACAATGACTGGACTAACGCCGACTGCCGTCACAAATACTGGAGCCACTTGGGCTAGTAGCAACGGAAATTACCGTGCGACGGCGTGGGCATTGGACGGTACAGTTGGTTCGCTAAATGGCTCCATCGACCTCGGAAAGTACATCAGCTTCACGCTCAACGCGGCGGTTGGATACAGCTTTGACATGACTTCAATCACGTTCGGTATCGGTCGCAGTTCCGCTGGCCCACGCCAATGGCAATGGCGCTCAAGTGTTGACAACTATGCTGCGGCGTTGACCAACTACACCACTCTTAACGCAGCTTTAACAGTTAGTAACGGGGTACTAACAAATCCCGATTCGAATTCAGTTTGAACTGGCAACGTTCTTACCCTTAGCGGCGCAAGCTTTCAGACTCTGACAAATGTCACGTTCAGACTTTACGGTTACAACTCGGAAGTTGGAAGCGGTTCAGGTGGCCTCCAAGGTCCACTCACCTTCGCCCCCGCCCCCGGCGCCATCGCCCTCCTCGGCGTCGCTGGCCTCATCGGCGCCCGCCGTCGTCGCTAAGCCTCGGCTTCGATCTCCTTTGTCTCACTCTCCGCCGCGCGCCCCGTTCAGAGGCGCGCGGCGGTGTTTTTCTGATGGCGTTTCATCCGGCCGATCACACACACACACGCGCTACACCGGAACGCACACACGCGCTACACCGGAACGCAATCCTCAAAATCCCTGCTATTGCCTGATGGATCACCGCCGTAGTTTCCGTGTTCATTCATGTAGGCGGTTCATGCCGGTCCCAGATTCTGGACGCGCATCCCCCGTCTCTCTTCACGCGGATTCATTCTTTCAGGATTCACATCGTCATGAACATTTCAAACGCGACTGCTGCCGCACTCTTGGCAGCACCCGCACTGTTCGCCACGTCGGCCTCCGCCAGCTTCACCGGCTGGACCGCTGCGATGTCCTCCGATGCCACCTACATCTACATGGATGTCTTTGCCGGCTTCAACTCCGCAGCCGATCATGTCCTGAATGTTTTTGACATGAACATCGCAGCACAGGGCACCAACTTCTATCAAGCGCCCGGTATGGCAACGAGCCGCTGGTCGCCCGGCGCATACACGTCGTCGGAGACATCTGCCGACAGCTTTGTTACCCTCGGTGACACGGTCTATGAGGGCGTCCGGTACGCCGGCACCACCACCGCGGCTGATCCCAGTTTCACAAACTACAACACCTTTAACGCCACCAACATTCCAACCAACGCTGGTTGGTATTCCACTGCACCGCTCGGGCCGGAAGGTGATACGGTCGCGCTATCAGCGATCCAAGGCAAGCAGTGGTTCGGCGAAGACTCGCTGTTCGTCGTGCGTGTTGCACACTTCGTATTCACCGTGTCATCCGTTCAGTCCGGAAGCACGGTGAGCTTCGCAGGCTCCACCGGCTATCGCACCGGTTCGAGCACCGACGTCTCCTTCGGTTACGACACCAAGAGCTTCCAGGTCCCCGCGCCGGGCGCCATGGCGCTGCTTGGCTTGGCTGGCATCATCGGTTCGCGCAAGCGTCGCTGAACCGGCTGGACTCCGTCTGTTGCATTCATCCCACCGCGCGCTGCATTCCGCAGCGCGCGGTGGTGCTTTACTCCTCCACCTATGATCCCCACCCCGGCACCCCGCGCGTGCCGATCCCCATGCTCCTCGTCGCCTCTGATCTTTCCAAGTCCCACGGCCTGCGCGAACTCTTTCATGGAGTCAGTATCAGCGTCGCCGACGGCGACCGCGTCGGCTTCATCGGCCCGAACGGCGCAGGCAAGTCCACGCTCCTACGCATGCTCGCCGGCGCGGAAGAGCCGGACGAAGGCATCGTGCGCACGCAACGCGGCGCAGTGATCGTCTACGTCCCGCAGCGTGATGACTTTGAAGACGGTCTCACGCCGCGCATGGCCGCCACCGCCGCTGCCATGAAGGCTGCGTCGGTGCACGGCGATCATCACGAAGCCGAAGTGCTTGGCAGCATGATCCTTGGCAAACTCGGCTTCCCCGAAGCGCGCATGGACGAACCCGTCGAGCGCCTCTCTGGCGGTTGGAAGAAGCGCCTCTCCATCGCCTGCGGACTTGCCGAAGCGGGCGGTACGCCAGACCTCTTGCTCTTGGATGAACCAACCAATCACCTGGACGTTGAAGGCATCCGCTGGCTTGAACAGTTTCTTTCGCGTGCCTCCAATGACATTCGTGCCGGTGCCTGCGTCTTCATCACCCATGACCGCGCATTTCTTGAACGCGTTGCTACGCGCGTGGTGGAACTGAGCCGCGCGTATCCGCAGGGAACGCTTGCCGCCGAAGGCAACTACTCCGAATTCCTCCGCCGCCGCGGTGAATTCTTAGAAGGCCAAGCGCGCGCCGAAGCCGTGCTTGCCAACGAAGTGCGGATCGATGACGCGTGGCTCGGTCGCGGCGCGCAGGCGCGGCGCACCAAGGCAAAGGGCCGCATTGAAGACAGCGCAGAACGCCGCGAAGAACTCGGCGCCATCGCTGAACGCAACGCCGCCGCTGGTGCCGGTGGCGCGCGCGTTGACTTCACCAGGGCCGAACGCTCTTCCGTGACCTTGACTTGGAACTCATCCCAGGCGATCGCCTTGGACTCATGGGCCCAAACGGCAGCGGCAAGACCACGCTCCTACGCATCCTCTGCGGCGACCTTGCCGCGGACACCGGCACCGTGCGCTTTGCAGATCCAAAGCCGCGCATTGTGGTCTTGCGTCAGCAGCGCACCGACATTTCGCCCGACACACTGTTGCGCGATGCCATCTGCCCACACGGCGATGTTGTTGACTTTCAAGGTCGCCCCATGCACATCACTGCGTGGAGCCGTCGCTTCCTCTTCAAGGACGCGCAACTCTTGCAGACCATCGGCACGCTCTCGGGCGGTGAACGCGCGCGCGCGCATATTGCCGCCATGATGCTTGAGCCCGCCGACATCTTGGTGCTGGACGAACCCACCAACGATCTTGATATCCCCACGCTCGAAGTGCTTGAAGAAGCGGTCGAATCATTCCCAGGCGCCGTGCTGCTGGTCACCCATGACCGCACCATGCTCAAGCGGCTCGCCAAGACCATTGCAGTGATCGGCGCGCCCGACGCGTCGGTATCAGTCGTGGCAAGCCTTGATCAAGCACTTGCATCACTCGAACGCGCCGAACGCAGCGTGCAAGAACGCGACCGCGCCGCGCGCACTACTGCCCCCGCAGCGCAGTCATCCGCCGCGGACGCATCCAGCCAACGCCGTCGCCTGAACTTCAAGGAGCAGCGCGAGTTTGACGGCATGGAAGCCGCCGTTGAAGCCGCCGAACGCGCGCACGCACTGGCCGAAGCCCGCGTCGGCGAACCCGGCATCGCTGCCAACCACGCCAAGATGGCCGCTGCCTGCCAAGCCCTCGAAGTAGCGCAACTGGCGGTCACCACGCTGTACGCGCGCTGGCAGGAACTGGAATCAAAGCGCGGCGGGTGAGTGGGGCGCAGAATCCACAGCGGATGGCGATACGCTCACCGCATGCAATTGAACGATCCCCGTGTCACGGCCGACGGTTCGCACGCCACCACACCACTGCATGCAATCACCCGGCGGGCGGCGCGGATGTGCGCGCTCCTCTTCATGGTTGGCATGCCGGTCACGCTTGTCATGCCAGCATGCGCCCCGATGCGCTCCGGCGCGTTCGACACGCCACTCAATCCGCAGCAGTCCGTAGTGCAAGCATCGTTGACCGCTGCCGGAAGCAACACCGCAGCGATCGAATGCTTCCTTGCCACGTATGAACATCCCGCCGCGGGTGTTGCGCCGGACGCAGAAAAATGCATCGCCGCGCGGTGGCTTGTATCCAACATGCGTGGCCACGGGTTTGTGTTCTTTACATTGCAGGACGCCAAAGGCAACGACATTCCATTTGATATTGATCACTATCCAACGCTCGACGCAGTGCAGTTGGCGCTTGACGCCATTGAGAAGGACCACGGATCGGTTGACTTCAAGATGCGCCGCTTTGACGCCGATCTTGAGCATGCTCCATGCGCATTTCTCTGTGAGAACCTGGAGCAAGCATTCGCATCCTGGCGCAACGATCCGTGGATGCGCGGCGTGCGCTTTGAAGTATTTCTTGAATCCGTGTTGCCATACCGAGCATCCAACGAACCGCTCTCCCCGGGTTGGCGCGCCGCCGCGCGTGAACGAATGGCGCCAGACCTTGCGAAGCTTGGCCCGAACCCCACGCTTGCGCAAGTCACCAAATCCGCCATCGACGCCGGTCACGCATGGGTTCCATTTAGTGATCGCTACTACATGCATCCCACCGATCAGTCGTACGCAGATATGTGTCGCACCAAACTCGGTCGCTGCGAAGACATCACCAACATGATCACCTTCGCTGCGCGCGCATCGGGTGCCATGGTGGCGAGTGACTTCACGCCGTGGTGGGCAAACCGTGACAACAACCACGCATGGGAAGTAGCGGTCGATGCCAATGGGCAAGGCACCGCGGGTCTCTCCAATCGCGCTGCGAAGGTGTATCGAAAGACCTTCTCCGCGCAGGCCAGTTCCCTGGGCGCATGTAAGAGTGATTCCGACAAGGTTCCAGGCTTCCTGAAATCAAGCACCATTCGCGATGTCACGGCGCAGTACGAACCAGTGACGGATATTCGGCTCGATGAATTTCCCAGCGCACCAGCAGCAACAGGCATCACGTTGGCGCCGCCAGCTGGCATGCCCGCCAAGTTCGTTTACCTTGCAGTGTTCAACGGTGGCGAATGGCGACCAATAGAGTGGGGTCAATGCCTGAACGGTCGCGCCACGTTCAAGGACATGGGTCGCGGAATTCTCTACCTCCCGGTGTGGAGTAACGGCACGGAGGTTGCTCCAGCCGGTCCGCCGTTCACGGTGGACGACGGCGGACGCATGCACTTCATTCCCGATTCCCCAGGCGCTGCCGATGCATCGCTCACGTTGGAAGCGTCAGTCACCATTCCTGCAACGCCCGATCCGGACACGCAACGCACCAAGACCCGCGTAGCGGTGCGCCCCGGCGTTGAATATGAGTTGCTCTCATGGACTGCACCCGGCGGATGGAAATCCATCGGCAAGCGCACCGCCATGTCGGATACTTCCACCAACGTTTCGTTTGCAGACGTTCCTTCGGGCGCGCTGTGCTGGTTGCGCGCCGCCGACGGACGTGGTTTGGAGCGCCCATTCACGGTGGTTGATGGCCAACAGGTCTTTTGGTGACCGCACGCAGGGTTCACGCCGGCGCCTCGGATCTTCAGAAATGTAAATATTTGCAAGCATTTGTCTGTACATCCGCTACAAGGCAAGTAAATTTCCCTTATGAAATCAGCCGCTCAATCGATTGGACGGCTCGCCCCAGAGCAGCTGCTCGCTGCGCAACAGCAGGTGCTTGAACAAGTCGCGCTTGCTGCGCCGCTCTTTGACACGCTCACCGCCATTTCGCGCTACTCCGAAACGTCCATCCCAACCATGATGGCCTCCATCTTGGTGTACGACGAAGCCACGCAATCGTTGCGCAAGGGTGGATACGGATGCCTGCCCGCCACGTTCGCTGCCGCAGTGGATGGAATGGTGCCCGGGCCCGCCACCGGAAGTTGTGGAACCGCCGCATTCCGCCGCGAGCGCGTCATCAGTGAGGACGTTCGTATCGACCCACTCTGGGGCGCGTTCCGAGAATTTGCGGCCTCCTACGGAATTCAGTCGGCGTGGTCGTCGCCCATTCTGGGTGGTGATGGACGCCTCTTGGGCGTGTTCGGCATGTACTACGGCGATTGCCGCGCACCGACTACGGAAGACTTGTCGTTTGTTGACCACTTCGTCCATCTTGCCGCGGTGGCGATTGAGCGGCACCGCGCTGATGCTGATCGCGATCATCAAGCCACGCACGACAGCCTCACTGGTCTTGGCAATCGTCGCAAGCTTGAGCGTGAGGTTGCACGCCTTGCCGCCGACCCAACCACAACGCCTCGCTGCATTGCCATCGTTGACCTTGACCATTTCAAGATGCACAACGAGAACCTGGGCCATCGCGCCGCGGACCTACTCCTGCAGGACGTGGGTGCGCGCATTTCCGAGGCCGCTGGCCTTGGTGACCTGCCAATTCGTTTCGGCGGTAACCAATTCCTCCTGATTACGCCGGTCACCAATGAGGCCATGCACGCGCACTTCAGTCGGTACATTGCGTCATTTGAGCAGTCATTCATTGCTGACGGCCTCCCCATTCGGCTTTCGGTTTCAGCCGGCATTGTTGAGTGGGATCCGCACACCACCGACTTTGAGGCGGCCCTTTACCAGGCTGAACAAGCGTGCATCGCGGCCAAAGATCGCGGTCGTGATCGGTGGGTGGCGTTTAGCGCCGAAGATCGTCAGCTTGCCAACGAGCGCCGCCGCGTTGCGCGCGTCCTCGCCGATGCCATTGCCGCCAACAAAGTATTCACTCACGTTCAGCCGATCATTGACCTCGCTACCGGCGCGCCGGTCGGGTTTGAAATGCTTGCCCGCCTCGCAGACACGCCATCAGGCGTGATCATGCCGTCGGTCTTCATTCCGATTGCCGAAGAGAGTTCGCTGATCGATTCTCTAGGAATGAGTGTCCTCCGTTCCACATGCCAACTCTTGGCGTCTACTGGTTCGCAACTTGACGGCATGACTGCCAATGTCAATGTCTCGCTCCGCCAGTTGATGCGCGACGGATTCCCAAAGGCCGCCGCTGCCGCCGCCGCTGAGTACGGCATTTCACCCAGTCGCCTGTGCCTGGAAATCACCGAGAGTCAATGGCTTGACGGCGACGGTCCAGCGCGCAATGCGCTGCTGGAGTTGAAGGAGATCGGATTCCGCCTCGCACTTGATGACTTCGGTACTGGCTACGCCTCGCTCCGCCTCCTGCAGAGCGTTCCGTTCGATGAAGTGAAGATTGACCGCAGCTTCACGCAATGCCTGGGCGACAACGGTGCTGGTACAGCGCTGTGCGAGGCAGCACTTCGCATGGCCGCCGCGTGCGGCATGCGTGTGACCGCCGAAGGCGTGGAGACGCAAGAACAAGCAGACTTGCTGCGAGTCATGGGCTGCCAGCAAGGGCAGGGCTACTGGTGGTCACGCCCGTTGCCGTCGGCCGATGCCATCAAGTGGATTGAGCAGCGCCAAGCGCAGCCTGCTTTCTGACTTGATCCCGCGTGCGACAGGCACCGCGCCCGCGCGCTGTGAATAAAGCACCCAAATGAAAGGCGCCCTCCGCATCACTGCGGAGGGCGCCTTGTTTGTTACTTGCAGTGAACTACTTACTTCGCCAAGCCAGCTTCAATCGCTGTGCGCAGACCCTTGTCACCTTCTGGTCCAAAGCCCACTTCGATCTTCTCAATCTTTCCATCCTTACCGATCACGATCAGGGTGGGAATACCAGAGATACCGTAGGCAACCGCCAAGTCATCACCCGCCAAGAGGCACCCGTAGGTGAAGCCCTTCTCGGTCATGTACTTCTTGCCAGCGCCTTCCTTCTTCTCCCAGGTGTTCACGCCCAAGATCACTACATCCTTACCCTTGTAGTCCTCGCTGATCTTCTGAATAGAAGGCATCGCCTGCTTGCAAGGTCCGCACCAGGTGGCCCAGAAGTCCAGCAGAACAACCTTGCCCTTGAGTGATGCAAGCGTTACTTCCTTGCCAGCAAGATCCATGAGCTTGAAGTCCAGGGCGGCTTCACCGGCCTTGACCTTCATCTGTGGGCCCTGGCTTTGTTCATCTTCGGCAGCGGCTTCTTGCTTCTTGTAGCCAGCAGGAGCAGCGGTTGCGAAGGTCTTGTCGTCCAATGTTGGGTCGGCCTTCACACCATTGAATGTGGCGGTGGTGTTCATGCCGGACATTGCTTCTTCGCCGGGAATTTCCGTTGCACTTGCAACGCGGCGTGGCAGTCCGTCAGTGCGGGCGAATGCGATCGTCTCAGAGATGCGCATTTCCTTCGCTGGAACCGGCTTGCCTTCATCATCTTCCCCGCCCTCAAGCTTCATGCTGCGGACAACCTTGATTACATCGCAAGGCGTGCCGTCAAGGGTTTCTTCGCCGACGATGGTTGCGGCAACCAGCTTTGGCTGGTCGTCCGGACTTCCGCCCATGGCGGCCATGTCCATACGGTTCTCGATGTACCACTGCGGCAGAGCGGCGGCGCGTTGGCCCAGCAACTGGAACCACTGCGCATCGGACACCGTGTAGCACTTCTTGGCTTCGTCAATCATGACCGCGCCCTTGCCATCAAACGCGAAGCGCATCTGCGTCTTGCCATCCTTCATGGACTCAAGTACGAAGCGCCCGAACGGAGCGGGACCGCCACTGTCATTCTTAAAGTCAAGCACCACGTGCGACTTGCCATCAAGCCCCGGTGGCAACATGGCGGGGTCGATGCCCTGCACCTTCATTTCCGCAACCATTTCAATGCCCTTCAACTTCTTGACGGTCTCAACGCCACGGTCGTGGATCGCCTTCGCTTTGGCGTCGATCACATCCGGAGCCTTCGGGGCTTCGGGGGCGCCGGGAGCCTTGGTCCGCGTCATCATCGGAAGCCTCGGGACGCCTTGAGCGGGGGTTTCCTTGGCGGTTCCGGGCGCCGTGTCATCAGCGGTAACGGGTAGGGCGCAGGTCAGCGCGATGGATGCGGTAAGTAGGAGCGATGCAGAAATGGAAATTGGTGCTTGAAGCATGCCGGGACGATACTCTTTCAATGATGATTCGGCGCCCCGGTCCTACTGCCCGTCTACTGTTAATAACGGCCTCTCTGCTTGGAATTGCAGCCGGCGCCGTCATGGTCGCCCGCGGATTTCTGCCAACCCGAACCCTGGCGCCCGCGCCCGCCGCTCCAGTCATTGCCTTCGAGCCGGCCACACTCGAGATGGGCGAACTCACAGCCGACGCGCCCAAGACAGTCGCAGTCACACTTCGAAACATTTCCGGGCGCACCCTTCGCATCACCGCCGCGATTGCCAACTGCGGATGCACAACGTCAACATTCCCGCCGGATCCGATTCCCGCCGGCGGCACCGCCGAGGCGCTCGTCACCGTGAAGGCTCCGACGACGCAGGATGAGTCGCTCATGAAGTCCGTCACCTTCTTGGTGGACGGCGCCAATCCTGTTTCGCTCACGGTGCTCGGTCATGTCATGAAGGCGGCACCCGGCGCTGTTGCACCGCCAGCCACCGTGGACTCGGTAGAAGAACTCGCGCTTTCAGATCGTCCGACCGTGTCGCCGCCAAACGCGCCGACCACGAAGCCTGCAACTCCCGTCGCGCCCGCCACCCCGCACGCGCCGCCGCAGCCCATTACTTTCGCGCGCATTAATCCACCCATTCAGCCCGGTGCTCGTGTTTCGTTTCCATCATTGGCATCATGGGTCAAGGGCACGCCGATCACTTCGTTCGCTCCGGGCAAGGTGTATGTCTTTGAGTTCTTCAGTACGTCGTGCTCGCACTGCAAGGAATTCGCGGAGCTCGTAACGCGCTTGGCGCGGACGTACGGAGCGCAGGGTGCAGAATTCATAGCCATTACCGACGAGGAGGCGCCCATCGTCAAGGCATGGCTTGCCCAACCCGGGAAGCTCAACGAAGTGCCGTATTCAGTGGTCTCAGACCCCGATCGATCCGCAATGATCACGCTGCAGAACGGCACGTTCCGCAACTTCAATCCACGCTTCTTTGTCATTAAGAACGGCATCGTGCAGTGGTTTGGTCATCCCAAGGAAGCTGAAGAGCCGATCGCCAAGGTGGTTGCTGGAACATGGGATCCCGAAACGGTCCGTGCCGCGGCTATCACAGATTCCACCGTGTCACGGGGCAAAGATCTCTTAGACCGCGTCGCGCGGGACTGTGACAAGACCGGCGATTGGACGCCCATGTTTGCAGCGCTCGATGCCGTGCGCGCCGTGATTCCGGAACGCGCGGGTCAGTACGACGCGCAGCGGTTCGTCATCATGATTGGTCTTGGCGACATGCCTGACGCCGGCTACGAATTCGGCCGCCGCATTGCCAAGGAATATGCGCAAGACATGCCCACCACGCGCTCCTTGGCGCGGGCGATTCTGAATTCCCCTTATGCCAAGCGGCGCGATGTTGATTTCGCCATGGAACTGGCAGTGACTGCCGACACATTGGCCAAGGGCGAAGATGCGCGCGCCGCCGACACGCTGGGTCTCGCATGGTTCTCCAAGGGCAACCGCGAGAAAGCCATTGAGAATGCCGAACGCGCCGTGAAGCTTGAGAAAGACCAAAAGATCCGCGAGCAGTACGAACAATCGCTGCAGAAATTCCGCACTGGAACCCCCGGTCCTGAGCCCACGAAGCCACGCCCGGTTCCCGCCGCGGCGGCTCCAACTGCAGCGCCAGCCCCTCCGAACCCGGGGTGAGTGCGCCGCTACGGCTCTACTTCTTCACCCGCACCATCACCCGCGCGAATCTGCAGCGAAACATCCCGCTTGCGAATCGCCTGCGAGAAGTCATCCATCCCAGCATGCTTGGCGTCGTCAGTGATATCAGCCTGCTGTTTCGCGTCCGCAAAGCTTGCGGCCGACCTCACCCATCCGTCATCCCATGCCTGTTGTTCCCACGTTCCGTTCAGTAGCAATCGTGGTGAAGGGAACAGCGGAATGCGCTGACCAAGCGCGGTGCGCAGTATGTCCACACCGCAACTCTGCGTGATGGCGTTATACCAGCGCGGTGCATGCGCCACTTCAATCGAATGCAACGCGTAGCGCTCGAACAAGATGCGCGCGTTCTCTGGTGTGCACTGAATTCGATAGCGGCGCACCGTTTCGCCTCGAAAGTTTGTGCGCACGCGTACGACATCCCGCTCATCCGCCCACACATAGATCAGCGTGTATTGCCGAAACAACCCACCCACCGCCGAGTATTGCTGGCCAACGCGCTTGCGCGCTTCAATAGAGGCGGCCAAGTACATCATGGTTCCGTCGGCACGCTCAAAGCCGAAACTCACAAAGTTGTGGCAAATGCGTTGCGGTCCCCAGAACGAAAAGAACAAGTCAACTGTGCGCAGTTGTGAAAGGTCATAAGTGCGCTCCACCCAGACTTCTTCGCAGTCGGTGTCACTACTGCGGTAGCGGAAGTTTCGAATGCCCGACACGGTCACTTCGTCGCCAGTCACTGCAAACGTAGCAGTGTCCTGCACGTCGGGTTGCCAGTCCGCGTGTGCTGGTGCAGGAACGAGCCAGAACCACGTGACCACGGAACCCCACAAGACGGCCAATCCCATCCATCGCACCACCCGTGCGCGGGCGAATGTTGGCAGTGGTCCGGCTGCCAGCGCCCCGCACGCCAGCGCGCATGCAGCACCCATGGACCACGTGATGGCTGACGGTCCATCGGGGGCGTATCCGATCGCCATGGTGCACCACGCAGTGAGCACCAGCCACAAGAACCCCAGCGGTGTTCGCCACGCTACGCCAAACACGTGGTGAATGACACCATGACGCTCTGGTGCTGGAGCGTCAAGCGGCGGTGGTACGGGCAAGTTGGAGTTCATGACGGTTTGGCGGAAGTAGTCATTCGGTAGAGCAGGGCGCCTGCAACCGGCACGGCCACGCCCACCAATATGCCGGACACCACGGAGATGGCGCCAGCGACGGAATGCATACGTGGACTCCGTCTCCAGCATGCAACCAAGGCAATACTTCCAGCAGTCCCCGCGACGGCCACACACATGATGGCGAGCGAGGGGAATCCCGTCATCACCGCGCACACGGCCATGCCGACGCAGGACACCGCCAGCGCACACATTGCAGTGCGAAGCCCACACATGGCGATCGCGCCGGATGACAGGGCGCACACCACAGCGAACAATGCGCGGCTACTGTTACTTGCCCCAGGAAATGCAACCAACGCCGCCACGCCGCATGCAGCGAGCAGCGTGGCGGTCATCACTATCGCTTTGCGTTGTGCTGGCACTGCGGCCGTCAGCAGCGCCAGCGTCGGCGATACAACCGCCAACAGCAATGCAACCAGCCCAAGCTGGTGCCAACGCTCGAACGGCGCATCATCATCTTTCAATTCAACGGGCAATTGCCGCAGCAGCGCCGCAAGATCCACTTCGCGTACAAATGTGATGAGAAATGCAATCGCCAGCGCGTACGCCACGCAGCACTCAATGATCGCCGCTCGGTGACGCAATGGTCCGAGCAGTGCCGCGCAAGCGATAGCGCTTCCCACCAACATCGGCAGGAGCACAACGCTCAGCAGGTAATTCACTGCGCCGTTCCGCCAACGGCATCGCCCTCAAGCGCAATAATCAACTTCACTTCATCGCCGAGCGCTTTCGCTGGCTTCTCCACGCCCCACTTCATGCCGAAGTCGCTGCGCTTGATGGTGAGGTTGCACTCGAAGCCCACCTTCATGCCCGCGGGTCCATTGCCAATGCCGGTTGCAACGCAGTCGACTTCAACAGGCTTGGTCACGCCGTGCAGCGTGAGATCACCCTTCACCATCCAGTGCCGGTCGCCAGCAGCGGTTGCGCCGGTTGACTTGAAGGTGATGGTGGGAAACTCCTTCGCGTTGAAGAAGTTGGGTCCCTGGAGATTGCCATCAAGCTTTTCGCTGCCCGTGTCGGCGTTGGCAATCTTTGCTGCAATGTCAAAGACGGGCGCCGCGGTCGGTTCCATCGTCCACTTCACCGTGCCTTCAAGGGCCTTGAATCGCCCCCAGAAGAGCCCCGCCTCCAAATGCTGGATGCGGAACAGCGCCACCGAGTGCACCGGATCGAGCGTGATAGTGGTTGGATCCACCTTCACTGCGGGCGCGGCTGCGATCCCAAGCGATGCGGCAAGAAGAACGGCAAATCGGATGCGTGGTTGGGCAAGGGTCATGATGGAGGGCACTGTACGAATCTGGATCGCATCGCGCCGCGGCACAGATTGGTCACGCGGTCGTGGAAGTGGTTCGTTCGCCGCTAAATATTCACCACGAATCTTTGCACAGAGCACTGCTTAGCGTCTTTTAAGCAAGTATTTATCAGTCATCACACAATCTTCATTTCATTTTGCGCAAGCGTGATGGGTGGCACCCGTGGATTGCGTTCTCGTTTGCGGAAGAAGAGTTAAGGGCATGTTTGAAGCGTTGCTCCCCCAACGCTGAGTTTGAGTTGTTCCCGTTCCCGTTCCCCGTTCCCTGTCCCATTTCGGAGTCTGCCCCATGTCTTCCCGAGCCCTTTTCGCGTCCATTGCCGTTCTTGCTTCCGCCGGTTACGCCGTTGCGGACACCTCATCGATCTTCTACACCGTTGATTCCGCTGCCTGGGCCGCATACGCCACGAACGCCGGCGCTTCGATCAGCACCGAGAACTTCTCAGCCATATCAAGTGGTTTCTATGGTTCCGGAGTATCCGGAGCCGTTTCAGGTATCAGCTGGACAGCAACCGCCACCGGCGGCGTCTCGGCCTACTCTGGCTTGGTTTCCACAAGCGCGGGCTCAACCACTCTGAATTTCGCCATTTCGCCGGGTGTGAACGGCATCGGCGGAAACATCTACGGAACAGATGCCAAGTTCGTGGCCGTCCCGGCGATCATCACCGTGACGCTGACCGATTCGACTACCTATGTGGGCTACTCGAACGGTCCATCTGACTTCATCGGGTTCTATTCCTCATTGGCCACCATTTCCAGCCTTTCAATCCAGGTGGCTGGTACAGGCGCCGGTGCGACCTACGCTACGGTGGATAACCTTTACTTCGCATCTGTCCCAGCCCCCGGAGCGATTGCGCTCATCGGCGCGGCGGGCTTGGTTGCTCGTCGCAGGGAGCGGCAGGCCTAACCAAGGACGGGAACAGTTATAGAACAGTATGAGAATGTAACCCCGTCCAGCGCTCACGCGCTGGGCGGGATTTCTTTTGCTCCAGAATCTGAATCAACATCTATCCGGTATTTAGAATAATTTCCTCGCCATTGCTTGCATCGATCCGATGTCGGGGCATATTCCCTTCGTCGGTGTGCAAATGTTGGAAAGGTGTACGTCTTCCCGGATGTGCAAACACGTGATTCCTCTTTGGATTTACGTGGTTTCCAATGTGTGTTTCCGTCTGCAGTTCCCGTTCGGTTCCCTTCTTCGGAGTTTCCCCAATGTCAATTCGAATCGCTTTCTCAGCTGCGGCTATGACCGTAGTGATGACCCAGGCTGCATCTGCTGCCATGGTCACCTTCACCAACGGCTCACTGTGGACCGGCTTCTCAGCCGGCCAGGGAGCTTCGGTTGTAACCGAGAATTTCAACTCGTACAGCGGCTTCTATGCCAACGGCCTCAGCGGCAACGCTGGCGGGATCCAGTGGACGGCGAGTGCTCCAGGAAATCTCTATGCGGATCTTGGCTACATGTCGACCAACAACGCATTCGAGACCCTCACATTCACGTTGTCTCCAAGTGTGCAGGGCGTTGCAGGCAACTTCTTCGGTACCGACCAAAGCTTCGGCATCCTTCCCGCCATCATTGGTATTCAGCTTGCTGACGGCTCGTCGTACGTTGGCTACGCAGCGTCAGCCGCTGACTTCGTTGGGTTCTACTCAACCGGCGCTTCGATCTCAAGCATCTCCGTGACGGCCTCAAACGTGAGCGGAACGCAGAATATCTACGCCACCGTTGACAACCTCTACTTCGCAGTGGTGCCAGCTCCAGGCGCAGTCGCCTTGCTCGGCCTCGCTGGCCTCGTCAGCGGAGCTCGCAAGCGCCGCTAAGAAGAGAACCGCACGGAACTACGGAAACTCTGCGGGGGCGACCATCACGGTCGCCCCTGTTTCATTTGGGTGGTGCGTCAGGCGAGGGGCGTTCGCGGCCGCGTTGCCAGTGACACCAAGATGCCGGCTACCGCGCCGAGCGGGATGGTGACCAGTGCGGGCTGACTAAACGGCATCCACGCATCGGCGCCGGGAAGGCCGTAGACCTTCTCAAACGCGTCCTTGGAAAGCAGTACCCATGCCAAGCTTGAAGACAGCCCCACAATGATGGCAGTGGCAATCCCCTCCTTGGTGGCGCGCTTCCAGAAGAGCGCCATGAGCAGCGCGGGCAGGTTGGCGCTCGCCGCAACATTGAAGGCCCACCCGACAAGGAATGACGCGTTGAGGTCCTTGCATAGGAGCCCAAGAATCATGGCGCACGTGCCCAGCACCAATGCTGCAATACGCGCAATCCGCACTTGCGAGCGATCATCAGGCGTGCGGCCGAGCACGGTGATGACCAAGTCGCGTGCCACGGCACCGCTGCCTGCAAGCACCAATCCGCTGACCGTTCCAAGCACGGTGAAGAATGCCACGCTTGAGATCAGCGCAAAGAGCACGCTGCCAAAGCTGCGCGCCAAGAGCGGCGCGGACATGTTGCTGTCGGAAGTATCCAGCGCGCCCCCGGTCATAGCACCAAGACCCAAGTACAACGTCAGAATGTAGAACGATCCAATGGCACCGATGCCCACCACAGTGCTGAGGCGCGCACTGCGTACATCACGCACGGTGTAGTAGCGAATCAAGATGTGTGGCAGGCTGGCCGTTCCCAAGAAGAGCGCCAGCATCAATGAGACGAAGTCAACGCGGTCAAGCATGCTTCCAGAACGCAAGCCGCGGAATGTGGGGCTGTTGCCTGGCTGGAGCAGCACATCGCCACGGATCGTCTCTGGGGTAGCCATGCTGTGCGTGGTGCCGGCGTCATCCTTCGCGGTGATGGTGCGCCATGCAGCGACATCGCTCGCAGAGAAGACGCGCAGGAAGTCAATGGGGCCAAGTGGGCCAGTGCGCGCGCCTTCGGTGCGCACAAGACCATCAGGATCCACCGCGAAGTTTGTTGCGTCGCCGTTTGGCCCTTCCATGATCGCCCACGCAGGCAATGCAACTACTGATCCAACATTGCGCGCTGGCGCCTCGCGCGCGGGGCCTGCAGCGCGCACTTCGAATCCGCGACCAAGGATCAATGCAGCCAACATGGCGCACAGTGAGAGCAATAGCCCGCCCTTAATGAATTGCACCCAGGTGGTACTGACCATTCCTGCGGTGGTCACGATCACAGTCACTACTACGCCAACAAGTCCAACTCCCACCCATGATGGCAGGCCTAATAGTGGTTTGATCAGTGCACCCGCGCCAACCATTTGCGGAATCAGATAGAAGAGGCTGACGAGCAGCGTGCTGATTGCGGCGGCAAGTGTCACCAGTCGCGAACCGAAGCGTGCGTTCAATGCATCGGCAAAGGTGTACTTGCCAAGCCTACGAATGGGCTCGGCAACCACGAGTAGCGCAACGATCCAGCCAGCGAGGTATCCAATTGAATAGAGGAATCCGTCGTAGCCCCAGAAGGCGATGAGTCCGCAGATACCCAGGAAACTGGCGGCAGACAGATAGTCGCCCGCAAACGCAATGCCATTCACAAACCAGCCAATCTGTCCGTGCGCCGCGAAGTAACCCTTTGCACTTGATGCGCGTCTCCCAAGCAGTGAGCTGAGTACGAGCACAGTCACGGTGAACGCCGCGAAGACGCCAACGGATATCCAGTCAGTCGGCACAGTGGTGGTCTGCATGTCAGCCTTGCTCCGGAAGGCGAAGTGCAGCAAGCGCGACAATGAAGGCAAGCACGATGAGTGCAAATCCCCAGACCACGGCAAGGTTGATACCGCCGATGACAGCGGTTGCCAAGAGCGCGGGCGCAGCCACCGCTACACCAATGAACCCGCCGTACGCGGAGACATAGACGGCAAGCAGCGTCCATCGTTTCCAGTCACGGCGGCGGTAGGGGATTGGGGCACTTACTCGCGGACGCGCTGCAGTTGGGTTCGGCACGGTCGGGAGGATAGGAGAGGAAGCCCGCGGAGATGCAGGCCGTACTGTGGCGGTGAACCGGGCATCAAAGAAGTTCGCTGCTCGAGGGGTGGCCTCGAGCAGCGAACTTGGAGTAGCAATCAGATATGGCGCTTCGGTCAGACCGGGCAGTTGCCCCAAGCACCGAGCATCAGACCAAGGTCAGCACCATTGACCTGGCCGTCGTTGTTCAAGTCGGCAGCGCATGGGCTCGATGGGCATGGGCCCCATGCACCGAGCATCAGACCAAGGTCGGCACCGTTGACCACGTGGTCTTGGTTCAAGTCAGCAGGGCAGGACGGAGGTGGCGGAACGTTCGGTCCCACCACGCCGAATGCGTCAAGCATGAAGCGCGACGGACGGTTGTAGAACACAGCGACGCCCGTCGCGACGGGGGTCCAGGTGTACGGCGGGGGAAAGGTGTAGGTGGTGAACACGCCAGCGTTGTCCATGGCGAAACTGTTAAACGAGCCGCCGTACGCTGGAGAGAACCCGGTGATTGGGCCGTTGTTGCCCAGCAGTGCGTCCGAGTCACCGAGGAAACGAGCCGCAACCCACATGCCGCCCAGGTTGGCGTTGGCAGCGTTGTCGGTGTTCAGAGCAACGACTGGCGCCGTCGCTGGGTTGCTCCATGTCCAGTCAATGCGATCCGTCTTGGCCGTTGTGGAAGCCGCAAGCTGGAAGGTCTGGGTTGCCACCACATCGCCAACGCCGTAGGTGCCAGCAACTGCGTCCCAGGTCATCTTGACCAAGGCCAGTTCCACGCCGATGGCGGGAGCCGGAGTCGTGGAAGTGCCGCCGCGGTAGACGTCCATGGAGACCTTACTTGGGGTCAGGACATCGCCAACATTGGCTCGCACAAAGGCGCTGTTGTAGAACCGCTTGGAACCAACGCCATCGAGCGCGTCGGACGGCTTCCAATACGCGCCAGTTTCAAAGACTTTGCCGTACACGAGTGTGGCTGGCGGGGTGACTGAATCAGTCACCAGGCCGTTCACGTTCACGGAGAAACGAGCTTGGTTCTCGCGGGTCACGCCGTCGGTACCAACGGTGGTACCGAAGTAGAAGTTTGCGCCCCAACCCGTGTTGGTTGGGTCATTGATGCCGAAGTTGTTGTTGGAACGACCAAGGACGGGCTCAGTGACGATGCGCCATCCGTTCGTGCTGTTGCTCGAGCCAGCGCCCGTGAAGCGGACGCCAACCCAGAAGCCGGCGTAACCATTGGCGCCGTTGGTAATAGTCTGCAGGTTCACCACTGGACGAACCGCGGGGTCAGCATCCCCCCATGCCTTGGAAACCACTTGCGTGAGCGAGGTGGTGGATGCGGCCAAGTCCTGCGTGAAGGTCTGGACCACATTGCCAAGGCCATAGTTGGTGCCGTCGAAGGTCATCTCTAGGATGGTTACTTCCACGGTGACTGCCACTGCTGGCGTTGCGGTGCTGCCGACGCGGCGGATACCGACGCTGGCCTGATTCACTCGGAGGTGCGACCCGCCGTTGGAAGTCACGTACACCGGTGCGTACGAAGTAGCGTCCGGGCGACCGGTGGGGTAGGTGGTACTGGTGGCATTGACGTTGAATCGGGAGGTGGTATCCGGACCGGCGCTAAACACCGGTGGATCCAACTGTGCCTGCGCAGAAGCGGCAAGGCAGGCGGTGGCGAGCACAGCGATGGTGGACTTAAAGATCGACATCAGTATGGGTTCCTTGCGTGATGAAGAGAAGGTAAAGAAGCGTGATAAGTAGGCGGACAATAGCCTTCGAGGCTCGAGTTGCTTGGCCTAAATCTAGCCGGAATCTCTTAACAAACAAGAAATATTAGATAAATTGGACCGGGTTTTTCCGATTCAGTCGCTCCGACACGCCCCGTGTCCCGATAGCAGGTTTTGAGGCAAGAAGAAATCTGACCATCTCTTTGAATCGACAGGCCACCGATGAACGAAATAATGCCCAAGGCAGCGGTGCCTACCAGAGTCATTCGTTCAAATTAGGTTGAGTCCATAGATCCCCCACGCTTTGCTTCTTCTCCAATGATAAACATTAGTTCGAGCCCGACCACGGGCGGTTCCTGGACCAGTCTTCAATGGGACGCCATCTCGTCGTCCCACCGTCTGCAACTGCTTCAATTCATTGAGGGGGCTGGAAAAGCCTCCATTAAGGAATTGAGCGCCTGGACTGGTCGCGCGGGTACTTCGCTGTATCCGCATTTGGAGATCTTGGAGGCCGCGCAACTTGTGGCCGTTGAGGTTGAGATGGGGAGAGGGCGACCGCGACGTGTTTATCGGCCAGGCGTAGCTGTCACGTGGTCCCGAAACTCGGGCGGCACGGCAGACAGCAACGACTCGGCGATCTCATTGGGGGTGCAACTTCTCAGCGATTTGGCATTGCGTTTGCGCCGTTGGGGCAAGGCGCGTGTCCCCAAGTCGGTTGTCGCAGGTACCGATCGAAGTGCTGCAATCGTATCTGAGACCACTTGGCTGGATGATGATCAACGTAAGCAAGTGAACGTCATGGTCGACGAACTCATGGCGTTCGTACGTACTGCGCGTGAACAGCGCCGTGGCAAGCGTCACAATGTGGCCGTGTATCACTTTCCTGATGTCACGCTTCGTGAAGCCCGTGACGGCGTCAGTGAATAGCAGCGCGCCCGGCGGTATCGGCGCGTTTGATCGCCTGCAGCACGGCGCTTGCTGTGACTTGGAACGGTTCGTTGTGAATGGTGTCTGAGGCGATGGTGGCTCGCTCAGCGATGCGCAGGAGCAGTGCATCACTCGGGTTATGAAGCCCGATCTGGGCAAGCGTCACCGGCAAGCCGACCGATGTGCAGAAGTTGAGCACCGCGGTGATTTCTTCTTGCGGAGCGTCTTCAAGCATTAATTGCGCAAGTGTTCCAAAGGCAACTTTTTCGCCGTGATGGAATGCATGCACATCGGGCGCAACGGTGAGGCCGTTGTGGATCGCGTGTGCGGCTGCGAGTCCCGCTGATTCAAATCCGATGCCAGAGAGCAGGGTGTTCGCTTCGATGATGCGCTCGAGCGCTGGCGAGGGCGTAGCGGTTGGTGTCTTCATGGCGTCCAACGCGC
>JAPLMU010000099.1 GCA_026386795.1 Planctomycetota bacterium
ATCGCGCATGGCAGCAAGGTCCACCACGCATGGAACGCCGGTGAAATCCTGCAACACCACGCGGCCGGGCATGAACGGGATTTCTTCTTCGGCGACCTTCGCGGGGTCATAGTTGCAGATCTTCTGCACGTGTTCTTTGGTAACGATGCGGCCGTCGCAATTGCGCAGGCACGCTTCGAGCAACACGCGGATGGAGTACGGCAAGCGTTCAATCGGCCCGAGCGACTTGAGCGCATCGAGGCGGTAGTAGGTACGGTCGCCGGTAGCAGTCTTCAGCGTGGTGCGCGCATTGAAGGGGTCGTGGGTGGTCATAGACCAATCATTCTAATACGCCACGCAAGCACGGCCGATCACTTCCTGCAGCAGCGATTCCATTGCCTGCGCCGTGGAATCGTTGGCCACCCCGTACTCCTTGACCATCACGTCCACGCGCGGAGCCGCTGCCCACACGCTCCCTGCGCGCTGCCCACACGCTCCCTGCGGCGTCCTGCCACACGGAGATGCGGAGCGGAAGCTCGATCGCCATGCTCTGCTCGCCCAGCATCAGCGCCGTGCCAGCCTTCGGCGAACCAAAGACGATGACCTGCGTTGGTCGAAGTTCCAGTTGCCCTTCCTTGGCATTGCGCGCATGATCAAACTTGGCAAACACCGGGATGCCGCGCCGCTTCAGGTCCGCCTCCACGCGCGCCATGGTCTCGTCCACACCGAACGCGCTCTCCTGCCCGTACAGGCGACGTTCGTCCATGTCCGATCGGAGCGACTTGCCAAAGGCTCCCGCGATGCTTCGACTCAGGTTCGTGAGTTCGACTCCCTCCTTGTTGGCAAGGAGCGTCACGCAGACGAGTTCCGACTTATCCGTAAATCGGCTGAGGAGCGCGCTGAATCCCGGAGTGGTTCCCTTGATATCCATCAACCCCTTGTGGTGGAAGAACTGCCAACCCGCCATCGCGGGAAATTTCTTCCCGTTCGCCAACGTGGTGGGCCCGAAGATGAGCGCGCGGTGCTCGGGCTTCGCGATGAGGATCGATCCCGCGAGGCCGATGTCCCAACGGCTGATGTCCTCGGCAGAGGCCCAGATATCGCTGAATCCCTTGCACGCGACAGTATGCGCAGGCGCGAGCGCCGACGTGTATCCCGTGGCGTGTTCGGTTGGGTCAACGAACTCGCTCGCCTTCAGAAAGTCGCGGTGCTTATTGCCGTTGGCGGCGATCTTCTCTTCCTTGAGGGTTGCGAGATCCGAAGCAAACACCGTGTGCTGCAGGCCCAATGGCTCGATCTGGTGCTTCGTCACGAAGTCGCGGTACGAGCCGCCCGAGGCCTTCTCAATCATGGTGGCCACAAGAAGGAAGTTGGTCGCACTCTGCGCAACATCCGTGCCGGCCGCAAACGCAAGCGGAACATCCTTCACAAGCGCAACGAGTTGGTCCGCCGACAGATCCTTGCCAACGTCGTACCCAGGCTGCGCGCGATAGTCGGCAATGCCGCTCGCGTGTTGCAGGAGTTGCATGACAGTCACGGCACGCCACGCGGTCGGGACGTCAGGCAAGAACTTCGAGATCGGGTCGCCGAGGTCGAGCTTCTCTGCCTCCACAAGTTGCATCACTGCAACGGCTGCATATGCCTGTGAGATCGGTCCAACGGCCCAGACGGTCTTCGTGGATGCAAGCCGCTTCTCCGCGATATCAGTGAGACCGTAACTCACTAAGCGCGTGATGTAGGGAGCCTGCACGATGGCAAGCGTCATCCCAGGGATCCGCTCCGCTTCCATGAATTCGTAAACCATCTGGTCGACGGACGCCCCGAGATGCTCGACGCGCGGATTGCCGCGACCGTCCGTTGGGAACGGGAGTTCCTGCGCATGCGCATGCATCCCAGACATGGCGAGAGCGAGACACGAGGGCGCTAGCCATGAGATTTGCATGCGTCAATCATATGACCGACCGTTAACCGCCGGATCCGCCATGACGGCGCGTCCCATGAATCGCTTGCGAGACCCGTGCTGCAAAGAAAAACACGTAGGTAAACACAATGCTCCAACTCACCAGCCAGTTCTGAAACCATGTCAGAAACGCAAAGTGCGGGGCATTGATGAGCGTCATGGTGCCACTGGT
>JAPLMU010000157.1 GCA_026386795.1 Planctomycetota bacterium
ATGCCGACCCTGCGCGGCATGGGCGTGCTTCGCATCGGCGTCTTCGGCTCTCGGGCGCGCGGTGCCGGTCGGGTGGACTCCGACGTCGACGTGCTGGTGGAGTTCGAGACGCACCGCGACCTGCTCGACCTGGTTGCCGTGAAACAGCATCTCGAATCGGTCCTTGGGCTCCCAGTGGACGTGACCACGCCGAGCGGTCTCCGGGACTCTGATCGCCCGGCAATCCTGCGGGACCTTCGATATGCCGCGTAGCGAGGTACAACGGCTGCAGGACATGCGCGACGCGTGCGAGCGCATCGCGGGCTTCCTTGCGGGCATGGACGTCGAAGCGTTCCGCGCGGATCAACGCACGATCCGCGCGGTGCTGTACGACCTGGTCGTGCTTGGTGAGGCCGCGAAGGGCATCAGCCCCGAGACCCGTGAGCGATTCCCGCACGTGCCGTGGAAGGCTGTCGCCGGCATGAAGGACGTTGCGACCCACCAGTATCACGGAATCATGCTGGAACTCGTCTGGGAGACCGTGACCGTCCGCGTGCCTGAGCTGTTGCGAGCGCTCACGCACGCCGCGTGACGGAGGGGTGTTCGGTTCGCTCTTGAAGTCGGAAGCCGACGCGCACACGCCCCCAAGCGCACCCGCGTCTGGGGGCGTGTGTGCGTTGGCGCTCATGTCATCGTGCCAGCATTCGCAGGTACAACCTCGAGCATGTCTCCTGCCCGCAATGACCGCAGCCAATGGCCAATTCACGTTGGCCCGTTGCATGACCCGGAAGCTGGTCGGCGAGACATGGCATATTGGATGTCGCGCCCGGCCGACGAGCGAATGGCAGAACTTGACCGCTTGCGAGAGGAGCATGATGGCCCACAACCAAGACTGGCTCGAGTGGCTGTTGTCATTGAACGCCAACGGCGCTGAATACGTGATCGTGGGCGCTTGACAATCGTAGTCCATAGGATACAATTCTTCCATGCGCGTCAGGATGACGACCGTCTACCGGGACTGGATCAACGGCTTGCGGGACCACGTGGCCCGCGCCCGCATCCAGGTCCGTGTGGATCGGCTCGTGCATGGAAACCCTGGTTCGCATCGCGCCCTGCGTGAGGGCGTGTCTGAACTGAAGATCGACATCGGTCCCGGCTACCGCGTGTACTTCACTGAGCGTGCCGGTGAACTGATCATCCTGCTCGCGGGCGGCGACAAGTCCACGCAACGCCGCGATATCGACCGTGCGATTGAGCTCGCCAAGAGTCTTCCCTGAGCCCCACCTCAATTCCCCTTTGATGAGAAAGCCCATGCCACGAGCCACCACCACCACCACCACCACCAAGTCGAAGCGTTCCCCCTCGAAGGCTCCTCGCCGCGGCGCAGGGCACACCCACACGGTCGTCTACGACGTCTCGAAGCAACTCCGAACGCCGAAGGAAATGGCGGCCTATCTCGAGGCGTGGCTCGTCGAGGCCCCCGATGATGCGGCCGGCATCTCGCGCGCGCTCGGCGATATCGCCCGCGCCGTCGGCATGAGCAAGGTCGCGAAGCAGTCCGGCCTCAGCCGCGAGAGCCTCTACAAGGCGCTGAGCGAGGATGGCAATCCAAGCCTTGACACGATCCTTCGGGTGGCGCGAGCGGTCGGTGTGCGGTTTCACGCGTCGGCGGCGTGAGTACGCTCGCCAGCGCGCCGCAGCACAGAAGCCCCATATATGGCTCTTTTGGCTATTCTATTTGCCTATGACGCCATTTATGAATATATTTGGCTATCTATATGGCCATACTCCCGTCCAAGCCTCCGGAGTTCTTGCCTCGCATGGTGCGCCTCCTCGCACGCATTGAGGAGTTCCGCGGCGCGTGGCGCGCGACTGGATCGCTGCCGCCCGAACGGCTCACCACGCTGCGACGCATCGCCACGATCGAGAGCGTCGGTTCGTCCACGCGCATCGAGGGCAGTGCGCTCCGTGATGACGAAGTGGAATCGCTGCTTCGCGGAATCGGCGTTCGCCGCTTTGCGACGCGCGATGAGCAAGAGGTTGCGGGCTACGCAGAGGTTGTGGATCTTGTCATCCACTCGCATGAATCGATTCCGCTGACGGAGAATCACATCAGGCAACTCCATCGTGATCTTCTGCGCCACAGCGAGAAGGACGAGCGCCATCGCGGCACCTACAAGTCTGCTTCGAATGATGTTGTGGCGTTCGACGGACATGGCCAGCAGATCGGCGTGGTGTCTGCAACCGCCACGCCATTCGAGACGCCGCGGCTCATGGCCGAACTCCTCCATTGGACCAACGCTGCGCTCGACGAACCGGACACGCATCCGCTCGTCGCAATCGGCGTGTTCACGGTGGTATTCCTCGCCATCCATCCGTTCCAGGATGGAAACGGCCGGCTCTCACGCATCCTGACCACGTTGCTACTTCTGCGAAGCGGTTACACCTTCGTTCCGTACAGTTCCCTTGAAGCGGTGATCGAGCGCACAAAGACGGACTATTACCTGGCGTTGCGCCGCACGCAGTCCACGCTTCGCACGCCAAGCCAAAACTGGCAACCATGGCTCGAGTACTTCCTTGGCGCCATGGCCGAGCAGGTGGCCCAGCTCGAGCAGCGCCTCGCGCGCGAAGACCGCGCGCTTGGCGTGCTACCTCCGCTTTCCGAGATGATTCTCCAGTGCGCACGCGAGCGTGGGCGAATCACGATGGGCGAGGCAATTCGCCTGACCGCCGCGAAACGACCGACGCTGAAGTTGCACTTCCACCGCCTGGTCGAACGAGGAAAGCTCGTCCGCCACGGCGTCGGCAAGGGCACGTGGTACGCGCTAGCCGTTGCGCCTGCCGGTGACGGCTGAGGGCCTGCACCGCTGGCTTTCCGGGCGTCTTCTCTTACAGCGCTGACAGTTCGCGACACAGCGCAGCGAAGTCCACAAGATGATCTTGCACGATGGCGCGAAGTACCGCCTGGTTCAGTGACTGGTACTGATGCACAACGATGTTGCGGAAGCCGACCATGGCGCGCATGCGGGCTGCGGTGGGTTCAGACAACAGACCCGCGCGTTCGAGGATGGTGAATGCCTCTGCGCTATCGCTCGGAATGCCAAGGCGACGCGTGGAAACGACGCGCGAAGCAGCATCGATGGCCTGTTCGCAGGCACGCTGCAGGTTCAGCACTACTGCATCCTGCACAAGTTGATCCTTCAGCCGATCCAGGTCGCCCGCGACGAACGTGTGGACTTGCACCACGCATCGGTCGATGCTCACCAGCTTCTGCATGAGTACGTCATCCGCCACGGAACTTCTCCTGCATTGCTTCAGTGGCCATACGGCGGTTGGACGCGAACGAGGCGTGGTCCGCTAAGACGTGCGTAGCAAACAGGTGGGCCTGTAGAGGATCCGGCGCCGCCAGTAGGGTGCCTTGGTAGGTTGCCTCGACGCGGAGCAGCCCCGATGCAGCGCGCAAGTCAACGAGGTCCACGCGAGACCCGGCAATGCGTTCAAGCGCGGTGGCTGCGGCGCCCAGCGCCAGTGGATCGATGCGCCGTTCCGCAAGCACCGCCAAGTCAAGATCACTGCGGGGCGTTGCCTCGCCACGCGCATGGCTGCCGAACAGCCACACGCCCAACATGCGAACCTGCGGCAGCGTGTGCTCGAGCGTCTGCATGATCTGTGCGGTGAAGTCCTGTTGCCCGACCATGCATCGGAGTCTAAACCTTCAACATCCATGGCGTGTGGGCCGTTGAATTGCACCCCCACGCGCTCCGGAAGCCGATTTTTGCTATCCCCGGCGTCGCGGTCGCTCCTATACTTATTGCCCCATGCCGTACACCCTTCAGCCTGACCACGGATACGGTCTCGAAGTCGAAGAGCATTCCCACGCTCGGCCCAGCGCCGGGGCGGGGGGGATGGTCACCATTGACTCGGACAATCCCGACTACCTGCGCAACCACGTTCAACTGCCTGACCGCTGGGTCCTCAACATCGGACCGCAACATCCGGCCACGCACACCACGCTGCGCCTGATCATGGAGCTTGATGGCGAACGCGTCGCGCGCGTCACCCCGCACATCGGCTACCTGCACTCGGGGTTCGAAAAACTCGGCGAGCACCACGACTACAACCAGTACGTGTGCACCATCAGCCGGATGGATTACATCTCGCCGATCGTCAATGACATTGCGTTCCACACCGGCGTTGAGCGCTTCTTTGGCATCGAGCCAACCACACGTTGCAAAGTAGTCCGCACCATCATGGCGGAACTGGGACGCATTCAGAATCACTTGCTCTGCGTTGGCGCTGCTGCGCTTGACTTGGGCGGATTCACGGGCTTCCTCTACGGCTTCAATGAGCGCGAGTTCATCTACGACATCGTGGAGTACCTGAGCGGCCAGCGCTTCCATCCGGATTGGACGCGCGTCGGCGGCGCATGGCGCGATATCCCGTGCGATGACACGTTTAAGCGCATGATCAAGCACTTCATCAACGAGCGCCTGCCGCGCGCGGTGAAGGACATGGAGACGCTGCTCACTCGCAACCGCATCTTCATTGACCGCCTCGAAGGTGTCGGCGCCATCAGTAAGCAAGACGCCATCGCTTGGGGTCTCACTGGCCCAATGGCGCGTTCTGCAGGCGTTCGACGCGATCTTCGCAAGGACGAACCCGTCCTCTGCTATGCAGACAACTGGGACGGCGAAGGCGCCGAGGCTCCCAAGTTTGACGTGGTGGTTTGCCAGACCGGCGACTGCTTTGCGCGCTACTTAGTGCGCGTTGAAGAGATCAAGCAGTCCGCGCGCATCATCAACCAACTGATCGATCGCATTCCGACCGGTCCGTTCAACCCAACCGATGCAGCCAAGATCACCCAGCCTGATAAGGCCAACATCTACGGCTCCATCGAAGGCGTCATTGAGAACTTTGAACTGATGATGTGGAACAAGGGCTGGAAGGTGCCAATCGGAGAGGGTTACTTCCCCTTCGAAAGCCCCAACGGCGAACTTGGCTACTTCATCGTCGGCGACGGCACCAAGTATCCGTGGCGCGTTCGTACCCGCCCGCCGTGCTTTGTGAATTACGCCGTGCTGCCAAAGCTTGTTGAAGGACACTTGGTCTCTGACGCCATCGCCGTGATCGGTTCGATCAATGTGATCGCGGCGGAGCTTGATAGGTAACCCAGCGCGCACCTGAGCGCTTTGCCTTTGCACTGCTTCATGCATTTCCACTCGCTTACTTTCTGAGGACTCGCCCACTATGGCCTGGCCAACTAAACCCTCCGCCACCATGCAGGTCCCGCGTCGCGCGGAACCGTACGCCACCGCTCAGATGAAGGCGCGCTGGACCGCGGACGTGCTTCCCAAGTACGCCACTCGCCTTGGCGCGCTCATGCCCATCTTGCATGACATTCAGCATGCGTACCGGCACATTCCGTACCAAGCGCAGCTGGAAATCGCAGAGTTCTTGGGCATTTCGCCCTCGGATGTCTTGGACACGGTGAGCTTCTACGACGAATACACCGTTGAGCAGCGCGGCGTGGTCACCATTGGTGTCTGCCACTCCATCGCCTGCGAGCAGTGCGCGTGCTCAAGCACCAAACTGCTCGACTGCGCGCGCGAGCGTCTTGGAATCGGCGTTGGCGAGACCACCGATGACGGTCAGTTCACGCTCATCGCCATGGATTGCCTCGGTAGTTGCGACACCGCACCCGTGGCACTGTTCAACGAGAGTCTGCACGAATCACTGACGGTCGAGAAACTCGAGCGCCTGATTGTTGACGCTCGACATGTCTCGCCCGGAGGCCACTGACATGCCCGCACCTGAAGACCCGCCGCTTGCACGCAATATCGGCTCGTTCTTCGGGCACATCATCGACGCGATCGTCACGGATCCAAACGCCCCCAAGCGCGTTGAGGTGAAGAAGACGGTTTCTGAGGAACAGCGCCCCGACGGCGTGACGCTGCGGAGAACGGTGATTGATGAAGTGCTGCTTCCGCCTGATGCCCCGACACCGCCGCCTGCGAACGATAAACACACTCACTGACGCACTGACCGCGCACGCGACACGAGACACGAACGAGACCACCATGCCGACGTCCCCCGATTTCAAGCCGACGCCCGTTCTCACCAAGCGCATCCCTGAGGATCGCGCGCAGCGCACCACCGTCTGGTTTGACCAGTACGTGGCTACCGGCGGCTACAAGACCCTTGAAAAAGTGCTTTCCATGCAGCCCGGCGAGATCACCGATCAGGTGAAAGCCGCCATCCTTCGCGGCCGCGGTGGCGCAGGATTTCCTGCTGGTTTGAAGTGGAGTTTCCTCACGCCACCCGATGGCGGACCGCGCTACCTAGCCATCAACTGTGACGAAGCCGAGCCTGGCACGTTCAAGGATCGCCTCCTTGTTGATTTCGATCCGCATGCTGTTCTTGAAGGCATCGCCATTGCGGCCTACGCATGCCAGATGCAGACCGCGTACTTCTTCATTCGCGGTGAGTACCACCACCAAGCCAAGGTCTTCCAGAAGGCGCTCGAGGAGGC
>JAPLMU010000019.1 GCA_026386795.1 Planctomycetota bacterium
ATCTTCGGTGGCCCGATTGGCTGCTTCCGCTGACTTCGCTTCAAGGCTTCGCATCTGCTCCCGTTGGCGCACCAGTAGTGCATCAATGCGGTCCTTATGACGGTCCCAAATCTGCTCCACGAGTGGATCGTCATCCTTGGCCCCCACGGCGCGCGCGGCAAGGTGAAAGTCGTCATGACTCATGCCGGGCGCAAGGAGCAACTGTTCAGCGATGGACTGGTCGGCGTTCCAAGGCACTTCATTGCGCTCGCGGGAACTTCGAAAGATTGAGCGGCCAGCGGTGCGCACCACTCGGTCTGCATTTCCAGCGCCCAACATCGGAACGAGCAGTTCGCGCATCTCATCGGTAGTGGTGGTGATGCATTTATCGAGGAGCGCTTGAGTGCCATCGTCGATCTCGCGCTCGGCGGCCGCGCGTAGTTTCTTGAAGGCTGCCACAGCTTTGGTTTGCTCCGCTTCGATGCGCGCCTTGGTGCCGTCGTCGGCGAGCGCATCGCCACGGTCGGCGGCACTCAGGCGCGTTCGTTCGTTGTCGATCTTCATGCGCACGAGTGCATTGAGCGCAGTGCGGGCATCATCAACGGCATTGCGAGTCAGTGTTGCCCGACCGCTTCGGACGAGTGGGTGTCGCGCATAGACATCAAGCATGAAGCGCCCGCCCTCAATGTAGGGATCGCTGCTTGTGCGGCGGCGTTCATCGGCGGAGGTCAGCCGCGCAGCAAAATCAGCAGGCAATGCTGCAGTAATTGCGGCAAGTCCCCGGCGATTCGCTTCGTCGACTTGGGTAAAGGCGCGTGCGATGGGGCGCATTCCCGCGCGTTCGGCGGCAGAGAGCGCGGCGGCAGCTTGGTTGTACGCCTCGCGTGCGGCATCATTTTCTTTGGCGTGCGCTGCCAGTTGCTTCACGCTTTCAGAAGTGACCCCCGCGCTGGTGAGTGCCGCTAGTTTGCTGGCTGGCAAGGCAACCTGGGCGGTGGCAAGTTGTTCGGCCGCCCGAGCGAGTTCGCGGCGATATTCAGCCAATGCTGGCTCAACCGCAGCTTGCTGTGCGGCATTCAGTCCAAGCGCCCGCACTGACGGCTCAAGATTGAGCATGGTTGGCATGCGATCGTCGCCATTGAAGAGCCCCTCAATGATGTGGGTGCTCCGCTCGATGCTGCGCCGTGTCGCTACTCGGTCAACGAACGCGGCGCGCGTGCGGAATGCCTCGGCGACATCGGCAGTAAAGCGATCATCGAGCGCCTTGATGCGCGCGAGAACCGCAGCGTGCTTGCGTGAGAAACGGCCGAGCGCCTCGATGTCATTGATCCACTCCGACTCTTCGCGGGAACGCACCTCGCGCACAAGGGGAGCGATCGCCTCCACGCGAAGGCGGTCGAAGTCCGTGAGATAGTGGTCGTGCATTGATTCAAGCGTCGCCCACTCGTCAGCGCTGAGTGGCGTCGTTTCATCAGCAGCGGCGATGGCCAAATCAAGGGTGCGCAACGGGCTCGGCAGAGCATCAAAGCGAGGACCAGTTCCGGGGCCACAGCCTGCGAGTAGCACCGTCACGGCGAGTGCCGTGGAGATCAGGAGAGCGAGCAGCCGGTCCGTATGCACATTTGCAGTGTAGGTGGTCGGTAATTTGCCCTACAGGCGTTACCTGGGGCGGAAATGGCCGGCGAAGCGAGCAGATTTACGGGATTTTGACTCTGAATTCCCGGTCATTGCTCTTGCCTGCTGTCTCTAGAACCGACATTTCCTCGTGCCTGACGAAATTCTCGTCGGAAATTCAGGAGTTCCCCGCATGAAACGCATTGCATCCACCTCAACCGTCCGCCACTTCGGAGCCCACGCAGCAACCAGTGCTGGCATTGGCACCTTCTTGGTTGCTGCTGCATTCATCGCGATGCGCGGTGGGATCTTTACGCGCGGTGCGAACGCAGAGTTCATTCGTCCTGCGGTGGCTTTCGATGCGCTCATTGATGGTGTGATTGATGTTCCCACCGAAGCGTCTTCCATTCAAGCCGCAGCAGACTTTGCAACCGATGGCACAACCATTCGCGTCGCTCCGGGCACCTATGTTGGCGCTGTGGTAGCCGACGGTAAGTCGTTGACAATCATTGGCGCTGGTGCAGATGTCACAGTGGTGCGTGGCTTCGGCCGATCCGCGGTCTTCAGCTTCAGCGGAACCGAATCGCAGCGTGTTGTTGTTTCAGGAATCGCCGTGGTTGGCGGCCGTGGCGACAACGGAACCGGCTTGGCATTTGACGGCGTGACTTACGACGTTCGCGATTGCCACATTGCAGGAAATCAAGGTAGTGGCGTCACTATTCACGGTGGAACTGGCGCATTCAGCGGTTGCAAGTTCGATGACAATCGCAGCGAGAATTCCGGTGGCGCAGTGAGCAATGAGGGCGGTTCGCCTAGTTTCGTTGCATGCTCGTTCCGGCACAATATTTCAGCAACTTTCGGTGGCGCGCTTTACAGCAAGGGTGGCAATGTTTCGCTCTTGGCGTGCACCGTTGAAGACAACTCCACTCGCAGCGGTGCCTGGGGCGGCGCTGTGTTTGGCGAGAACACAACCTTTGAACTGCACGGCACGGACTTCGCTCGCAATCGCTCGATTGAATCGGGCGGCGCGGTGTACCTGCTTGGTGGAATCGCAGACGTTTCGCGCTGCACCTTCACCGGCAATTTCAGCGACGAGGCACGGAGCCTCTACAGTCGCGGAGCTGGCGTGCGCATTGCTTCGAGTCGCCTGTGCGGTGCTGAGGCGTTCGCTTTGGGTGGTGACTTTGCATTCGGCGATGGCAATGTCTTTGACACATCGTGCTTCGGTGATTGCAACCAGAACGGTGTCTCCGATGAGGAAGAAATCGCCATGGGCTGGATCTCTGATCGCGATGGCAATGGCGTTCCAGATTCCTGCGATCCGGACTGCAACTCAAACGGACTTCCCGATGGTTATGAAGTCAGCGCAGGATTTGCGCAGGACATGAATGCCAATGGACTCATCGACATTTGCGAAATCCGTGCAGGTCTGGCGCTTGATGTTGACAATGACTGGATCCCCGACGATGCACAGATGACCGTGAAGGCACAGGTGAAGGCACCAGTCGCTGCTGCTCCAGCGGGCATGAAGTCCAGTGCGGCTCCGGTGAACGATCCCTTCGATGCATGGGGGCCAGGAATGTCTGGCGGATTGGGCGGCATGAATGGTCCAATGAGCGGATTCCCCGGCGGTCATTAAACGAACGACTGCTCAGCGTGGGGCGGTGGGGCGCCAAGGGCGCGACCGTCTCGCGGGGCTCAGAGCGTGGCAAGAATGAAATCTGGAACGGCCCCAAGCGCCTTGTATCTGCGTAGCGTTCCTGCCGGCAATGTGTGCAGCGCATCTTCCAAATATCGTCAGCGCCGATCAGTGTGGCATAGTCGTGCGTGATTTCGTCATGCGCGGCAATCGGCTTGATGGCACGGAACACCAGCCGTCGTCCCTCTTTGAACACAAACGAATTCGGCGCACAGGAGTGATTGGCAAATGCACCAATCTCGCCCTCGGGGTTTAAATATCGCTCTTCGTCGTAGCGCATGCAATTGGCTGCCATGCGAGGATCTTTTTCCCAGTAGCGCCAGACTTGTTCGCTGCTGACGATGGTTCCTTTGAGGGCGCACAGAAGGTCGCCGGGTCGGAACGCTTTGCGCGCCACGATTCCATGCCCGTTGCGAACGGCTTCAACGCGAATGCCAGGAGTCTTGCGAGCAGTCATGTGGGGAGCAAACCAATCAGAAGCGCACGCGGTTGGATTCGAACCAACGACATTCGGTTTCGAAGACCGATGCTCTATCCAGCTGAGCTACGCATGCAGTGCGTGCGGGATGATAGCCGCGCTCGTGATTGCGGTGATTGCAGTGCCTGGGGGTGAATGTCCGCATTCGGATCACGCGGGCGCGGAGTAGGCATTCTGGGCGAGCGGGTGCCTGTTTAAACGGCAGTTAGTATTGGTCTCGTGAGAACAACAACCAACGCAGCTTTCTTCAGTCGCCTTTGCATCGCAGTACTCGCCTCCACTGTTGCCGTGGGCTTCGCCGCCAACATCGCTTCGGCGAGCCACGCGTTGCCAGTTGATGTTGCGCAGGCGACATCGGTGCCGCCCGCAGCGGCGAGTACAAGTCCGACCGCCGATGCATGGCCGCGCATCTTTGAGTCGAACGGCTTCACCGTCACGGTGTATCCGCCGACGCTTGAATCATGGGATGCTCGCACTCTTGCGGGTACATGCGCGTTCTCGCGCGGCCCGGTGGGCGGCAAGACGCTGACATACGGAACATTTTCCTTTACAGCGTCTACCGAAGTCAATCGACTCAATCGCCTGGTGGAACTGACGCGTCTGACGATCACGGGCGTTTCCATTCCGGAAGATCCAGCTGCGGAGTCGGCGATGCAAGCGGCAATGCAGGCGAAGGGCGGGGCTCGGTCGGTGACTGTTTCACTTGATCGGCTTGAGGCCGCAGTTCCGACGATGGCGACCGCGCCGCATGTGGCAGCCGCACCACTGCGCAATACGCCGCCGGCAATCACGATCGCATCCGTGCCGACAGTCGTAGTGCTCGTGCAAGGCAAGCCCGCGCTGCAAGAGATTCCTGGAACGAAGCTTGAGCGCGTGATCAACACGCAGATGCTCCTTGCGCGTGACAGCGCACGCGCGTGGTGGTTGAAGATTGCCGATGGATGGATGACGGCAGCGAAACTCGAAGGTCCGTGGACGGTCGGAAATGCTGCCGGAAATGCAGATCTTGCAACCGCGGCAACATGGGGCGCCGCGCAGCCAGCGGTGAATTTGCTTGCTGGAGGCTCTGCCGTGACAGCGGCGCCGGCAACCGGAACTGCTGCGAGCGCTCCAACGAAACCAGCCATGCCCGTGGCATCACTCGCGACTTCCGTTCCTGCCATCGTGGTTTCTACGCAACCAGCCGAGGTGATCGTCACCGACGGCGCGCCGAAGTGGGAAGCGCTCGGCAGCAGCGGTGTTGAGTTTGTCTCGAATACCAGCGGCAACATCTTTCGCGTGACGGCGAGCGGCATCAATTACGTACTCATCTCAGGTCGATGGTTTAGTTCGTCTGCATTGCAGGGGCCATGGTCGTACTGGCCTGCTGCAGATCTGCCAGCGGCGTTCCATCTCATTCCGAGTGATAGTGCGAAGGAGAATGTGTTGGCATCAGTGCCGGGCACTGCACAATCACAAGAAGCGATGATCTCTAACGCGATACCGCAGATGGCGCGCGTGCCACGCACGCAGACCATGGCGAAGCCGGGAATTGTCGGCGCTGCTCCTGTAATGGTGGCAATCTCGGACACTGGGCTGCAAGCAGTGTCCAATGCATCAGTTCCAACATTCATGGCGACGCCGACTTCGTGGTACGCAATCAAGGACGGCGTGTGGTTTGTTTCCAACGCGATTGATGGATCATGGATCGTTGCCACATGGGTTCCCCCTGAGATCTATTCGATTCCGGCATCAAGCCCGTACTACAACGTGACGTTCGTGCGCATCTATGGCAGCACCGCGGACTTTGTGCTTGTTGGTTACACGCCTGGATACTTCGGTGCGTATGTGCAAGATGACGTGGTGGTCTATGGAACGGGCTATGTGTACGACCCTTACATCGGTGACACATGGGTTGCCGCGCCGCTGACCTACGGCTACGCAACCAATCCGGCCTACAACCCATGGATGGGCTGGGGCATGGCATACGGCATGGGCTGGGCCATGGATGATGACTATTACTACTACCGTCCGTATCCATATTGGGGTCCGTACGCGGGTGCCTATGGACCGCACGGCTATGCAGCGTGGGGTCCGGGTGGTTGGGCTGCGACCACTGGCAACGTCTATCAACACTGGGGCGATGTCAACGCAGTAACGCGCAACAGCGCTGGCTACAACGCGTGGACGGGCCGCGCGTGGGAACGCAGTACGGCATCGGCATACAACTCTTCAACAGGAGCGCGTGCAGCCGGACAGCGTGGCTACGTTGACAATGCGTACACCGGTCAGTGGGCCGAGGGAGCGCGCGCTGCTGGATACAACCCAGAGACTGATCGTTACGCGGCGGCCCGCGGAGTCGAAGCGGGCGGTCCGGCGGGCAACACTGTGGAGGCTGGCAAAGTGACAGCAGGCAATACCGCCACCGGAAATCAAGTCACTGCAGCGGGCGTGAAGACCGACAACGGAACATGGGGTGTTGCGCATACTGATGGCAACACCACGGTGGCTACCGGCAATAATGTGTATTCAACGCGCGATGGTCAGGTGTACCGCGACCAAAGCGGCTCCGGCGGATCATGGGAGAAGTACAGCAACGGATCATGGAGCGCGACCAACAACACGCGTGCAGTTTCGGAACTGAACCAACAGCGTGCAACCCGGACGGATGGAGACTGGCGTTCGTCGATGTCCGATCGCTGGCAGCAGGGCGGCGATGGATTCAACGGAAATCGAAATGGCGCTGGCGATGCAGGCAATGCTGGCTATCGCAGCAGCGGTAATTCGTGGTCCGGTGGCAGCGGTAATTCGTGGTCCGGCAGTGGAGGCGATCGTGGCAATAGCAACTTCAGCGATGGCAATCGCGGGGGTGGAGGTTCCAACTACGGTCGGTACGGTCGCTCGAGTGGCGGCGGGGGATTCGGCGGCGGTGGTGGTCGATCAGGCGGCGGCGGCCGGCGCTGAGTGTGCAAGCGCGGCGGTCTCTTGTGATCGCCGCGCTAGTCCTTACAGACCCATGATCGAGTAACCAGCATCAACGTAGATGCACTGGCCAGTGATGCCCTTGGAGAGATCGCTGACAAGAAAGAGTGCGGTGTCGCCCACTTCTTCGCCGGTGATGTTCCGTTGCAGTGGGGCCTTCTTCTCAACCCAACCGAGGATCTCGCCGAAGCCGCCGACAGCCATTGCGCTGAGCGTCTTGAGCGGACCACCGCTGATGACATTGGCGCGGATCTGCTTGGCACCAAGTTCCATGGCGATGTAACGGTTGGTGGCTTCGAGCGCTGCTTTCGCAACACCCATGACGTTGTAACCGGGGACGGCCTTCTCGGCGCCGTAGTAACTGAGCGCAATCATTGCGCCGCCGTTCGGCATGAGGTCTGCGGCGCGCACGGCCATCGCTTGGTAGGTGAAGGCACTGATATCCATGGCCTGCGTAAATACTTCGCGCGGCGTGGCGCAGAACTTGCCCTTCTCGAGCCAGCTCTTGTCAGCAAAGGCGATCGAGTGAACAACGAAATCAATGGTTCCCCAGTCCGCCTTGAGCTTGGCGAACACAGCATCAAGATCGGCATCGCTGCCAGCATTCATCGGCATGAGCCATGGGTCAGTGAGGCCAAGTTCGGTGAGGGCATTGCGGCAGCGGCGTTCCATCTTCTCGCCGGGCAGGTGCGTGAATGCACACTGCGCGCCCGCCTTGAGCAGGCTCTCAGTGATGAATGTTGCGTAGCTGCGATCGTTGGCGATGCCGACGATGAGACCCTTCTTGCCTTGCATCAGTCCTGCTGTATTCATGGGGCGTGAAGCGTAGCCGGAGTTAGGCCGATGCGGCGGTGGGGAGGGCGGGGAGGCCGTCCATAAATCGCCACGGCGCGGGATCCGCGATATCTGTCGGCGGAACGAGCGAGTCGCGCACGCATGCGACCAGTTTATCAATCGCAGCGCCGGTATGCGCGCTGATGACAAGATCTGCGCCGGCGCGCTCTGGGCAGGCGGCCGCATCGGAGCGGTCGGACTGGTTTAGCACCCGCATGCGAAGCGCGGTTGGCGCGCCAGCGATGGCATGCCAACCGAGTCCGGGAGCGGTGAGTTCGATCACCATGTCTGCGCACGCGAGTGCACGCGCGGCGAGTTCCGCAGCGGCGCGTTCGATGGGATCCATATCGGCGCGCACGCCCGGAGTGTCAAACCAATCGACCACCAGTCCGGCAAGATTAATACGTGCGGCGACTGCATCGCGCGTGGTACCGGGCGCGTGGTGCGCGATGGCAACAGCACGCCCAGCGAGTGCGTTGAGAAGCGTGCTCTTGCCCGCATTGGCTGGACCAGTCACCACCACACGCGCGGGCGTGATGAGGCGGCGAAGTCGAAGGTCGCGCGGCGTGCAGAGTGGCTGTGTAGCGGGAGTGAAATTCTGCGCGGGTTGATTTCGCCAGCGCGCGGGTTGTGCTGCTAAGAGATCAATCGCAAGAGGACTTGCTGCGCACGCAAGCGTGTTGAGCATGGCGCGCTCAATGCTGTCAGTCGCTTCGGGCCATGAGGCACGCGCGGATTCGTAGCCGGTTGGAGCGCGTGCGCCGAGTTCTGCAAGACGTGCATCAAGCAACTCACGAATGCGCGTTCCGCCGTGCGGCATGAGAAGTGCATGTTGGTTGCTGGTGCGTGCAATCACGCCGTCGTCAATGGTGCCGAAGCGCCGCCACGCAACTTCGCCCGTGCGCGGGGCATCTTTGCCGGTCAGGGTACGCAGCACTCCTTCAATAATGCGTGCATCGCCTTCGAGATGGGCGACCGCGATTGCGCCAGGCGCATGCGCTGTCGACCACCACCATGCAGGCGCCACCGTGCTCATTCTGCCTCAGCGGCAGAGCGAACCGTGACCAAGATGCCGCGCAGGACGAGGTCCGGCACAACGCGTGTCACGAGATCACTATCAGAGAAGAGCGTTTCGGCATCACCACCAGTAGCGATCACCAACGGGAACGCGCGGTAATTAGCGGCGTAGCGCTCGACGAGCGCTTGCGTTAATCCACGCAATCCCTCAAAGACACCGAGTTGCATGGCATCAACAGTGTTGCGACCGAAGGCATCTTCATCGGATGGTCGTGCGAATCGAACCTTTGGAAGTTGTGCAGTATGCGCGTTGAGCGCGTCAAGTTGCATCTGTGCGCCGGGCGCGATGGCGCCGCCGTGAAAGATGCCCTCGCCGTCGACGAAGTCAACAGTGATGGCGGTGCCGGCATCAATCACGATGACCGCTTGCTTCACTGCTGCGTATGCGGCGGCAGCAGCAAGGAGCCGGTCTTGTCCTGGATTCGCGTCTTCGTCGATGCAGCGACCGATGGGCACTTCAAGATCACGACCAAGGCGCCAAATGTCAGTCTGAAGTGCGGCAGCAAGCTTCGTCTCAATGGCGGAAGCAACGGCGTCGTTCACGCTGGCGATCACAATCTCGCCCTCGCCGTCAGATTCCTTCTTGTGGCCCCATTGCTCCACGGCGGCGGTGATGACGGTGGCAATATCGCCGTTGACTATGTGTTGGACGACATGGAGTTCGTCACCATGAAAGTGACCGATCGCGGTGCGCGTGTTGCCGACGCTGATGGCAAGGAGGAATGACATTCCCGGCAAGTATAGAAACTGTGCGCGGTGGCATTTTGGGCGCAGGCCACAATATCTTTAACCGCGCGTGCTTGGATTCGCAGTCAATTTTTGAATTCGTGCGTGCATTGCAGCAAACAGGGCGCGGCAGACTGGTCCAACTTCGCCGTCGGCAATACGAACGCCATCGAGTTCGGTGACTGCGCTCACGAGCCGACGACTCGATTGCACTAGCACTTCGTCTGCCTCGCAGAGTTCGTGTTCGCGAACGCGCCGCACTTCAACAGGAATTCCTGCGTCGCTCGCGGCTTCAAGCATCCAGCAGCGCATGGTGCCGTGCAGGACCGGCGCAGCGGCATCGTCGAGCGGGCTTGTGATCAGCGTGCCGCCGCGAACAATTCCAACATTTGTGTACGCGCCTTCGCTGACGAGACCATCGCGTACCAAGATGCATTCCTCGGCGCCGGCATTCTGCGCTTCGATCAAGGCGAGAATGTTTCCAGCCAGCGCAGTGGTCTTGATTTCACAGCGGTGCCAGCGCATGTCGGGGCGCACGATGGCACGCAGGGTTTCTGCTGCGTTGAACTCCGCCAGCGGTGCGGTGCGCGAAGCCAGTGCGACGACCGTTGGCACCAGCCCGGGCACCGGCATGTGAGCGCGCGCAGTGCCGGCACCACGCGTGACTTGTATATAGATGCTCGCGTCGTGGAGCGCGTTCGCTTCCAAGAGGCTGTGGCAGATGCTCACCAACGCGTTGGCATCAAAGCCAGTGATGCCCGTGAGCGCAAGACTGCGTGCGAGTCGCGCCTGATGAAGATCAAGTGCAACGCCAACGCTGCCGAAGAATCGGACCATCTCGTAGACGCCGTCGCCGAAGAGGAACCCGCGATCAAATACGCTGACCTTCGCGTGTTCTTCCGGAACGAGTGATCCATTCACGTAGGCGAGCATGATGACCTCAGGTGCCACTCGGGCGACCGCTGAACATGGCCCGTACGGCATCCATGCCGGGGGCTTCCACGTGTCGCGCGCCGCGTGCTGCGTTCACAAAGTCTGCAGCGCGCTTGGGGCAGACGGCATTTTCCCAACGTCCGTCCTCTTTCACAAAGCTACCGACGATGACGGCATCGGCGTTAGAAAGTAGCCGTGCCACGCTTTCAGTAGTGGCGCCGCTTCCGGTGAATACCGGCAGTTTGGTAGCCGTGCGAACCGAGTTGAGTTCGCGTTCATCAACTGCGGCGCCAGTTTCCGTGCCGGTGACGATCACTCCATCGGCAAGGAAGAATTCTGCGGCGCGCGCACATGCCGCAATGTCGACATCGCCGGTGATGGCGTGTGCCGCATGCTTCTTCTTGATGTCTGCGAACACTTGCACGTGATCTGCGCCGATCGATTTGCGAAACCGCAGCAGTGGTCCAGCCGCGGCCTCGGTCATCAGGCCTTCGTCAGCTACGTGGGCAAAGACGAAGTTCTCAGCGCGTACGAATTCAAGGCCAGTTGCGTGCGCAACAGCGAGCGCTTCACGCGAACCGCCGCCGAGGATTTGAATCCCAATTGGACACGCCACTGCGGCGCGTACGGCAGCGCACACGGCGGCCATGCATGCAACAATCTCTGCGCCGATTCCGCCGCCGAGGTACGGGCGATCATGCATGTTCTCAAGCATGATGGCATCGAATCCGGCATCGCGCAAAGTGCGCGCTTCACGCACGGCGTGCGTTACCAACTCTTGTGGCGTCATGCGTCCGCGCGGCGTGCCTGGCAAAGCGCCCACGTGCACCATCCCGATGATGCCGCGAAGTTCGGCGTGAGTCCGCGCTGGGGAAGATTCGACCATGCGTTGATACTACGGCGCAGCGGGTGTCGCGCGCGCTCAGTGGTTGGGGGGCGGTACGTCCTGCGTGGATGTGGCGTCAACCTGACCGAGCATTGACGCTCGCATGGCGGTGTATTCCGAGGACACCGCAGTCTTCACAATTTCCAGTTCGATGCGCTTCTCGAGTGACGAATCGAGCCCAAACCGCGTGCCGAAACTCACGTAGTCCCTCAGAAGCGGCCGTGGTAGCACGGTGATGTGATCGCCCGGGAATTGCTCCACAAGGTAGGCAAGCGTAGTGCTAGAGCCAACGATCGCATCAATCTGCTGTTCGCGGAGTGCGGCAATGGCATCTTCGAAGGTGTCAAAGCGGGTGGCTGGAATGTTCGCTCGCGTGACGTAGGTGTCGCCCGTTGAACCAGTGCCAACACCAATCCTCATTTTGATGAGTTCAGTCGAGTCCCGCACGAGTGGCTGCAGGCGGGTCGCGGTGAGCACGGAAGTAAACACGGCTGCGGCGATCGTCATCAGTAGGAACCCAAGCGCCATCCAGATTGAGCCGATGAGTTTGCCCCAGCCGGTGGTTGGCACTCGGTCTCCATAGCCGACGGTTGCCAACGTTGTCAGGCTCCACCAAATAGACTCACCTAATGCGCGGATGCTGGTGACATCGATGGTCGGATTGTGCTTGCGTTCGACAATCCAGAACAAGATCGCGAACAGTCCGGCGAAACCGAGCAATGCGAACAGCCACACCGTGATCTCAGCGGTAATGATTCGCTCGGTGACCGATACGAATGTGAGTGCGCCGCGAACGCGCGTTGCAATCGAGATTCCACTTTGATCAAATGGTGGCGTCATGCCAAATCGCGAGATATTCTCGGGAATGATGGGGATGCCAGTCACCGCCACATCAATGTCGCCATGTTCCACCGCCTTCAGAAGCGCCGGATAGGTGTACACGGAGAGTGTGTAGTCAATGCCCAGATTCTTAGCAGTGTTTTTCCATACCAATGCGCCGAGCCCGGACCAGTACGGTTTGGATTCCGTGGGAGCCATCGTCCACGGCGGCAGGTCGCAAATGCCAGCCCGGAGCTTTATTCCACGTTGATGCGGTGGTAGTGCATCGCCAATCTCAATTTGTGCGAGCCGCTCCCCGACATGCAGGGTTCCAATCGGAGCAGTCGGCGGGTCCGGGCTTTGGCATGCATCTGCATGCGCGCCAAGGATGGCGCACAGCACGAAAGACAGAATCGCTGCAGGATGTTGTCGCATGGGCTGCATGGTAGGTGAGTGGCGCGGGTATCGTCTTTCGCGTGACATTGTCTGCACGCCCTACATCATCTGTGAATCTGCCGCAGCAAGTCGCGCCGCGCCATGATCGCCCAGTAGCGATCATCACAGGCGCGAGTGCAGGAATCGGTGCGGCTACTGCTATTGAATTGGCACGTTTGGGCTATGACCTTGTGCTGGTTGCTCGGCGGCGGGATCGCCTTGCTGAAGTTGCCGCGCGCGCGTCAGACGCAGCGAAGCGTTTAGTGCGCACGGAGCTACTCACGCTCGACGTTGCAGAAAATGGCGCATCGGTCGCAATTCTTGACGCGGCCGAGCGCGCGTTTGGTCGCTTTGATGTGGTCTACGCAAATGCCGGCTACGGAATGGAGCGAGCAGTACACGCCACCACGAACGATGAACTGCGTGCGATGTTTGAGACCAACTTCTTTGCAAGTGCTGAACTATGCAGCGACGCCGCGCGCCGACTCATTGCGGCAGGGCGGGGCGGACACATATTGATGTGCTCGAGTTGCGTGTCGAAATTTACGATGCCATCGTTTGGTGCGTACAGTGCTAGCAAGGCTGCGCAGGCGCATCTTGCGCGCGCGATGGCGTTTGAGTTGCGCCCGCACGGCATCATGGTTTCGAGCGTGCACCCAGTGACCACACGCACCGAGTTCTTTGACGTGGTGCGCGAATCGCTCGCTCCGAACGCGCGGCAGCAGTATGCGATTCATGAGATGTCCAAATTTTTCGTGCAACGCCCGGAGAAAGTGGCGCGCGCCATCGCGCGTTCCATCGGCACGCGGCGAACGGAAATCTGGACAAGTGTGCCGACGCGCATTTCTGCTGGCCTCATCACTGCATTTCCGTGGCTCTTAGATGCGGCGGTGGCGATTTCGCGGCGAAAGCATGCCCCCGGTAGCACGGGGTAATCGGTTTGGGCGCATGACGGGCCCGCGTCGTGCCGACACCGCGCCTGCACTGCGCCCGCACCGATCGAGCCGCTCCCTGCACCCAAGACGCGGATATCCTCTTCCCCCTACCCGCCGGATGCGCGGGTTCGCATTTCTTAGGAAGCAGGAGCTCCATCCATGGCACTTCGCATCGCCATCAACGGTTTCGGTCGCATCGGTCGCCTTGTCTACCGCGCATGTCTTGAACAGGGCATCGAAGTGGTGGCGGTGAATGATCTTGTCCCGTCGGACAGCCTTGCCTACCTTGTGAACTATGACACCATGCATGGTCGATTTGGCCACCGCGTCACTGCCACTGCGGACGGGTTCGAGTGCAATGGTCAGAAGACCTTGTGCCTGAGTGAGAAGGAGCCTTCCAAGCTTCCATGGAAGACGCTTGGAGTGGACATCGTTCTTGAGTCCACGGGACGCTTCGTTGATTTCGAAGGCGCGAGCCAGCACCTTGCCGCGGGCGCCAAGCGCGTCATCATCAGTGCGCCCACCAAGAGCGACGACAAGATTCGCACCTTTGTCTACAAGGTGAATCACGAGCAGTACGACCCAGCCAAGGACACCATCATCTCCAATGCCAGTTGCACCACCAACTGTCTTGCGCCGGTGGTGAAGGTGCTCATTGGCCTCTGCGGCATTGAGGAAGGCCTCATGTCAACCATTCACGCAGTCACCGCTACGCAGCCCACGCAGGACGGTCCGTCCAAGAAGGACTGGCGCGGCGGGCGCAACGCGTACATGAACATCATTCCGGCATCGACTGGTGCTGCAAAGGCCTGCGCCTTGTGCATTCCAGAAGTGAAGGGCAAGCTCACCGGCATGAGTTTCCGCGTGCCGACCGCGAACGTGAGTTGCGTTGACCTCACCTTCCGTTCCACCAAGCCAACCAGCATGGAGGCCATCAACGCCGCCATGAAGGCTGCCGCCGATGGCGCCATGAAGGATGTCCTTGGCTACACGGACGAAGAAGTGGTTTCCAGTGATTTCATGAGCGATCCGCGCAGTTCCATCTTGGACTCGCTTGCCGGCATCCAACTGAATGATCGTTTCTTCAAGGTGGTGAGTTGGTACGACAATGAGTCGGGCTACTCGCACCGGTGCGTGGACATGATGAAGTACCTCGCTTCACGCGGGCTGTGAGTAACGAATCATGACGACACTCTTAGCCAACGAGAACATCCTCTTCCCCTTCGCGGAGTACTGGGGGTTCTACGCGGGCTTCACCACCTTTGTGTTTGTGCTGCTTGCGCTGGACTTGGGAGTGTTTCATCGCAAGGCGCATGCTGTCTCTATGAAGGAGGCAACCGCGTGGACCGTCGCGTGGATGTCGTTGGCCGTTGTGTTCTGTGGGCTGCTGTGGTGGTATTGCAGCTACCGATTCCCGCAGCCAGACCGTGTGGAATCAGTGCTTGCCGCTGGCTACCACACGCCCGCCGCGGCGGCGAAGGAAGTGGCGCTGCAGTTCCTCACCGGCTTCGTGGTGGAGCAGAGTCTCTCGGTGGACAACATGTTTGTGTTCGTGGTGATCTTTGGGTTCTTCCATATTCCCGCAGCGCTGCAGCACCGCATCTTGTTCTATGGCATCTTGGGCGCGTTGGCGTTCCGCGCAGCGTTCATTGCGATCGGTGCCGCGCTCATTCAATACAAAGCCGTGGTGATTGTCTTTGGTGCGTTCTTGGTGTTCACGGGCATCAAGATCATCTTTACGCCAGAGAAAGAGAAGGATCCGGAACACAACCCGATCCTGAAACTGCTGCGTCGGTTTGTGCCGCTGACCTCCAAGTTCCACGACCAGAGATTCTTTGTCAAGGAGCTCGCTCCTGATCCACACGGCACTGGCAAGCAGGCGCTGCGCTGGGTTGGCACGCCGCTCTTTGTGGCGCTGATCATGATCGAGGTGAGCGACATCGTCTTTGCAGTGGACAGTGTCCCGGCGATCTTTGCGGTGACCAAAGAGCCATTCATCGTCTTCACCAGCAACGTCTTTGCCATCCTTGGTCTGCGCAGTTTGTACTTCTTACTTGCGGGCGCACACGACAAGTTCCACATGCTGAAGTACGGTCTGGGCATCGTGCTGGTGTTCGTGGGCATCAAGATGACGCTTCCGGAGAGTTGGTATCCGGCGAGTTGGGAAGGGCACTTTCCGATGGGATGGTCGCTGGCATTCATCGTTGGCGTGATCGGCGGCAGCATGGTGCTCAGCGTGATGTTGCCGAAGAAGCATGCGCCGGCGCTATTGAGACCACGCTCGACCGCGCGATGCGCGATGCCTCAGAAGGCCGACTGCAGCAGGCGATTGACTCGGTGCGGCTTGCGCTGCGGCGTTCACCTGATCACCCCGTGGCGCTCCGCGTCATGGGCATGTTGCTCTTGCAGGCGGGTGAGCATGAGCAGGCACTCCATCAACTGCGCCGAGCCGTGGCATCACAGCCGCGCTCGCCGAGTGTTTACAGCAATCTTGGCAACGCCTACGGCGCAACGGGGCGCCCCACTGAGGCCGTGGCGGCGTACCGCAAGGCGCTTGAACTGCATCCCGATTTCCTACCCGCGCTCCACGGTCTGAGTGGCATCTTGATCCAGGCTGGTGATGCGGCAGGTGCACTCGCTGCGGGCAACCGCGCTGCGGAACTTCGTCCGGGCTGGTTGGAGTTAGACCTCAACCGCGTTGACGCCTATGACTCGATGGATCGGCATGACCGAGCGATGGAGATGCTGGCTGAACTCAAGCGCCAACATCCATTTGAGCCAACGATCCGCGCACGTGTGCTCCACCTCATGAACTACTCAGCGCTGCCGGACGAGGCGTTCACGGAGGCGATGCGCGACTACGCGCGGTGCATCGTGGTGCCGCCCGCTACGAGCGCGTTTGACCGCAATCCGGATCGACCGCTGTGCTTGGGAATTCTTTCGCCGGATCTGCGCACGCACTCGGTGGCGTTCTTTCTTGACGCGCCGATGCGACACATTCCCGCTGACTGGAAGGTGGTGGCACTTTCCGCGTCAGCACCGAATCCTGCGGATCCGATGACGCGCATGTTGAAGGAGCGCGTGCACGAATGGGTGGATGTGGCGCACCTTTCTGATAGTGCTCTTGATGCCCTCATTCGTCAGCGTCGCATCGATGTGCTGCTTGATCTTGCCGGCCATACCGCTGGCAATCGATTGCGCGCGCTTGATCGGCGACCCGCGCCGCTCATCGCCACCGCGATTGGGCATCCCGCGACCACGGGTCACCCGGCTGTCGATGTGCGGCTAGTGGATTCCATCACTGACCCGCCGAGCACCGAGACGCACTGCACCGAGCGACTGCAGCGCATGGATCCATGCTTCCTGTGCTACGTGCCTCCGGTTGATGCGCCCGAGCCGGTGATGCCCGCAGCGAGCGCATCGGTGACGTTTGGATCGTTCAACTTCTCGGGAAAGCTCGGCGCTGAGACGCTCGCACTCTGGAGGGGCGCGCTTGATGCAGTGCCTGGCTCGCGGCTTTTACTGAAGGCCCGTTCGCTTGGCGATCCAGCGGCGCGCGAGAGCCTGCTTGAGCGAATCCGTGCAGCGGAGATTGATGAATCACGCGTGGAGATTTTATCGTTCGTGAAGGGTATCAAGGAGCACTTGGCGCTGTATGCGCGCATGCATGTGGCACTCGATCCAACGCCGTACTCCGGCACCACCACCACCTGCGAGGCGTTGTGGATGGGTGTGCCGGTAGTGACGCTTCCCGGCGAGCGACATGCTTCGCGCGTCAGCTCCAGTCTGCTGCACGCCGCGGGATTCAGCGAGTTGGTGGCGAAGGACGCTGCGGACTTCGCGCGGATCGCTGCGCGCTGTGCGACGGACCGCGCATGGAGTGAAGACTTCCGCGCGAAGGCGCGTGCGCGCATGCAGTCGTCACCGCTCATGGACACGGCTGCATACGCGGAGCGTTTCTTCGGTGCGCTTCGCGAAAGTTGGCGGGTGCGGTGCAAGCAACCCGCGTAATGCATTGGATTTGCGCAGCATTCGAGCACCTTGACATCCATGCGAGTTTCGCTACAATTACCTCTTCGTATTGCGGGATAGAGCAGCCTGGTAGCTCGTCGGGCTCATAACCCGGAGGTCACTGGTTCAAATCCAGTTCCCGCTACTTCTGATCGGCTCCGGTTCGCCGGGGCCGATCGCTTTTTTGTTGCGGTTGGATGTTGAGTTGGAAATAGTTGTTTGATGCTCGGGTTATCGGTGCTATTCTGCTTTGAAGCAATTTCTGACCTCATCCAGGAGCCAAACATGTCCATTGCCAGACGCATCGTCGCCGCCTCGGTTCTCGCCCTGCCGTTCGTTGCCGCAATTCCCGTGCTCGCCGACGTTGAGGTGCCCACGCTGCACCGACTGGCCACCGTGGACACCTCTGACATTGTCGTCGCGCGAGTCGTTTCGATCGCGGCGGTGAACGCAGGGACCCGCGGCGTCGACACCCACGTGGCACTTGACATCCTGCACGTCGTCGACGGCGCGCTCTCGGTTGGGCAGCGCATCACGCTTGCGCAACTCGGCGGACAGACGGCCGATCGATCGCTCCAAGTCTCCGACCAGCCCTTGTGGTCTGCGGGCGACACCTATCTGCTGTGCCTCGGCCACCGCCCAGACGGGCTCTTCACGCTGCCGTTCTCGCGCGAAGGCCAGTTCCACGTGGTGACCGGGCACGACGGCGTCCTGTATGCGCTTGGCTTCGGCGAGCGCCCCGTCCGCCGGATCTCCAACGGGCAGCTCCTGTATGCGCCGCGAGCGCTCGACATCCTCGAGGGACAAGCCCGGGTGGACCGCGAGCCCTACCTCGCGGCCGACCCCGTCGATCTCACCCCGGGCGGGGCGGGGCGAACCTGGCCCACCCAACTTGGAGACTGGGCCGACGCGATGACCCTCGATCAGTTCGTCGGTGCCCTTGCGAGTGCACGCGGCACGGCGGTTCGGCCGGCAGGCCACCTCGACGGTGTCGCGATCATCGCCGGCATCTCGAGCGCAGGACTCCCGATGTGCGGGTGCGGCTACCAGCTCATCAATGAGGTGTTCTGGCAGGTGCCGGCGTCCTTCTCGTGCTATGCGCCGAACGAGTGGATGATGGCGCAGTTCAACTACTACTTGGACTTCGTCCGCTACCACGCGGGCACCGGCTATTGGGACTGGGGGAATGGCGCGGACGATCTCACGGGATTCCCGTCGAACGCCGATCTCGCGAGCCAGTTCGGTTCCGGCACCGCGTGGAGTGCGGGCGGCCGTGGCCTCACCATCTACTATTACAGCAGCGGCGACTGCACCTCGATCGCCGAGGCGGACATCATGTGCAACCCGTCGAAGATCTTCGTCTACGACTTCGAATCGTCGTTCGGCACGACAGACCACTGGCACTATGAGAAGACGATGATTCACGAGATGGGCCATGCGCTCGGCCTGTTCGCGGGCAACTACTGCGGCACCGAGACGTACCAGTTCAACCGCCCGACGATCATGTTCAACAACCAGACGTACCAAGTCGAGTACGCGTGGGGCATCCACCGTGCCGATTTCAACACCCTTAAGCAATTGTACTCCTCGCAGTTGGCGCCGAAGGATGTGTACGACATGGGAATCGAGTCGTACTACGCGGACGGCCCGATCATCAACGCAACCGCCACGCCGTCGGTGGTGGCATCGAACGGCAGCCTGACCGTCTCGAACTTCTACGTCGAGAACATCTGTAAAAAGATCGTCCCCGGCGTGCGCGTCCGCGTCTACCTGTCGACGAACCGCACCATCTCGACCGGCGATTACCAGCTCGGCGCCGATATCGACTTCGGCGACTTCTGCGTCAACTGCGATTGGCTCGGCAGTGTTACCCGCTCGCTACCGGCGAGCATCCCCACTGGCAAGTACTACGTCGGTCTGATGGTCTCGCGCGGGGGCGACGCGCACATCGTCGACGAGGGGGTAAATGCGAACAACACAACCTGGGTCGCGACGCCGGTGACCGTGCGTCTGCCTTTTACCGGATGGTCCCCCCCGGGGGACGTCTTACCCGTGCCCTTCATCCTTTCGCGCCTCCTGTCGGCGGACCTGTGGATCGACACCAATGGTGCTGGTGACGATGCCTCGCCGCCGACCTGCGGCGGAACGACGATGGGCCCGAGCATCTTCTACAGCTTCGTCGCACCCGAGACCGGCGTGCTGTCGATCGGGCCATCGGGGAGCCAGGGACCGACCACGGACATCCTTGTGAACGGATGGATGGTCGCCGCGTACCAGGGCTCCGCGACGAGCGGGAGCACCGGCCAGTTCCTTGGGGTCCAGTGCGGCGACTTCGTGCAGGCCTTGAGCCCGCTCACCATGAACGTGACCGCCGGGCAGACCTACGTGCTCCGCTTCGGCAGCGCCGGACCGGGCGCGATCGCGTCGTCGTTCGGTGCGTCGATCGCGCCGGCGCGCCCGTACGGTTCCGCGCCGGAGCTTCCGTTGCCGTGGTCGGCCACCATCGCGCTCTCGAACACCAACATGCCGCTGAATGCGCTCGCGCTTCCCTGTGCGAGCTCGAGCACCCGCGGCTTCTGGCTGCAATGGCGGGCGCCCGCGAACGGCATCCTGATGGTTGACACCTGTCGTCCGGAGACCAATTTTAGGAACACGGTCTCAATCCATCCGCTGGCGTCACCCTCCACCGTGATGGGGTGCGGCCTCACCGGCGGCATGACCTCTTGCGCCTCGGGGTTCGGCGCGCAGGCGTCGTCCGTCGTCACCGGCGGTCAGGACTACCTGATCCGGGTCGGGTCGATAGCGACGCAGGGCGGGGCATTCGCGCTCAATCTTTCCTTCAGCGGGTCACCCGTCGACAACGCCACGTGCGACCGCGCGATCCTTGCGTCGGCCGGAAGCGTGCAATCGTTCGCCACTGACGGCGGGAGCGCGGACCCCGTCGCGCTGTGCAGCGGCGCGACGAGCGTCACGCGTGCGTGTTGGTACAAGTTCTACGCGGCTGCTGCGCCGGGACGACTGCGCGCCACGACCTGCCCGGATCTCGGAGGCGATGCCGCTGGTCCGAGCTCGGTGTCGGCTTTCGCGACCTGTCCGTCGGCCACGGCCGGTGCCCAGCCCATCGCATGCGACAACGATCCCTGCGATGGCGTGACGACCGGGGTGCAGGTGTCGTTGATGCCGGGGCAGTCCGTGTTCGTGCGGGTGTCGGCGGCGGAGTCCGCGGTAGCCACCTCGGCGCTGAGTGGCCATCTGGCGTTCCTCTTTCAGGCCACGTGCCAAGGCGACCTCACCAACGACCGCACGATCGATGGAGCGGACCTCGGCGTCTTGCTCTCGAAATGGGGCGCGTACATCCCGAGCGGCTCGCTCGAAGCGTATATCGACCTCAACGGCGACAGCATTGTGAACGGTGCCGACCTCGGCGTGCTCCTTTCGAAGTGGGGCGCGTGCCCCTGACCGTGACCATCCCCGAGCTGACTCGACGAGGCGCACTCATCGCTTGCGGCGGTGCGCGAGTCCTGCGAGTGCGAGAAGCGCGATCGCGCCCGGCGCCGGCACGCAGTTCGCGTTGAAGTCGAAGTTCACCGCCGTCGGGCCACCGCCGCCCGCCGTGTTCGCCCAGCCGATGTCGGCGGCGACGCAGATCTGCGCGCTCGACGAGATGACAAACTGCCCAAGCAGTTGCTGGCCGTTGATGGGAAAATACGGGCCAGCCGGATCGGCTGTCCACGAGACGCCGGCCCCGAGGATTCCGGGGATCTGTGGGTTGTGGATGAAGTCTCCCGGGTTCCAGCTGCCACTAGGAACCGCGCTAGTCGCGGGGAACGATGCAGGCTCGGTGAGCGAGACCCAAGAGTCCGTCGAGCCGAACGTGTTGTTGCTCGTATGGGTGTACCAACTGCCGCTCGTGGTCGAGTAGGCGCCGGCCGTGTCATTATCGTTGTGGACGAAGCCGGTGAACCCAGTCGCCGAGATGAATCGGAAGTTTTCGACGTTCTGACCATAGTCACCGGCCGAATTGAAGTTCGCCCACATCCGGTAGATCGTTGTCGCGCCGACGGGCGTCGAGCTTGGGCCCGCGGCCGCGGTCACGGTGATGCCGGTGAACGAGGCGTGGGCGCTCGGAACGGTGGAGCCGACGGCGAGGGTGGCGACGAAGAGGCACCCGACACTGAGACTGATCTTCATGGTTGCATTCCTTGGGACTGTTGCCCGACTGACGGACGCTGTCGCGGAGCCGTACTTCAACCGAAACCGTCGGTCAGCGACCTCATTCCCAAGTGACGCGAGCCGACGCGGCTCGCTCCACTCTCCTACACACATAAACGCAATTTTCATACCTCCACCCCTCACGCAATTTTTGAAATTCGCGGAGAACAGACTCTCGGCGCCTCAAAGCCGCTTTTTGCGTTTGGACTTCCACTCGAATCACGGACACCCCGTTTCCGAAGCGCCAGAGATGTATCTCGCTCTCGAGGAGCATCGGAAGCCAGCTCGGCCCTGGGCGTCTTTCATTGGTGAAGAGTGGTTGGCGAAGCACACCCATCATGTTCGCGTCACGTACTGGGCTGTGGTTGTGCGATCATTGTCTCTAAAGGTATGGATCGTCCATGCCGCGACAGATACCCAACAGCTGCCACAGCATGGCCGCCCAGGAGTTCACCCATGAAGCATCGTGTCCGCACACTCGCCATCCTGGCCCTCGTCGGCATCGCCGGCGCCGGCTCGCTTGCATTCGCCGCAATTTCAAAGCCACACAGCCCGTGGAGTCCGGCATCGGAGGGAGGTGATTGGAGCGAGACGGAGATCAAGCTCACCGACCTCCCCGAGGCTGCCCGCGCCGTTGTGAAGAAGTCGACCAAGGATGACAGCGTGAAGACGGTCACCAAGGAAACGGCCCACGGCGTGACCACCTACGAGATCGATTACATGGACGGCAGCGTCGCCTGCGCAATGTTGCTGTCCGCGGCCGGCGACGTGATTGAGTCAGAGCGCGGCATCGCGCTCGACCAGATCCCCGCTGCGGCCATGGCGGTCCTGAAGCAGCGCTACCCCAATGCCACGCTCGGCGACGCGGTGGTGTCCACGAAGGTGGTGTACGAGGTGGAGATCACCGTGGACGGCAAGAAGACCGAAGTGAAGATAGAGGCCTCAGGCGCCATCGATGACAAGTATGGCAATTGGAAGGAAGGCGGCAAGAAGGCCGACGGCAAAGCTAAGGCGAAGGGCAGCGATGATGACGAGGATGATGACGAGGACGAGAAGGATGAAAAGTAAAGTCCACCGACAAAGACTGAGCACGGCTGAACTAGACTGAATTCTTCAATCACGCGCGGGCCGGTGCGACCCACCGGCCCGCGCGTTTGCAAACAAACGCACATGCGCACCAAGACCCTTCCACGCATCAACGGCCTGTACTGGGCGTTGGTGATCAGCAGCACCACGCTGGGCGAAACCTCTGGCGATCTCATCTCACAGACGCTTGGCCTTGGCTATGGCGGCGGCACCATCGTGCTGCTAACGCTGTTCGTGATGGCCATGGTGGCTGAGGTGCTGTCGCCACAGCGACACGCATGGCTGTACTGGACAACGCTTACCCTGGCGTCGATCGGCGGTACCACGCTGTCGGATTGGGCCGCTCGATCGCTGGGCCTCGGCTACCCCATCGCCACTGCGATGATCGGGCTATCGTTGGTTGCCACGCTGACGGGTTGGAAATTGTGGACGCACTCGCGCGATTTGCGCGCAGCGGTCGATGCCCCGGGCGAATTGCTTTACTGGTTGGCAATCCTTTCCAGCAGCACCTTTGGCACGGCCATCGGCGACCTTCTTTCGAAGGACGAATTGAATCTCGACGGCCTTTCCCTCGGCGACACAGCCTTCGGGCAGTGGGTTGCCAACCATCACTTTCCGCAGGCCGGCGTGGGACTGGGCGACGGCCTGACCACGGCCATCCTGCTGGGGCTGCTGGTGGCGGTCACCGGGCTTGCACTGGGCACGAAGCTTTCGCGCGTCGTGTGCTACTGGGCCGGAATTGTCGTGACGCATCCGCTGGGCGCTGCGCTGGGCGACTATTTCACGAAGGCCGATGGCCTGAACCTCGGCAACGCATGGAGCACGCTGATTCTTGCGGCGGCGTTCGCCGTGGTTGGCGTGATCGCTGTCAGGCGAGGGCCATGCGAATCCTGATCGTCGAGGACTCGGCGATTCTTCGCGAATCGCTTGCCAAGGGCCTTCGCGAAGTGGGCCACGCCGTGGATACGGCCGAATGCGGCGACAAGGGCATCCGCAGGGCAATGGAGTCTGAATATGACGCGGTGGTGCTGGACTGGATGCTGCCGGGGCAGGACGGACTGGCGGTGCTCGCTGCGCTTGGCCAGCGATCGCATCGCCCAGGCGTAGTGATGCTGACCGCTCGTGATGCCGTGGCCGACCGCGTCCGTGGCCTCGATGCGGGCGCGGACGACTACTTGGTGAAGCCATTCGCCTTCGAGGAACTCTTGGCCCGAGTGCACGCGGTGGCACGACGGGCACACGGAACCGCGTCATCGGTGCTACGCGTGGGTTCGCTCGAGATCGACCTGGTAGCCCGCGTGGCCAGTGCGATCGTCGGTGAAGCCAAAGTCGACCTCGGTCTGACCGCCCGTGAGTTCGCCGTGCTGGAGACACTCGCACTGCGCAAGGGTCGCTTGGTGTCGCGCGTGCAGCTGGAAGACCATGTGTACGACGGGCGAAGCCGCGTCTTCTCGAATGCCATCGATTCCGCGATATCGTCGATCCGCGCCAAGATGCAGGCTGCGCACCTGCCGGGCCTGATCGAAACGCGCCGCGGACTTGGCTACGTGCTCACGGAGCCTCGCGCATGAAAACCATTCGCGCACAGGCGATCGTGATGTCGGCCGCGGCCATTGCCGTGGTGGTGCTTGTGGGCATGATGGCGCTGCACGCGCTTCTTGCCCGCGAACTGCGGGCGGCCTTCGACGAGTCGCTCCGTGCTCGCGCCGAGGGACTGGCAGCGCTGGTGCAATGGGATGGGCGCACGATCGAGTTCGACTTTTCCGAAGAGCGCACTTCTTGGACCGGGTCCCGCGCCGCAACCGGCGGATTCGCGGTTGATTGCGATCGTGGCAATGGTTGGCAGCCGATTGAGCGGCTCGGGCTCCAGGCGGATGATTCCGTCGTGAACGCCATGGCGGATTCCGCAGTCGACGGCCTGGACGCCGCGGGCCGCTCGATCCGTTCGATGCGGGTGCGCGCCATGGTCGATGCGGAAGCGAGCGAACACGAACCCGGCGAAACCCGACAGAGCGGCAGTGAAGAGCGGACGGCCGCCGCGCTTCCGATCCGAGTGACGGTCAGCGCCGATCGGTCGCCGCTCGACGCACAGATCACGCAGACTCGCTGGATGATCCTTTGCAGCGCGCTGCTGATCGTGGCGTGCGGCGCAACGGCGGTGGGGCTGGCCATCGCGCGCGGTCTGCGGCCGCTGAGCCGGCTTTCGGCGGAGGTCGCCCACATCGAACCCGGGAGCGAACACGCTCGGCTGGTCACCGCGCGCCTGCCGGACGAACTTCGCCCGATCGCCTCGCAGGTGAACGCCCTGCTCGATCGGGCGCACTCCGTGATCGAACGCGAGCGCGGCTTCGCCTCGGCGGCAAGCCACGAATTCCGCACCCCGATCGCGGAGGCACGCATGCTTCTTGAGGTGGCGCTGCGCAACGAGCGCTCTGAACCGGAGTGGCGATCCACGGCACGATCATCGCTTGCGGTGCTCGCGCGGATGCAGTCCCTGGTGGATGCGCTGCTCGCCGCGGCCCGGCATGCGCGCGTGGACATGCAGGCACTCCATCAACCATCCATCGACGCATGTGCCGCCATCACCAAGATCGTCGACGGGACTTGCGTCCAGCTCGGCCGCCCCCGACACAGCGTGACCATTGAGGCGCCAGAGGGCGTGCACGTGCAGTGCAGCGGCGCGGCGTTCGAATCGATCGTGGGCAACCTTGTCCGCAATGCCCTAGAGCATGGCGTGGTGGATGATGCATCGCTGGTACGCATCGAAGTGCTACATGACATGGAACGCCGGCTTCTACGCATTTCGGTGCTGAACCAGGCGAACGGCTTGTCGCACACGGATCTCGATCGCATGTTCGATCCGCTGTGGCGCAAGGACGCAGCGCGTGCCGGCGACGGGCACTTCGGTCTGGGTCTGTCCGTGGCACGAACGTTGGCAAGCGCCTTCGGTGGCTCGATCTTCGCGAGCATGCCGGATGCATCCACCATCCGGGTGGATGTCGAGTTGCCCGCGGACTGATGACGGCAGGCGCGAGGTCGGGTGCGCGCATCGAATCGTGGACACGCTGTCGCGCCCGCCTCACGGAACGCTCGTAGTTTCCTCTCGCACGTGCACCTGCACCGTAGGCATCTCCAGCAACCCCTCGACACCCAAGTGGAGTGCGGCTCGTCGTGTTCGGGAGATCTCGCCGAACGGCGGCGTCTCAGCACCGCCGGTGAACCATCGCCCCAGCCCAAGCACGAGTCGCGAGTAGCTCGCGCAATCCGCCTCATACGCCTCAGCCTCACCGCGCTGAGAACGCAGCCCTTGTATGCGCGCCAGGCGAGTCTCGCCAACTGCCAGCAAGGCGGTGGCCGCAAGTCGCTCGAAGCCGCGGCACGCGCGCCCCTCGGCTCGTCGCTCCGATGCCCGGGCACTCCACAGCTTTCTTGGGGCTTCAGATTGCTCCTTTGCCACCGCTCACGCGGAGGGGACCGATGCGGGGGAACTAGAGAGATCTAAAACCCTGTTCTGAGCGCGCCACGAGGGGCTGTCCAGCTCTCTTCTGCGAGCTAGATCCCTCAAAACGTTCAAAACCCGTCCAGCTCTCCCTACTTCAAGAGTGGTTGCAAACAGCAGCCCTCGCCAAACGCACGAGAGACGCGTCCTCCATGAGGGCGCGTCTTTCGCTTTGCACGCAGGGATTTCGAGGGGTGGTGCAGGGCTGGCGGCCCGTCAGTGCGCGCGCGTCTGAAGGTCCCGGACCAGCGCATCGATCTGCTTGGCGGTCGCAAGCGTATTAAGGAGATAGACGCGGACCTCACGCTGCTGCATAGAACGGCATCCGGTCGCGAAGGAAGGCTTCGCGCAGGATCGGATTCGTCACGGCGCTCAGCTCGATCAGGTCGACTCGCCGGCCGAAGACGCGTTCAAGCGCATCCGACAGCTCCACGAAATCCAGCGCGGAAACCTGCGCACCGGGCAGAAACTCCACCAGCAGGTCGATGTCGCTGGTGCTTGGATCGAAGTCGTCGCGGACGGCGGATCCGGTGAGATCAAGCCGCGCGACCCCGCAGCCCGCGCACAGCTTGCTCACTTGTTCGATGATCGTGGGGCCGAGGTTCACCATGACGGGCTCAGGCTACCTCGGTCCCCTCACACCCCAAGCGCGGCGCTATTCCGCGGAAAGTGGGGTGTTTCATGCTGCGCTCGCTATAGTGGTGTTGGGTCACTTCCGATCCTTCCCGTTGCGAGGTCAAAATGATGGAATTCACGATCGAATTCGAGCGCGAGGCCGATGGCCGATGGATTGCCGAGATCCCTTCGCTGCCCGGCACGATGGCCTACGGCGCGACGCCGGAGCAGGCTCGTGCCCATGCGCAGGCGCTGGCGCTCCG
>JAPLMU010000199.1 GCA_026386795.1 Planctomycetota bacterium
TCATGACCACGCCCGATGCCGATCGCCATGGGCGTCAGCGCCAGGACGGTGGCAAGAAAAGTCATCACAATGGGGCGAAAGCGTGTCGCTGCCGCTTCACTGATGGCCTGGTGGGCCGCAACACCTTCAAGCTGCCGTTGATTGGCAAAGTCAACAAGCAACACACCGTTATTCACCGCCACGCCGACGAGGAAGATGGTTCCCATGAGTGACTGCACATTGAGCGTGGTGCCGGTCAGATACAACATCCACGCCACACCAATGAAACCAAGCGGCACCGTCAACATGATGACACCCGGCCCGATCCATGATCGAAACAGTGTCACTTGCAACAGATAGACCAAGACGGCTGCAAGCGCCAGACCCAATGCCAGCTGCGTAAACGAGTCATTCATGCGCTGGAATTCGCCTTTGTAGGAAATGCGCATTCCTTCCGGCAATTCCAGCTTGGAAACGCGCGCTTCAATGTCGCCTGCCACTGAAGCAAGATCGCGCCCTTCGATATTCACCAAGACGTTAGCAACGCGGCGTAACCCAGCATGGTTGATCTCCACTGCACCTGACGTACGGCGCGGGGTCACCACGCTGCCAAGGTTAATGGGCGTTGGTTGCAGCGCGCCCTTCACGGGAAGCGAAAGCACATCGTCCATGGTTCGGTCGACGTCCTCCGGAAATTGCACGCCTACAAAGTACTGGTTGCCAGATTGTGAGTCGATCCAGAAATTGCGATTCACCGACACGCTTGAATTGAGCGCCACCACCACTTGCAGCACTACATCTTCAGCGGATAGCCCCAACTCTGCCGATTTCACACGATCAACATCAAGCACCAAGTACGGCGCATCGTCGCGCTGTTGAATCCGCACATCGGCCGTTCCCTGCACAGGAGCCACCAGATCACGCACCTTGCGCGCGGTCGCGAATGCATCGGCGTTGCTACCGCCCTCAATCTCAATATCAATCGGCGAAGACGCGCCATAATTGAGCGCGGTGGAAATCATGCCGCCCGTATCAAGGTCAATGCGCAGGTCCGCAAATGCCGGCGTTGCCAGGAATGCTCGGCGAATGTCCGCTGCCCACTCCTGCGAACTCTTGCTGCGATTCTTCCCCAACTGCAGACGAATCACCGCATCTTGCTGACCAGAATTGGTGGTGTATGCCGCGGACCAATCCGGATTCAGGCCGATCTCTGAAACAATCATCTCTCGCTCAGCGGCAGGAACGGTCTCCTTCAGGAATCGCTCCACATCCTTGACGCGTTCTTCGGTGGCGTCCAAGCGAAGATTGGACGGCGCACGCAGGCGCAACACAATCTGCCCGGCGTCCACTTGTGGAAAGAACTCGCGGCCAATGAACGGCACCACTGCCAGCGAACCAACAAACAGAAGGCACACCGCCATCACAACCTTGGCGCGGTTCCCAAGGCACCATCGCAGGGCCGCCAAATATCCAGCGGCTAACCCATCAATACGACGCTGAAACCGTGCCGACAATTTTGCTACTGCACCCGGTGGCCGCGTGGCACGCTCATGTGCGTTCACCTCATCCCGCGCGCGTCGATGATCATCGGGGAGAAATTTCGCGCACATCATCGGCACAAACGTGCGGGAGAGAATGAACGAAGTCATCATGGCAAAGCCAACCGCCAACGTCAGTGGGCGGAACAGAAATCCGCCGATACCTGGCAACAACGCAAGTGGCGCAAGCACAATAAAGGTGGTGCATGCCGCCACCATCACCGGCACCATGACCTGCGAGCAACCATCAATGGCTGCGCGAATCCGCGACTTCCCCATGTGATAATTGCGGTGGTTGTTCTCCAACTCCACAATCGCCTCATCAACCAGCGGGCCGATCGCCAAGGCCAATCCACCAAGCGTCATCGCGTTGATGGTGTTCCCCGTGGCATACAGCCCAATGATTGCGCCCATGACAGCAAGCGGAATGGACATGGTGGCAATCAGCGTCATGCGCCAGTCACCCAAAAACAACAGAATCATGATGGAAACCAGCACGGCGCCCACAATTCCCTCAAACACCAATGAGCCCAAAGCCGAACGCACCGCGACGGTTTGATCCATCACCAAATCCAGCTTGGTGCCCTTGGGAAGCCGCTCTTCCATGCCTGGAATATTGGCGCGCACTCCATCCACCACACTTAAGCTGCTTGAACCACGCTGGCGGTACACGGGCACGAACACTTCATTACGGTCATCAATTCGAACGCGCGATGTCTGAATAGCCGATGCGTCCTCAGCGCGCCCGATGTCCCGCAACAGCACAGTGGCCTGCGCGCCAAGGGTAATGGGAAGATCGTTCAAATCTTCCACGCGCTCCACCATGGCATTACTGTCAAGCAGAACCTGCTCTGATCCGAAGTACGCCGTACCCGGAGTCACCATCAAATTTCCGCGCCGCAACGCTGCAACAACGTCCATCGGCGCGTAATTACGCGCTTCCATCTTGGCCGGATCAAGGTAGATCATCACGCTGCGATCGCGTCCACCAACTACTACTGGCGCAATGCAGCCCGGAACAGCGCCGAGCATGTTGCGCACATTGATGCGCGCAATGTCCTTCTGGCGCGCATCGTCCATAGAAAGGTTGGTCACCGTCAGAATGCCAACCGGCATGGTTCCCGTTGCATCAAACGGCAGCGCCACTGGCGGCAGCGTGTTGGGCGGAAGATTTGGCAGCGCACCCAACGCCAACGAGTTGGTCAGCGTCAACGCCTCATTTGGATCAATGTCATCGCGGAAATACACCTTGACAACACTGACTCCAGGAACCGAGCGCGACTCAACAAGCCGTGCGCCCGGCGCCTGATTCACCCATCGCTCAATACGATTGGTGATGGTCTTCTCAATGGACGAAGCCGGCATGCCCGGGTAGTACGTGAGTACCTGCACCGCTGGCGACTTGAACACCGGCAGAATGTCCACCGGAATCCGCGTCAACGACAGAATTCCCAGGATCGCTAGCACCAACGCGAACGCCGCCACCACGTACGGATTTCGGACGGAAAGGCGAATCAGCCACATCGTGCGTCGACCTCAGCTCGGGCTCGGCACACGGCCGCGTTGAAATGTTGCTCCACGGACTGCAGTCTAGCGATTAACCAAGAACAATCAGTTGGTATTTCGGTCGCCGCCTCCTAGGCTATGCGCTGTGACTTTCCGCCCAACTGCCACTTCTGCTGTGCTCGCCGCCCTGCTTCTGGCAGCATCGGCACATGCAGACACGCCGCCCATTGTGCGCGCGCCGCAGGATGAAGTCATTTATCAAATCATGCCGATCGCCTGGCGCGATTCCAACCTCGATACCGTGGGCTCGGTTGCCACGCGCTTTGGCGACTTCGGCGGCCTTGCTGCTACGGAGAGTCTTGACTATCTGCAGTACCTCGGCGTGACGATGGTCTATCTGCAACCGATCTTTCCGTCGGCGGCGTACCACGGGTACCAACACGGACCCGCTGATCAACTCAACTCGCGCTTCGGCACTGAGGCGCAGTTCTTGGCATTTGTGGATGCGGCCCATGCGCGCGGCATCAAGGTGATCCTGGACTTTGTTGCCTACGGAATCAGTCAGAACTCGCCGTACTACGCGTCGGCGTATGGAAATCCCTCCAGCACCTACGACCCGTGGTTGGCGTTCACCAACGCCGCCAACACGTCATATGTTGGCTCGCTTTACACCACCTGGAACGGCGGGCAAGTTGGCTTCATTCACTGGAACCTCGCCAACGCCGCCGCAGTGAACACCGTCACCAACTGGGCCAAGAAGTGGCTTGATCCAAACGGCGACGGCAACACCGCCGATGGCGTTGACGGATTCCGACTCGACCACGCATGGGCGAGCGGTGGCGAAGGCTGGGGCGCCAACATCACCTTCTGGGAAACGTGGTGCACCGCGTTGCGCACGGTGCGTCCAGACGTCTTCATCTTCTGCGAGCCATCGGATTGGGGCAACTACGGCACCGACCTGCTTACCGCCAACGCCTTTGATGCGGTGATCACCAAGCCGTGGCAGTTTGCCGCGCGTTCGGCGGTCAGCAACCGAAACGCATCGGGTCTGTACAGCTCCATGGCAACCACCGTTGCTGCGGTGCCTGCAGGAAAGTTCATCGTTGCGCAGACCAACGACCACGATGCCAACCGACTAGCGTCTGATTTCGGCAGTAACAATGCTCGCCAATTGCTCGCCGCTGCAATCCTGTTTACGCAGCCGTTCACGCCGAACATCTACTACGGCGACGAAATCGGCATGAAGGGCACCAAGGCGGGCGGAACCACGGACGCGAACGATATTCCCATGCGCGAGCCGTTTAAGTGGCAAGCCGTTGCGGGGGCTCCGATGAGTAACTATGCAGCTGCCGTTGCTGGGACGCCACCTCCTACATACTCCGCCAACAATGACGGTCGCAGCGTTCAAGAGCAGAAAGGCGTTGCTGGTTCGATCTTAGAAACGATCGATCGCTCATCGCTGTGCGCAAGAATTCCGTAGCACTGCGGCGTGGTTCGTATCTCCCGGTCACCTGTCCGAACACTGGTATCTACGCCTTCGTGCGCAGCGATGCGGCGGAGACCGTGCTGGTAGTCATCAACCTCAACTCCAGTTCCGCAAGCAGCACGATTGATCTCAGCGCGTTCACCGTGCCATCATCGGGCACCGTTCCAGCAAGCCTAGAGAACGGCACAACACTTCCAGTCATTACCGCGTCCAACAAGGCTGCGTATCCCGTCTCGCTCGCCGCCCGTTCATGGTTCATCACGCGCGCCGCGCTTTCCATTCCGCAGGTGGTGACGCATCCAGATATCGACGGACGCTCGCTACCGACTGACGCGGGCACAGCCGCGCTACGTGCAACGCAAGCGTGCCTCTCATCGTTTGCAGACAACGTTGGGGAACTCAATCAGCTCTTTGCACGCGCTGACGGCGACGCGCTGCGCGTTTCCATCACCGGCAACCTGCCGCAAGATGGCACCTCGCTTGATCTCTTCATTGATGTTGATCCCGGCGCGGGTACTGGGCAAAATCGCCTTGTTACAGCGCACATTCCTTCCCCACCGGGCGGACTTGCGCCGCTTGATGGCACCACCTTTGACGCTGGCTTTGCGCCTGACGCGCTCTATTACGTCAACACCGTTGGCTCGCTGGTGTATGTGGATCGCGTGAAGCTGCCCAGTGCGGGCACGCTTGCCACGAAAGACTTCCTTGGAACTGTCGCTCTGAACTCCGGGCGCGGCGTACTGAGCGCTGGTGGAAATCCAAACAACGTTGAAGTTGGGTTTGACAACACCAACACCGCCGGCATCACTGCTGCAAGTGTTGCCAATGCTGCCACCGCCACCACGGGCATCGAACTTCGCATTCCATTTGCAGACCTTGGACTTGCTGCTGACTTCGCAGGAACGGTGGCGCTCACTGCGTTCATTGAACGCGTTGACGGCACCGTCTCTAACCAGTGGCTCCCTGCCCTACCCGCAGGAAGCGGCGACCTTGGCATCGCCCCCAATGCAACCAACATCGCTGGCACGCAACACTTGACCGTGTTCCTCGGAGCGATAGCCGACCCAACGCCACCTGGCTCCGGCATCGCCCTTGGCGACCTCAACCGCGACGGCATCGTGGACGGCGCTGATCTTGGCCGGTTGCTCGCGCAATGGGGCATGAACGGCGGGTGATTGGTTGCTCGCTGTACCTGGACAACACACGATGGGTGGCGATCAACTCGGGCATCGCACACCGTTGTAGCCTCATTGCATGGCACTCAACGCTCGCCGTCTTGGACTCCTCGCCTATCTTCCACTTCTCATGTTGGCTATGACAGGCGAACCAACCTCTGTAATTGCTGCGCCGCGCGACGATGCTGATGCAATCGCACGTCAGGAGCAACTGATCACCCGCGTCCGCGATGCAAAGGGCGCGGTGCCAGTGGTGTTTGTCG
>JAPLMU010000017.1 GCA_026386795.1 Planctomycetota bacterium
ATCACCATCGACAGCGAATCATTGACGGCCCAGACCGTCACGGTGCGCCATCGCGACACGCAGCAGCAGGAGAAACTTGCCATCGACGCTGTTCCTGCATGGCTTGACGCGCACATCGGGACGGATTCCTGATTGTTGCGTCGCAAGGCTCAGTTTCTGGCAGTTGCTGGTATTGCCGCGCCGGTCGCGCTTCTTGCAGGCTGCTCATCAGTGGCACCCAGCGCGGAATTGACGCGCACGTCCACGCCAACGCACTGGACATTAGTGGCGCCGAGAGGCGTTCGCGAATTGCCAGAAGTAAAGGCGCTGATCGCTGCGCGTGCCACGCGATTCACTGTTGAAGTGATCGAGTTTGACCCGGCTGAAGGAACTGCAGAGACGCGGTTGGCAGCAGTGCGCGCCCGGCTGGCGAAAGCGTCGGTGAGCGCAACGGCGTCCGCGGGCGCAACAACGGAAAGCGCCACAGGCACAACCGCCAGCGCGACAACCGACCAAGTGCTGGTGATTGGTTCGTCTGAAGTCATCTCCATGGGTCCATGGAACTTCGCAGGCGTCAAGCAACCAATCGCTACTGATTGGCTGCTCACAACCAACCTTGAAGTTGGTGAAGCGGTCGATCCGGTGACCGGTTGGCAAGCTGCACTCAGCGAACCAGCGCTCCGCACGGTCGGACGCTTGCCATTTGATGACACCAAGATGGTGTCGCTGGCCGCACAAGCCACACTTGAACACGATCGCAACAGCCAAGCCGACACCGGCACCGCCGTTCTCGGCGCAAGCGGAACTGCATATGCGTGGCCGATGGCCTCCGCACGAAGACAACTGCAAGACGCAGGCTGGAACGCATCGCTCTACGGCGAAGGCGGAAGCTGCGATAGTTCGCCGCGTGATTTCATGCCAGCGTGGCAAGGCACCGACGGAAATTCAGCGGCGTCACTCGTGGTGGTCGCGGGGCCTTCGTACGCAGCGATCAATGATGGTGGCCCAGCGCGCGGGGTTCAGTGGCTGATCCGCCCTGCAGCGGCGAGTGGCGCGCCGGGAGTGCGTGCAGGCACGCAACCTAGAAACGACGCGCCATCCCCAAGTGCGTCTCCCGCTTCGCTCTTGGTGGCGTTCACGCCGGGCTTTGCACGTCCAGGAACGCCTGACATCGCAGACCTGATGGCCTGGAAACAAGCCGCCGCCATCGCCAGCTTCACCGCGGATATCAGCGCATCTCCAGTGACGCCCGCTCTTGAGTCCATGGTGAACATTCCCCGCCAACTCGCACGCGGAACGCCCGTGGGCATCGTCATTGAAAGCGAGCGCCGTGCATACTGGGCGCGCGCTTCCGGTGACTTGGTGTCATGGATGCCAACCGCCAAGGAAGACCGAGCACAGATCGCACTATCAGCAGTCCTCTACGGCGATCCCGCTCTGCAGGCATGCAAGACCCCTGCCGCCGCACTGAATCTCACTAACGCAGCGCCGCTCGCGGTAGTGGTGACCGACAGTGCGTTCGGCGAGACGATTACTGATCAGCCCGCACCTGCGTCCGGCATGTCCGGCCGTGCAATGGCGCTGACTATTGCGCTGTTTGCCATCGTGGTGGCGCTGGCTGCCGCGTGGACTTCACGGCGCAAGGATTCGTAAGCGCCCGAACACTTACCCGAGGTCGATGGGTTTGCCTTCGCGCTTGCCGTCGTACCAGAAGGCGAGCTTGGCACGGGACTGCAGTGGCTTGTGACGACCAAGTGAAAACCAAATGGTGAGCGCCAAGAGCGTCAGCATCATGCGCGGTCCCGCTCCCGCTCGTTGCTTGCGCGCACTGCTGACGACCTCTTCAGAAAGAAATGCAAATCGACCGCGCTGTTTGAGCGCTTTACTCATCCAATATTCCTCGCCCGCGAACCACTGCTCATCAAATCCATTCAGCGCAATAAACGCATCGCGGCGCATGAAAATGAAGCATCCAGCGGCAAGTTCTTGCGCGTACCAAAGCACCTTAAATGCTGCAAAGAATGCCTCGGAAATTGGTCCGCCGCGACCATCAAATGCCACCCGCGAGCCACCACCCACTGCACCGCGGTCAAGTTCACGAAGCGCATGCCGCAGCACTGTTTCTGGAAGCCACGTGTCTGCGTCAACAAAGATCAGGTACGGCGCACTGGTTGCGTGTCCGCCCGCATTGCGCACCGCCGCAATCTGCCGCTTCTCGACACGAACCACGCGCGCACCCGCAGCGGCGGCTAACGCGGCAGTGCCATCGCTACTGGCATCGTCTACTACCAGCAACTCATAGGGCCGCCCAAGATTCTCTGCAATCGTTCGCAATTGACCGACCGTCTGCGCGATGATCGCTTCCTCGTTCCATGCCGGAACAATGATCGCGTAGTGAGGAGCTGGAGTGTGCGTCATGGCGTGGGGGCTTGCTGGTCAGACGCGCTCGGGCGCAGTCATTCCAGCAGGAATGGTAACAGCGTCACCACTCTCAACCATGGATGCAATGGGATACGCGCATGAATCAATCATTGCTGCTCCAGCAGGACGAAGGTTCCCGCTCCGACCAAGTCCGCCAAATGGCAGCTTCCCGCTCGCGCCCGCGGTGCCGCAATTGATATTGATGCATCCAGCGCGCAGCCGATGCATGGCAGCACGAATGACCGCTGGCTGTTGCGTGAAGACGCTGGCTGCGAGACCAAATTCCGTTGCATTCGCCTGTGAAATGGCGTCATGCAGGTCTTGGGCAACTGCAATTCTCACCACTGGACCAAATACTTCACGGTCGGTGGCCAATTCAAATCGCGGTGCAAGCAACACGCCGGGCGTGGCAAACCAACCTTCACTCATTGTCTCGCGCTGCGATGAGTCCGCGGCAATTCCGGTCCCGAATGCGCGCGCCGCCAGCAATACTTGCTCACCGCGCGCCCTGCACTCCTCTTGGAACGCAACGGTTGCATCGCGCGCCTCACGACTCACCAGTGGACCCATGAACGGCGCAGGATCTGCGTCGCCCGGCGCCACCGTGATAGTGCGTGCGCACTCAACAAATGCAGCAATGAATCGTTCGGCCACTGCCTGATGAACAATGATGCGCCGCGTGCACGTGCAGCGCTGCCCAGTACTAATGAACGCACAACGCACGCACTCAATGACTGCTTGCCGCAGGTCCGCATCATCCATCACGATGGCTGCATTACTGCCGCCCATTTCCAGAGCCACTATGCGGCCGGGACGGTCGAGGTTGGCTTCCATGATGCGGCGCCCCACTAGCCAACTTCCAGTGAACAGCACGCCGTCGACATCCGAATGCGCCACCAGCGCGGCAGCTACATCGCCGCGACCCTGCACCGTATTGAATACGCCCGCAGGCATGCC
>JAPLMU010000025.1 GCA_026386795.1 Planctomycetota bacterium
GTCAGCGGAAGCAGCCAATCGGGCCACCGAAGATCCAACGGCATTTGAACGTTCGCTCGGCGAGTACCTGCAGTCGTTGCTCGCCGCCGATGGCGAGCGCCGTCAGGCAGATGATGAAACGTTCCGCGAGGTGGCGATCGCTATTGGTCTCAAAGAGGATGACGGGCGATTTCTGCTTGCCCGAGCGGTATCTGCTGCACGGCGAGCCTCGCTCCCTTGGAAGCGCTTCCGTCAACCGTGGCTCCTCGGAGCGTTGTGGGAGTCGGATGCGGATCCGATTTCCTCGGCACTCGCTCTCGATAACGAAGTGGAGCGGAACGCCGCGTTGGTACTGCTCTCCGCGCATGCTGATCAGTTGCGCTCCACCGCCGATGAAGCGCGCCACGCCGGGCTTGAGGCCCTCCGTGATTTCCTGCTCTTTGGTGTCCGTGCTCGGCGCGAAGGACGCGATGGCAGTCCGGACTCATTCCGTAACGCGCCCGAAGTGCGCGGAATCATCACCCGCGTGCATGAAGCGGGAAAGGCGCGTCGCCGTGCACAGCGAGACGCCATTGCCTCCATTTCTGCAATGGACCCCGCGCTTGGCGAGCGGCTCACCGCGGCATGGCTTGCAGCCACATTCCCCCAGTTCTTTGCTGATGGAAGCGCGTGGCGCGATGCAGGCGATCTTGCCGCCGCGGGCAGTCCGGATACCGCAAGCGATGCAGCCGCCGCTGTTCTTGACGGCGCGTGCGATCGCTGGAAGATTGTTGATCAAGACATGATCCGTCGCCTCACGGAGTGGCAAGATGCGCGTCGCGAAACCCCTGCGCCCGCCGACGGCACAGAATTGGTGACTGCTGCTGCCACGGATCCAGATCTTGCTGCACTGCGAACGCTGCGCGATGAAAATGCGTGGCGCCTACTGCGCATGGCGGCAACGGCGCAGGGCCAAGCACCCGATGCGCGCATGCGCAACGATGCTGGTGCCGGAGCGGTTCCGCGACCGACCGTATGGTCGCCGTGATTCACGCGTGTTCGCCGTGAATCGCAACAGTCTTGGAACGGGCGAGACGATTACTTGCGATCACGCCCTGGTGCATTTCCATGCGTGCCAGCGCCCTGCACCACATCGTCCACCTTTTTCATGATGAACAGGTAGTTGAATCCGCGCAGGTAGAAGTTCTCTTCAACGGCGGTCTTGCGCCAGTTGCCCTTCTCTAACTTCTGATTCTGCCGCACAACGCAGATGATGTCCACTGGCACAAACAGCTTGCGCATCATGGCGAACAATTCAAACCCAATCGGCATGAATGTCCCTGCGCCACTGCCGGTTGGTGCGCCTTTTTTCTTCTTCCAACTATCGCTCACATAGAGACCCAGGTAGCGGCGATTCTTCATCACTCGGTGACACTCAGAAATCACCTTGGTCATCGCCGCGTAGTACGCCTTGCCACCGTCATCGCCGGCAGCGTCAAGCTTGCCGATGCAGCGCGCGTCGTCGGAATACTCAATGTGCGTTGAATACGGCGGATCCAAGAACACGAAGTCCACGCTGCCGTCTTCCAGCGGCAATTTGCGCGCATCGGCTTGCAGAATGTCTTCGCGGCGCGGCACCAAGTCATAACCCTTCACCGGGCGACCAATACTCTTGCACACATCAATGGTGGTTCCACTGCCGCACATCGGGTCGATCACGCGGTCGTTCTCGCGCGAGTAACGCATCAGCAATTGCCAGATCACCCACGAAGGCGTTGCGCCCGCGTAATCCTTGTCGCCCTGCATGGTGTGGCGCCTGCCGTCGGCGTCAGTCCAGTCGTAATGCTGGCTTGGGTACTCCCACAGCGTTGTTGGCATCACCTGCAGCGGCGGTCGAGTGACCCGGGCCGCTCCTTCAGTGCGGCCAAAGCGTGCAGGACGATGAGAAGAACCGGGGCGGTCAGGACGAGGCATGTGGCGAGTGTAAATGGTTACCGGCGCGCCAAACCAAGCGAACAATGGAGGGCGTGCGTGCGTTGTTGGATATACTCCCCTACCCGTGCCACGAAACCTCCGATTCCTGCTTGCCCTCATCACCGTGACCCTCGTCGCGGCGGGTGGAGTTGGTCTTCGAGCGCTGCATCTGACGGCCGAATCAACTGCCGGGCACGCCCGCGTTGCCTGCGCAAGTCACACGGATCACGCGCACCACGCCGATACGGCTGGTAGCCCTGGCGAACACGGCAGTGACGATCATGCTGCTGCCCCACACCAGCACGACGAATCCACCTGCGCCACCTGCGAACTGCTTCTGACGCTCGCAACGACTACTGGTGCTGAGGTGCCTGTACCAGCCTTCCACGCGCTCGTAGCCGTTGTCAGCTGGCCGGCACCCGCGCTCTTTGCTGCACCGCTGCCGATCCCGGCGCTCGCGGCTCGACCACCCCCAACCTGCTGACCTGATGTGCCGCGTTGCCTGAAGGGCAATGCCGTCCGGCGCTCGTGCGCACGGACACTTCTACGCACACATTGCGTTTCTGCACCAGCAGAGCGCTGAAGGTTGACATCCATATGCATTCTCGTATTGACTGCAGAGCGCAACGCTCGGCATTCACCATCATTGAGTTACTTGTTGTCATTGGCATCATTGGCGTCCTCACCAGCGTCATGATTCCGGCGATCTCCAGCGCGCGGCGTACAGCGCTCGCAACGGCAGATCTCTCGAACCTCCGCGGACTCACCGTGGCCCATCTCGCCTACATCAACATGAATGACGAACGGTTCGTCGATGTTGGACTTCCGCACGGTTCGTTTGCCAATGCACAGAACTCGTTTGTCGAACGGCTCCGCCCGTACTTCGGTAACAGCCCAATTGCGCTAAAGAGCCCGCTTGATCAAAGTCCGCACTGGCCACTTGAGGCTGGTGGCGACGGCGAACCCGTGGGCAACAGCACTCCTGCGCTGTATCGAAGAACCAGCTATGGAATGAACAACTACCTCTCGCGCACCTACTCGCCACTGGTTGCCCTTGATGGACCAGGAGCAGGTGCAGACCGGCTTCAGCAGGTGCAGAATCCTGACCGGATCGTCTGCTTCCTGCTGATGGCAGAGCAAGGCAGCTTTGCTTCGGCCGACCATCCGCATATCGAGGACTGGGCTTCAAGCCCGGCCCCCGCCAAGACCGCGGCTTCGCAGGTGCAGATCAATGCGATCGACCGGCGGACTCCTGGTAGCGGAAGCCAGAGCAATTATGCATTCGTGGATGGGCACGTTGGCACCCTGCAGTTTGAGGATGTCTATCGCAGCATGCAGGAAAACAAATTCGACCCTGATTTGAACTGATCTGAACTGATCTGCACTGATCTGCACTGATATGCACTGATATGCACTGATCTACATCACTACATCATTTACGGAGACATGAAATGCAACTTCACATTCGATCGCTCAGCACGTGCTTGGTGGTCATCCTGACTACCGCGGCTTCCGCATTCGCCCAACATACTGGTGATATTGGCTTGCGGACCGTGGACGGTCGCGTAGCCACGACGGCCGTGACTGCCACCGGAAACGGCGAAGACCAACGCGTCTTTGCTGGCGCGTTCGGTGACACTGGTTCCACGTGGTTCACTAGCAATCCAGGCTATGACGCCTTACCTGGAACCTTCGCAGCCGGCACCCGAATCGGCTTCCGATTTACTGGACCAATCTTGGTCTGGGATGGCGCCACATTTGTGGAAACATCCGCTGCTGGCCCACTTGCTGGCGAACGTCTGCGCATCTCCTACCTCACCGCCAATGCCACAAGTGCAAGCGGTCCGGTTGCTGGCTTTGATCTTGCAGTGCAATCCGATGGCGGTTGGCATCGGCATCTTTCCATGACATTGCAGCCGGCGGCAGGCTCGGCGGCGCCCGATGTCGGCGTGTATCTGGCACCGTTTGAAATGTATTCCACCTCGCCAACACTGCTGCCCTCGCAGGAGTACTGGATCATTCTGAATGGTGGCGCATCACAGGCAACCTTTGACGAGGCATTTGCAGCGGCACAAGACGCCATGAATCCACCAGCTTGCATTGGCGACCTCAACGGTGATCGAACCGTGAATGGCGCTGATCTTGGCATACTTCTTGGTGCATGGGGATTGTCCGGCAGCGCAGACCTTGACAACAGCGGTGCTGTTGATGGCGCTGACCTCGGCACGATGCTCGGCGCATGGGGAGCGTGTCCATGACCACCATGATGTCCATGCGGATAGCTCCGCACCGCAACAACAAAAATCCCAGTCAACAGTAATCGCCACCTCATTTTGCCTCTGTTCCCACCTCTGCACTACTACCTCATTTCTTTCAGGAGTTTCCCATCATGTCACGTACTTTCATGCTTTCTTCACTAGTCGCCGTATCTCTTGTATCCGTTGCCGTTGCTGCCGGGAAGGCGCCACATGCAGATGTGTGGGTGAGCGCACTCGATGGTTCCCTCAGGACTGGCGGATGGGACCATGCCACGGGGCAAGTAATCGCCCCATCGCTTCGTGTCTTTGAAGGCGAACTTGGCCTTGACCCGCTGTTCCCATTCTCCGGTAATGAACCAGGAATCGGATCAGACTTAGTAGGCACCACGCTCACGATGAACTTGCTTCAGGGGATCAGCGTCTGGAACGGTAGTGGTTACACCGCGTCGCCGTATTCCATGTTGGCTTCCTATGCCGGCCAGGATGCATCGAGCATCTCTGGTGGTTCGTTCAGTTTCCTCGTGTCGCAAGGCCTTGACCTGCACCCCGAGTACACGCTCCTCGGTAACGGCGGCGCGGA
>JAPLMU010000018.1 GCA_026386795.1 Planctomycetota bacterium
CCGCGCACAATAAATATCGCCGCGCCCAGCACGCTGGACGCGGCGATGATGATGGCGATACGGCGACGCTGCACGGGATCAGAGATTCCCGCGACGCTCCTGCTCCAGTTCAAGACTCTCAAACAGTGCCTTGAAGTTGCCCTTGCCGAAGCTTTGGCTGCCGCGTCGGCAGATGATTTCAAAGAACAACGTTGGTCGATCCTGCAGCGGCTTGGAGAACAATTGCAAGAGGTAGCCCTCATCGTCAGCGTCAACCAAGATGCCCAGATCCCTGATGCGCGCGTGGTCTTCCTTCACGCCGGCATGTCCGTGCTGCTTGAGCATGGCTTCCACGCGTGCCCAAACGCCCTGGTAGTAGGACTCTGGAATGTTCAAGAAATCAACGCCGCGGCGACGCAACTCAGCAACGCTGGCAATTTCGTCGTCGGTTCGCAGGGCCAAGTGTTGCACGCCCGGAGTCATGTCATGCCACTCCAGGTATTCAAGAATTTGGCTCTTCTTTTTGCCGGCCGCTGGCTCATTGATCGGGAACTTAATCAGCTGATTGCCGCTGGCCATCACCTTGGACATCAGCGCTGAGAATTCCGTGGAGATGTCGTTGTCATCAAAGTGCTTGAACATCTGGAAGCCCAGTACGTGTTCGTACCAGTCCACCCACGTGTTCATCTTGCCTTCTTCAACGTTGCCAACCGCGTGATCAACAAACTTGAGTCCGCATGGGTGCTGCTTGTTGTAATCGTTCAATGCAAACGGTCCGATGGATCGAAACCCGGGCATGAACGTGGCGCCTTGCTTGATCTTTGGCAGCGCGTACTCGCCAGTGCGGCTGACGAAGGTGTGCACCGTGCGTCCGTAGGTCTTGATGCCCGCGGTAGTCACGGTTCCCTGCGCGTCACTCTTTGTGACTGGCTCGTAGGCGCTTTCGCCGCCGTTCTTGACTGCGGCTTTCCAGGCAGCCTCGGCGTCAAACACGTTGAATGCAATGTCCTTGATGCCGTCGCCAAATCGTGCGAGTTCTGCGGCGGCAGGGTGATCCTTGGACAGGGGAGTCTCAAGAATGAATCGAATGTTCCCTTGCGTCAGGAGGTACTGCGCGGAGTCGCGACTACCCGTGGTCAGGTCGCGGATTTGCTCCACTTGAAACCCAAACGCCGACGCATAGAAAAACGCGGATTGCTTGGCGTTCCCGACATAGAAGCGAACGTGGTCAACGTCAATCAAGGCCAACGGATCGGTGCCCGTGGCGGCGCGTTGCGCGGTCTGTGGAGTGGCGGTCGTCATTGCGGGAATGATATCCCGCCCGGCGGTATAACATTTGGTCATGACGCGAACTTCACGCAATCCCCGTCTCGAGACTGTCGAACCCATCGGTAAGCGGGTCCTCATTCGCAAGGACGAGGACAAGAAGATCACCAAAGTTGGTATTCACCTGCCGGACCGGCTAGAAATTCCCACCATCACCGGTCGCGTAGTTGCCATTTCTGCAGAGGTGGCCAAGGATGAAAATTACCCCATCGAGCAGTACGACCGCGTGCTCTTCAACCCCAAGCACGGCGTCCCCGTGGACTTTGAAGGGGACAATCGGTTGTTTGTGATTCCAATTGAAGACATCGTGGCGGTGTTTCGTGCCGCGGACTCTGGACTGTCCGAGTGAGTAGTAGTTCGGCGAACGACAGCAGCGGGGCGCTCCCGGATCCGTTTCCGGTGCCCCAAGCGGTTGGCTGCATTCGTACTTCGATCCGCGTTCCTGGTTCGAAGAGCATTACAAATCGCGCCTTGATCTTGGCGACGCTGGCTGATGGAGTGTCGGTGTTACACGGCGCATTGCGGTCCGACGACACCGATGGATTAATCAGCGCGCTGCAGGTGCTTGGTTGCGCAATCACAGTGACGGATGATTCCATTCGCGTTCACGGGTGCGGGGGGCGATTTGCTACCAACGTTCCCGTGCACATCAATCTTGGCGATGGTGGAACCCCCACGCGATTCATGATGGCCGCCGCATCGCTTGCTCGCGCGCCAGTCACTATTGATGGCAGTGCGCGCATGCGGCAACGTCCGGTTGCGGATGGAGTCACGCTTCTTGAGTCGCTTGGCGTTGGTGTGACCAGCGCCAGCGCAGCACTTCCCCTCACCGTGACGCCTGGATCTGCAGCGCCGCATGGCGGAACCGTCCACGTTTCACGAACATCAACCAGTCAGTGCGTCAGCGGACTGTTGCTGTGCGCCCCGTGGTTTCGCGACGGACTGCGCGTGGAGTTCACCGAGCAACCCACGAGTCAGAGCTACTTGGAACTAACAATCGACGAACTCCGGCGCTGGGGCGTTGCCGTTGAGGAGTCCCGCAACGCATCGGGCTCATTCACTGCCATTTCCGTGCCGCACGGACCGCCGCGCGCGCGTGCTGACGTATTCATCGAAGCTGATGCATCAAGCGCCATCTACTGGGCAGCCGCTGCAGCGATTATTCCGGGCAGCGTGGTTGAGCTGCTGGGTCTGCCGCAGCAGAGTCGGCAGCCGGATATGCGTGCGATTGAGACTATTGGCTCCATGGGTGCAATCATCGTGCCGTCGCCGATCGACCGCGGGACCACGCGCGTGACATGCGCCGTTGTCGGCGATCAGCTCCCACTGCGGGGCGGTCGATTTGACCTTTCATCGGCACCCGATGGCGCTTTGGCGATCGCCGCACTTGCTGCTCTTGCCGACGGTGAAACCAGGCTTGACGGCCTATCCACGCTACGCGTCAAGGAAAGCGACCGGCTTGCGGCGCTCCGCGATGGTCTGATTGCCATGGGAGCGGGCGCACGGATTGATGGGGATTCACTGATCATTACGCCGATCCGTTCTGCCGCCGTTCACTCCGAGCGCGTGCAGGCACTGATTCAAACCGTCCGCGATCACCGTGTGGCCATGGCATTTTCTGTGATTGGCTTGCGCACGGGCGGCGTAAAGATCGTTGATCCTGGATGCGTGGCCAAGAGCTATCCGGCTTTCTGGACTGACCTTGCACGCATCGCCGCAGGACGCTGAGCCCCGGAGTCAAGCAGGGCGTTCATCGATCGAATACTCTTTCTCGATGCACGCATTTTGGCACTTTGCAGCTCGGCTGCTGAAGCACAAGACCCGACTTGCCACCGCGATGGGCCTCGCGCTCATTTCTGCGGGCGGCCTTGGTGCCGGTCTCGTGGCGCTGTCACCGGTGCTGGAGTTCCTGCTTCGCAAGAATCAATCACTCGGTCAGTGGATCAATCAGAACGCGTCGTGGGTGCCGCCGGAAGTGACGGATCAGCTACCGAAGAATGCATTTGGTGGCGTGGTCGTGGTCTTCATTGCACTGATGGTGATGACCGCCATCGGCGCTGCTGCCAACTTTGGTCACCAATACTTGGCACTGACTTTGTGCGTACGCACTGTGACTGAGATCCGCCACGACGTCTTTAAGCATGCGGTCAATCTGCCGCTCGCAACGGTCTTGCAACGCGGCGCATCCGATCTCGTGAGCCGCACGGTGCGCGACAGCGCTGAACTGCAGCGCGGATTGGTAGCACTTACCGGTAAGACCGTAGCGCAGATTACGAAGGGTGGAGCGGCCTTCTTGGCAGCTATTTGGTTTGACTGGCGCATCACGCTGATCGCGCTTGTTGCGCTTCCTGTACTCGCAATCCCATTGCGGAAGTTTGGAAAGCGCATCCGCAAGGGCGTTCGCGGCTCGCTCCGCGCGCAGGCGGACTTGTTGCGCGTCTCCAACGAAAGTATGCAAGGCATGCGCGCCGTGAAGTCGGCCACCGCTGAGGCCGAAGCGATTCGCCGCTTCGACGCGGTGAACGCCGTGGTGCTGCGCGAAGAAATGCGCGTGCGGTTTGCGCAATCGATGTCGTCGCCCGTTGTGGAGTCAATTTCCATTGTTGCAATCTGCGTGCTCGCCCTGATTGCCGCACGACAAATCATTGACGGGAAGTTGGCGTTCGATACATTTGTTCTTTCGCTGGGTGCGCTCGCCGCGGCGGGCGGTTCGCTCAAGCCGATTGCTGGCTTCGTGAACGATATTCAGGCTGCATCAGCGCCCGCTGAACGGCTGCAAGAAGTTCTTGACGTTGCACGTGAGGATGGCGGAGAGCGCCGGAAGTCGCCGCTGCCGCCTCATGCCCGAGACATTCGCTTCGAGGGTCTTTCGTTTCGTTATGCCGGAGCCGATGTTGATGCACTGCAAGACATCAATTTGGTGATTCAGCACGGAGAGCGCGTTGCATTTGTAGGTAGCAACGGATGCGGCAAGACCACGCTGCTTTCCATGCTTTCGCGCCTCTTTGCGCCCACCAAGGGCCGCGTACTCGTTGACGGCGTCGACATTGCGCAGCACGGGCTCAAGAGTGTTCGCGCGCAAGTGGGCGTTGTCACACAGGACGCGTTCCTGATCCGCGGCACTATCAATGAGAACATCCGCTTCGGTCACAATGCGTCCTCTGATGAAGCGGTACGAGTCGCCGCGCGCCGCGCCTATGCGGAGTCATTCATCGATCGTTTACCTGATGGATTTAGCGCCATGGTGGCTGAGGGCGGAACATCGCTCTCCGGCGGTCAGCGACAGCGAATCTCGATCGCCCGCGCGGTGCTGCGCGATCCGCGCATCCTGATTTTGGACGAGGCCACCAGCCAAGTGGACGCAGAGAGCGAAGACCTCATCAACACCGCGATCGCTGAATTTGGGGCAGGGCGCACCACATTGGTGATTGCGCATCGCTTGTCAACCGTCCTCGCCGCAGACCGCATTGTGGTGATGGACAACGGACGAATCGTGTCCACCGGGCGCCATGAAGAATTGCTTGCATCGTGCCCCGCGTATCAGCGGATCGCGCGGACACAGCTCAACGCGGGACAGTAACTCAACGCGGGATCGCAACGCAATACGGGGAGCCACTCAGCGCGGAACCGTCGCTCCGCCCGTCGCTGGCACCGCGCTTCCCGTGGTCGGTTCGGGCGCGCCGCCAAGGGCTGGCATCGCACTGCCCTCAGGAGCAGGAACTGCAGGCAATCCGCCTGAGCTAGTAATGATTCCGATCCCATCGCTCGTTGCAGGTGCAGGCGCAACAATCGGCGCGCCCGCTACCGGAGCAGGCAACGGAGCAGGCGCGCGTCCCGATTCCAGTGCGATCCACGCCAAGATCACGCCACCAACAAGCGTCATGCACGAAATGATTGCCACAAAGAGCATCCAGTTCTGCAGCGCGGTATGAAGTTTCTGTACCCCGGCGTCGCGTTCGGTGGTCTTCTCAAGCAGGCCGTGCAGCGCAGCAGAACTGCGGTCGGTCGTTGATTGCAACTGAACCACTGCATTAGCCAGCGTGGTGACGCCTTCCGCAACCTTCATGGCACTCTCGTGATTGAGATCCAACTGCTGTTGAACTAAGCTCATCACATCGCGCTGCTGTTCAACACCCTGGGTAATGCGGGCAAGAGTCTTCTCAACATGATCGTCGCGCTGTCGCGTGTGCATCAGTTGCTGCGCAACCAAGTCCGCCAACCGCGTTTGCTGTCGAACCAGTTCTGGCAGCGACCCCATGCTCTGCGGGAGCGCTGCAACGACGCGGGCGAGTTCCTGTTGCCGCTGGTCCTGAACGTCAAGGAACATGCGAAACTCGCGCGCCATCGTCACGATCTCCTGCGAGTCCGCAGGTACAGGCATCGTGCCCACGGCATCAATCCGATCGACGCTGGTGCGACGGAGTGAAGCGGTCGATTCATCGCCGCCAAGGAAAAGGGTTCGGAGCGTGGCAAGGAATCCGGGCATCGGGGAGAAGAGTAACGGGGAACCGGGTCGCTTGGGTGGAAATATTCAGGCGAACACGGCGTACGATTCGACTCGTGCCCACGCGGACTTCCATCATTCATCGGCTTGCATGCACGGTTCTGCTTGCCGGCATGGCAGCATGTGGTCGATCGCCCGCCGTTCCGCCCGCCACTCCCGCTGGCATGCGGATCATTTCCCTGAGCCCGGCCTTAACTCGCACGGTCAGCGAACTTGGGGGCGGCGCAGCCATCGTGGGCCGAACCCCGTGGTGCGAAACACCCCAAGCGCCCGATGCGCGCATCGTTGGTTCGCTTGAAGACCGCGATTTAGAAGCAATCGCCGCGCTGCGCCCGACGCTCGTACTCCGACAGTCGAGCGTGACTGATCCGGCCCTCGAAACCGTCGCGCGTTCGGTCGGCGCCGAAGTCCACTCCTGGCACTTCGATCGTGTATCGGATGTCCAAGCAAGCCTCGCGCCCATTGCCGCGCTGCTCGCCGCAGGCGGCATTGCAGGAGCGCCCGACGCAGCAACGCACATCGCCGCCGCGCACGCGGAGGCCGTGCGCGCGCCGGTCCGCGCCAAGGGGCCGGTGCTGTTCCTGTTCTCGGTTGATCCGCCGATGGCATTTGGAACCGGCACCTATGTTGACGATCTCTGGGTCTCCATGGGCGGCGTGAACGCAGTGCGCATGCCCGGCTACCCGGCGATCACCGCAGAAGACGTAGTGCGGCTGGCTCCAGCGGCGATAGTTTCCATCGGTCGCAGCAGTATTCCCAAGTGGATGAAGGATGCGAGCGCCGTGCTCGTTGCGATCGATGCGCCTGAATTACTTGAGCCCAGCGCACGGATGATGGTGAGCGGCCCAGCTTCATTGCGCGGTGCCGATGATGCCATCTGTGCCATCACCGCTTCCCAATCAGGAGCCCACAAGTGACGGCTCGCCGACCAACGATCGGCCTCGCCGTCGTGTGCGGCGCAACGCTTGCAGTGGTGGCAGCGCGATTACTTCTTGTCCGAACGCTCGATGGAACGTTCGTCTTTGGTTGGCCGAGCGCCACCCTCGGACAGTTCCGCATCGATGCCGTACTTGCCGCCGCTGCCACGGGCGCCGCACTCGGCGTTTCCGGCGCCATCATGCAAACACTGTTGCGCAATCCGCTCGCGTCGCCCTTTGTATTGGGCGTGACGAGCGGCGCAGGAGCCGGAGTAGCGATTGCATCACTCGCCGCCGCATGGGCAGGCCTGGCGGCACCGCTCGGAGCTGCGCTCGGCGTGCCCGCACTCGTTGGCGCGCTCGTTGCACTTGGTCTTGTTTTGCTACTTGCACGGCGCGGCGGGGTCATCGACCCGGTGACACTCATTCTGAGCGGCGTCATTGTTGGAGCGATCGCCAGCGCGCTTTCAACTGTTGCTGAGTCACTGTTGCCCCCTGATCGCCGGGGTTTACTCGCCGGATGGCTCTTCGGTCGGATTCCTGATGTCCCGGACCCCGGCGCGCTTGTGGCATGCGCGGTCGCTGCTTGCGGTCTCACTGCATTGGCGGCGGCCTGGGGCTCCCGCCTTGATGCTGCCGCACTTTCCGACGATGAAGCGCGTTCCGTTGGCGTTCCGCTCGCACCCATGCGCACCGCCATGTTCCTTGGCTGCGGTGTCGCCACGGCTGCGAGCGTTGCCCTGTGCGGACCGATTGGGTTCGTTGGCTTGCTTGCGCCGCATTGTGCACGCGCGCTTGTCGGCCCGCGCAACCGGCCGCTGGTTGTTGGCGCTGCGGTTGCGGGCGCAGGACTGCTCATCGGTGCTGACGCACTTCGGCAATGGATCGATATCGGCGGCGGTCGACTTCCGCTCGGCGCGGTGACCGCGGTCTTTGGTGGCGGTGCATTCCTGGTTCTCCTGCGCAGGACATCCGGAGCGTGGCCGCGATGACAACGCTTGTGTTCCAATCGCCTGTGTTGCGCCGCGGAACGTTCGAACTGTCCGTTGGAAACATTGCGCCGCGTGCTGGTCGAGTCACCGTTCTCATTGGACCCAATGGTGGCGGCAAGACCACCGCGCTGCGATTGGCTGCCGGTCTCCTAGCGCCCGATACCGGAGCGGTTCTGATTGATGGTGAGCCCGCCCACGCACTCAGCGC
>JAPLMU010000041.1 GCA_026386795.1 Planctomycetota bacterium
AGCGGCGGCAAGATGTACTGGGCGGTGGCTGGCGCCATGAGTTCTGCGCAGTTGGGGATCACCCTTGCGCCAGCGATCCGTGCGGGCCTGGTGCACGGCCTCAGCGTGACCGGCGCCAATCTGGAGGAGTCACTCTTTCGCTTGGTAGCGCATCACGGCTACAAGGACTTCCCCGACTATCGCTACTTCACAAAGAAGGATGACACCAAGATCCTCAAGCAGCGCATGCGCCGCGTGACGGACACCAGCATCCCGGAAGACGAAGCGTTCCGCGCGGTTGAGAAGATCCTTGTGCCCATGTGGAAGAAGGCCAGCAAGAACGGCGACCGACGCTTCTGGCATGAGTACTTCTATGAACTGATCCTCTCGATCCCAAAGAGCAAGTACCAAGGCAACCCTGAAGAGTGCTGGCTACTGGCCGCAGCGAAGGCAAAGCTACCGATGGTTGTTCCGGGTCACGAAGATTCCACGTTCGGAAACATCTTTGCATCGCATGTGAAGTTCAACGATTGCAGTGCAAACATTGTGAAGAGCGGCATTGAATACATGGGTCAGCTCTACGATGATTACAAGGTGCTTTCCAAGGGCAAGGGCGTTGGATTCTTCCAAATCGGCGGCGGCATTTCTGGCGACTTCCCGATTTGCGTTGTGCCCAGCATTAAGTACGACCTGCAGCAACCAGTGAAGCCATGGGCGTACTTCTGCCAGATCTCTGACAGCACCACTAGTTACGGCAGTTACTCAGGCGCAACACCCAATGAGAAGATCACTTGGGACAAGCTCACTGAGAAGACGCCGATGTTCGTCATTGAATCGGATGCCACCATTGTGGCGCCGCTGATGCTTGCGGCACTGCTTGAGTGCTGCAAGAATCCGAAGGCAGCAGGGACGATCATCAAGGCATCGCGGGCGCAGACCGCGAAAAGTGCGGCTCACACTTCCTGAATCGCAGTGCGGCAGTAGAACTTCACTGCATCGCTCATTGCTGGCTCAAGTGCATCTAATTCCTGCGAATCGCACCAGCGGATTTGGTGATGCTCTGCCGGCGCAAGGGTCACCTGCCCCGCCGGACCCTGTCCTGACTTGGGGCGGGCGAAATAGATCATGCCAATGTGTTCATGCGTTTCGCTGATGCGGTGAATGTCTAGGAATCGCGGCGCGATCAGCGCGCGAGTGCCGGGACCAGTGGTCGGTGGGCGTTCACCAAGCAACTCCACTTCCAGGCCGCTTTCTTCGAGCGTTTCGCGCAGCGCGGCCTGTTCCGGGTCTTCGTGCAACTCAATGTGTCCCCCGAGTGGCAGCCATCGATCAAGCTTCTTGTGGTGGATCACTAACACCTTGCCGGCATGCACAACAAAGATGGCAACGGTGAAATCAATCTGTTCGTGGATGTGTGGCATAGGGAATTGAGGCGCAGTGCTTAGTATGTCAGACCAGAATGATCGAACTAAACAATACTGCAGCGCGGACACTGATTGTTGCGTGTGCAACTCTTCTGAATTCATTGGCACCGGCATACGAGGGCGGCCCCACTCCTGAAACGGCGCCCCCAAAGGCGCCTGAAGTTGTTCCGCAACTCACGAGCCGTGGCCTGCACGGTTACATCGCCAGTCACGCTGAGGGAACGCCCGCCGAGTTCCGCTATGGAGCGGGCTTCTACGCACCCGTGTGGTCGTTAGTGGCACGACCGATTGCGGGCTTCCAAATCGGGCTCCCTTCTACTTGGATCATGCCCGACAATTCGGACAACCGGACTGAGCCATTGTGCCCCGTCGGAACGATGCCGCGCGACAGTTGGCCAGAGCGCGGACCAACATTTGATACGGTGTTCCAGACACTCGAGGGAGGTCTCGGATACTGGGCAGGCAACCGATTCCACTACGGGCCCCCGAAGTTCAGTATGAATGGAACGACCGACTGCTACAAGCACGAAGTGGCATCGCCGGGGTGGTCATTCTTCTATAGCAGCCGGCCACTCCCCGATGAACATTTGGGTGTCGCACAGATCAGCAATCGACTGCTGATACCGCCTGACGGTCTGCCCTTCAGTGGAACGCCGAACGGTGAGCTGCTTGGCTACGCATACCTGGCGCTGCCGCTCACTGATGCGCGCGCTGATCCGCAGCCGACGGGCGAACTGAGTTGGACGCTGTTTCTGAATGCGGCGAACTTTAAGGGCCCCCTTGCCTACTACATACCGGAGTGTTGGAGCAGGATCTCGCGGGACTATCCGATTGATACTGGCCGCGGACTTGACGCACGCGCTGCATCGGCGCGCGTGGATGGGTCAATGGAAATCAACACGGTTCCAGAGTTCGTTACTCAGGATGCTGACGGTGCGACGTGGTCAAAGATTCCTGAGCTGCGATTTCCGGTTGACGCATCGGGTCGGACTGTTCTGGTCCGCGATGTAGCGCTCTATTCCAAGTCTGCTCTGTACGACGCTGTGTTGGCGTGGCGCCGCGGCGGTAATGCGCCAGCGGGCGCGTTTAACGCCACAGGAACGATCTACCCAAAGGTGGCAACGGGTGCTGTTGGATACAAACAAGACGAACGGGACATCGTTGGAATCAATGAAGTAGCGACCACGGCAATCTTTGAGGACAACTCATTTGGATTGCAATGGTCAAAGCGTCCATCTGATGGCTTCGGCAAATTTCCACAGTACTTTCGCGATACAGGCTCAACCCGTACGGCGGTAACTGCGGCGCAAGTACCCGCAGCACTCGGGCTCCGACAGCGCGAATTTCCGAAACCAACTGCGCAGCCAGAGCCATACAGCGCTGAGCCGCTCGCGGGCGCGTGGGCAATACCTGGGCCAAGCGCCGGACCGTTCACAGTGAAGTTGGTGGATGGTTCAACGGTGACGTACTACTGGTACAAGTTCATCGAACAACCCGTATTTGGGCAGCTGAAGTGGAGTGCCGACGAACGCGCCGCGCTGCAGGCGACCATTGAGCGCATGCATCGCGCTTGGCGCATCGACGGTACGTACATGGCCCCACCACGTGCGGGGGCACTGGTGCGGTTCGATGCAAATCTGCTGGTCATGCCGCCCAAGGGAATGGAGATTGGATTTGTTCCAATCGTGACGAAGCAAGAACTCGTTGTGAAGCAATGGGCGCGACCGACTGCTAAGCCGTGAGCACAAACCCGCCTTGCACTTCACACCTCTTGCACCTCACGGATCTGACAATTCACACTTCTTGCACTTCTAGACCGGCGGCCGCACGCTTGGTCGAAAGCACGCGGCGCAGGTGGCATGGAAGTCTCCAATGCCACCCACAATGATTCGATCCGTCACCGCTGATATCCGCTCGCTGTGGGTGGATGGAGCGCCGCAGCGAGCGCAGGTGCCAGCGATGCGAGTCACCGTGCCCGCCATGGGGATGAGTGCATCAAACGGCGCAAATACCTCGCCGAAATGATCGATATCGCAACCGGCAACCACCACGCGTGTTCCGCGGGCAAGCAGTGCTTGGATGGGCGCCACTGCCTCATCTGCGAAGAAGTGAATCTCATCAATGGCTACGAAATCGTGCACGTGCTCCAACGTATCGGCGATGCGATCCACGGCGAGCGCTGGAATGCGCAACCCAGTGTGGGTCACAAGTTCACTGTGACCGTAGCGGGTGTCACGCGTTGGCTTCACTGCTATTGCACGCAATCCGGCAGCGTGCGCGTGGGCCACTCGGCTCATCAACTCGGTGGTCTTGCCAGCGAACATCGGGCCGCAGATCACTTCAAGGTGGGTGTTGGTAGTGGCGTGGTTCATGGCGGAGCAGCGGCTAACGGACGGAATGGCACGGATTACAGCGGCACCAACACACCAGCGATCGCACCAGTCATCCAACACGCCAAAGCACCGGCCACCATGGCGCGCGGCGCGATCTGCGCAAAGTCTGCACGCCGACTTGGCGCCATCGCACTCAGCCCACCAATCTGAATCGCGATCGATGGAAGATTGGCGAACCCGCACAGCGCATAGGTAGCAATGGTCTCTGCGCGCGGCGAGATTGTGTGCGCTTTCACTTGATTAGCAAGGTCAACATACGCAACAAACTCGGTAGCGATCACCTGCTCGCCCATCAGCGAACCCACCGTACGCGCCTCCGCACCAGCGCCCATGAGCCAGGCGAGCGGCTGCAGCACCACACCCAAGATGTTCTGGAATGAAAGCACCGGAATACCCATGGATTGACGCCATTGCGCTATCGGCAGCCAGTCGACATTGACTTCGCTCAGAGCAGCCAAGGGCCAGTTGAGCAGCGCAATCAACGCGACGAACGCCACCAGCATGGCCGCCACATTGAGTGCCAATTTCAAGCCATCGGTAGCGCCTTCTGCTGCAGCATCCATGACATTGGCGGTGGTCCGCGGCAGGGTATGCAGATCCGCAATGGACTCCTTGCGCGGGATTTCTGTCTCTGGAAGCATCAGCTTGGCCATCACAATGCCCGCAAATGCAGACATGACGCTGGCCGTCATGAAGTGCGTGGCAACAACGACGCGCGCGCCTTCATCTTGTCCGCCAATCAGCACGATGTACGCAGCCATCACACTTCCGGCGATCGTTGCGAACCCGCCCACCATGATGCACATGATCTGCGATCGCGTCATACCGGCGATAAACGGCTTCACGGTGAGCGGTGCTTCAGTCTGCCCGAGGAAGATATTCGCAGCCGCCGAAAGTGCCTCCGAGCCAGTGATGCCAAGCGCACGCTGAATGATTGACGCCAACACTGCAACGACGCGCTGCATCACGCCCAAGTGATAGAGGACCGCCATCAGCGATGCAAAGAAGATAATCACCGGCAAGACTTGCACTACAAAGATGAAGCCCCACGCGCCCGACGCATCGGCTGCGTTTCCAAAGATGAAACGAGTGCCTTCATCTGCGAAAGAGATCACCCGTGTCACTGCTCTGGCAAAGAGCGTGAACAGCGCAGCGATCGGCGGAAACCGGAGCAAGAGAAATGCGACCGCAAATTGAAACCCCACCCCAACAATAATGGTGCGGCGATTGATGGCGCGGCGATTGGTGGAACACAGCCAGGGCAGGCGGTTGCTCCCGCCACGTGCGGTGCGGATGCAGCATACGGATAGCGGACCCGTCGCCACCCTATCCTGCCACTGTGATTCCTCCTCCGCGCACCGTCACATTTGCAGATGCCGTCGAGGCGATCCTGGCCGCAGTGCGCGCTCGCGGTGACACAACAGTCATTGGCGTGACGGGCGCGGTGGCTGCTGGAAAGTCGACGCTGGCACGGCGCCTCTCCGCGTGCGTGGTCAGCACCGACAACTACTTGCCGGACTATCAAATAACTGCTGAACACCTGCGCGATCTTCCGGAATCTTCGGATCTCGAACGCTTAGCGAAAGACCTTGCCTCTTTGCGCAGCGGACAAGGCACAAGCATTCCACGATGGACTTTCGAGGAACATCGACGCGTCGGCGAGCAGCGCGTCGAAGCCGCCGATGTTGTTGTTGTGGAAGGCCTACACGCCCTGCATGCGCTGCCGCGCCAGCATATTGATATTGCTGTCTTCGTTGATGCGCCACAGGCAATCCGGTGGCAGCGCGCGGTAGCGCGCGAACAAGCGGGCGATCGCCCATGGCCCATTGAGTACCTCGAGAAATTCTTCCACACGGTGGCAGAGCCAACGTTTGCGCTGCATGCTGACGAATACCGCAGCGGCGCGCACTTTGTAGTGGTCAACGAACCATCGAATCGTGCACAGCCTTTGTAGGCGATCTGCTAGCGTCTGCACACTGGAACCCTGTCATCACGTCGCACCAACGCATTCGCTTCCGGAAGAGATTCACACCATGAAACACATTCGACCCATGCTCGCTCTGCTGGCGCTGGCGCTTTCCGGCGCCGCACACGCACAATCTGCGCCCAAGGCACGACCAAACATCTTGGTCATCATGGGCGATGACATCGGGCTGTGGAACCTCTCCACCTATCACCAAGGAATCATGGGCTACAACACGCCCAACATTGATCGCCTTGCCAAGGAGGGCGGCAAGTTCATGACCTACTACGGGCAGCAGAGTTGTACCGCTGGTCGTGCTGCGTTCATCACCGGGCAGATGCCGTTTCGTACTGGCCTCACCAAGGTTGGTCTGCCGCGAGCCGACATTGGATTGCGTAAAGAAGATCCAACCATTGCCGAGTTGCTCAAGCCGCTTGGGTATATGACTGGGCAATTTGGCAAAAATCACCTTGGTGACAAGGATGAATTCCTTCCTACCGTTCATGGCTTCGATGAGTTCTTTGGCAATCTCTATCACTTGAATGTGGAAGAGGAGCCAGAGAATCCTGACTATCCAAAGGATCCAAAGTTCAGGGAGCGATTCGGCCCGCGCGGGGTGATCAAGTCCAAAGCTGATGGCAAGGGCGGACAGACCGTGGTGGATACTGGTCCGCTTGACATCAAACGTATGGAGACGATTGATGAGGAATTTCTTGCCGCAACGCAAGACTTTCTGACGCGTGCTAAGGGTGGGGACAAGCCGTTCTTCTGCTGGTTTAATTCCACACGCATGCACAATTTCACGCATGTAAAGGCTGCCAACCTTGGAAAATCTGGTCACGGCTTCTACGCGGACGGCATGATTGAGCACGATGCCTTGGTCGGTCGACTGCTCGATACCGTTGACAAGCTTGGGTTCGCGGAGAACACGATCGTCATCTACACCACCGACAACGGACCGATGGTGTGCCTCTACCCAGACTCGGCAACCACGCCGTTTCGTGGCGAAAAAAATACGAACTGGGACGGTGGATGGCGCGTGCCCGCTCTTATCCGTTGGCCTGGCGTAGTCAAGCCGGGCACCCTCTTCACTGACATCGTGGCTGGTGAAGACTGGCTCCCGACCCTCGTCGCGGCGGCAGGCGATCCAGGAGTCACTGATCGGCTACTGAAGGGCGACACGATCGGCGACCGAACCTACAAGGTTCATCTTGATGGCTACAACCAGATGGATTACTTGGCAGGAAAGGCGCCGGGTGCACGCAACGACTTCTTCTACTTCTCTGATGACGGCGACTTGCTCGCGGTTCGATACCAGAGCCTGAAGGTCCACTTCATGATTCAGGAAGCCACTGGAATTGATGTGTGGAGGCACCCGTTCACCACTCTCCGGGCACCAATTTTCTTTGACCTCGCAATTGATCCGTGCGAGCGCGGTCAAGAAGGAATCAACTACAACGACTGGTGGTACCGGCGGACATTCCTCGCCCTTCCCATGAAGGACATCGTGGGAAAGATGTTGATGACCTTCAGAGAATTCCCGCCACGACAGAAGCCTGCCAGTTTCACGATTGACCAAGCGTTGATGGGTTTGCAGAAATCAGCTCCGCCTACCAACTAGGAGAGCTGCCTCGGAATTGCGATCCACCGAATGATGACCGATGTCTAACTAGGAGCCCTCTCAGATGTATTGCTTGCAATCAATGTCTTTCGTGTCCATCATCAGCACAGCACTGGTTGCTGGAACTACGTTCGCGCAAACCCCGGGGCAGCCGGCAGCGCCTGCATCGGGGCCGGCATCTGCGCCCGCATCGGCGCCGGCTGCAGGCTGGGCCCCAGCATCAGTGCTCAGTAAAGCCGTCCGAACTGCCGCCAACATGGAGCCCGCCGTTCCCCACGCTGAGCAAGACACCTCTGTTGCGGCGCGACTTGCTGCGCTGCGCACCAGCACCGGCAAGAAGCCAAACATCGTGTGGATGGTCGTTGATGACATGGGCTATGGAGATCCAGGATGTTTCGGCGGCGGTGCGGCTATTGGTGCAGCCACGCCCAACATGGATGCACTCGCGCAAAGCGGTTTGAAACTCACCTCGTGCTATTCACAGTCGACGTGCACACCGACGCGCTCCGCCATCCTGACCGGACGACTTCCAGTTCGCACCGGACTCACGCGCCCAATTCTTGTCGGTGACAAGCTCACCAAAAATCCTTGGGCAGATGAGTTGTCGCTGCCAGCGATTCTTGGAACTGTTGGCTACAAGACAGTGCTCTCCGGCAAGTGGCATGTTGGTGAAACTGAAGGCATGCGTCCGCAGGATGTTGGATTCGATGAGTTCTACGGCTTCTATCCCGCGCAGAAAGAACTTTCACAGGGCGTAGACAAGCGGCGCTATCCGGATTTAGTACTCAACCCCGAGCGCTTGGAAATGCTGCACAAGACCGGCGCGAGCGAAGGACTGATGCACGGTTTCAAGGGCGGCGCCACGACCGAAGTGATGCACATTGACTGCATTGAGAATGTTGCCGAAGGCGATCGCATGCTCAAGGATTTCACGGTTGCCAAGATTGCTGAACTTGCCAAGAGTGGCCAACCGTTCTTTCTTGAACATGCATTCGCGAAGGTGCATGCAGACAACTTTCCGTCCAAGGCCTTTGAAGGCAAGAGCGCAAGTAAATACGCCTACAAGGATGCGGTGGTTGAAGTCGACGCGTACGTCGGCGAGATTGTGGCGGCACTTGATAAAGCCGGTGTCCTAGAAAACACCTTTATCTTCCTGACATCGGACAATGGTCCGCAACTCGACTCTTGGCCAGACACCGGTTACACCCCATTCCGTGGCGGCAAAGCAACCACGTGGGAAGGCGGCGTACGCGTCCCTGGCATTGCATCATGGAAGGGCATGATCACGCCCGGTCGCCAGAGCGATGACCTGTTCGACTTGATGGACTTATTCAATACATCGCTTGCACTTGCTGGCGCAACCGACCGCATCCCTACGGATCGGTACATCGACGGCATTGATCAAACTTCGTTTTTACTTGCGGACGCTGGGCTCTCGCACCGAGAAAAGGTCTACATGTGGAATGAGGGAACACTCATGGCCATGCGCATGTACGAGTACAAAATGCATTTGCACGTCACTGAAGCGGAATCGCAATGGCTCGCCATTGACATGGCCACCGAACGCCAAGTTGGAATCTCGCCGTGGCTCTTCAATTTGTACATCGACCCCAAAGAGGAGTGCGCTGTGGGGCATCGAATGAACGCGTGGCTGGCATCAATGGGCGCCGAAATGAAGGCGCACGGTGCTACATTTAGGAAATATCCGCCCAAGGACATCGGACTTGGGAAGTAATTCGGTCAGCGCGGAACGGCAAGACAACGGCGGCGATTCTTCGTACATTTATGTCATGCGCACGACTCTTACTATTGCCGTCTTCAGCCTCTCGCTCCTTGGCGCCTGCACCACCACGCACTTTGTGCTGCCTTCCGAGCAGGAGCAGTTGCAAATTGAAACTGCCGCGCAGAAGCAGGCGCCGATTGCTGAGAAGTTTCCGCTTGATGCTGATTCCATCTATCCCGCACTTGAGCGATTCCTTGTGGAGCATCCTGAGGTCTATGGCTGGACGTTCGCCATTGACCCGGCATATGCAGGCAAGCCATTAGCGCCGTACGTCTATCGCCAAGGGAGCAAACTCATCCGCGTTGATCTTGCGAAGGCCACGCGCACGTCATTGCGTAGAGCCGGAATGCTGACGAACAATGAGAAGCTTGTTCGACGCGATCGCTCCGCTGATGACTACAACTATCCAACCCAAGCGTGGTTCATTGATCCAGTAACGCAACGCAAGGCCATGTGGTCCGATTCATACTTCGATGCGGGCGGCGGCGAAGCGCAGATGGTCACCTACTCCGTGCCTGTTGAGAAGGACGGTCGAATCATTGGCGTTCTTGCGGCGGATTGCGAACTCCATCCCGCGATGAAAAGGGACAAGGCGCAATGATTGCACGGACGACCCGCGATTGAAGGCGGGGCGGCGAGCAAGCGCCACGCCTACGAAGGTGGACCAGAAAGCAGCGCGTCGCCTACTGATTGCGGGATGCGGTCTTGATCGCACCCCTACGCAGGCAAGTCGCGCCTCTGTTCTGCGCGTCATTCGACAACTGGGATTCATCCAAGTCGACAGCATTCGTTCGGTTGAACGCGCTCACCATCTGATTCTGCACGCCAGACTCGATGGCTATGTTCCAGCGATGCTCGGGCACCATACCGAGGTGGCGCGTACGGCCTTTGAGCATTGGACGCACGACGCAAGCATCATTCGCCGCGACTGGATGCCGTGGTGGACGCATCGCTTTGAAGAAAGCCAGGCGCGCATGCTTCGCGACGCGTGGATGCGCGAACGACTTGGCAGAAACTGGCGCGCCACACTTGCTTCTGTCACGTCAACCATCACGGAACGCGGTCCACTTGCAACGCGCGACTTCCCACGACCACCACGCGCGGGCGAGGGCTGGTGGGACTGGTCGCCGCATAAATCAGCGTTGGAATTTCTATGGCGCGCGGGGGAACTGGCGATCCATTCGCGCAATGGATTTGAGAAGGTCTACGACCTTGCCGAACGCGTTCACGGCGTACGACCGCAAACTCCAGCGCGCGCAGATGTGGTGGCATGGGCATGCAGCGAAGCACTTACTCGCCTCGGTGCCGCCACCGCGCGCGAACTCTCGCAGTTCATGAATGCAGTCACTGTGACTGAGGCGAGTGCCTGGTGCAAGGAACAGTCCGCTGCACGCCGTGTGGTGCCTGTACATCTTCAACGCGGCACGCGCACAGATGTCGCCGGATACGCGCGGCGCAACTGGAAGGCCGCAGCAGCGCGGGTCGCCCCGGACAAGACGCCGCGACTCCTTGCGCCCTTCGATCCCTTGGTGCGTGACCGCGCGAGGCTCATGGATTTATTCAACTTCGACTATCGCTTCGAAGCATTCGTTCCGAAGGCAAAGCGCGTGTACGGCTACTACACCATGCCGGTCTTGGTGGGCGACACCTTCATTGCCCGCGTTGACCTCGCGAGCGACCGCGCGGCGGGCGTCCTCCGTATTGACCGGATGTGGATCGAAGGCGGCGTTCCCAGCCGACGCGCTCGCGAGCAGACGAATTCGGCATGCGCACGCCTTGCCAACCAACTGGACCTCGCTCTGAAGTGGCCGGTCTCGCACTGAAGTGGCCGCGGCGCGCAGCGAATCCGCTTTGGTTGGCTCGACTATCATTCCGCCCCATGTCAACAGCAACCATCAAGACCGCCAAGGGCGATATGACCGTCGAGTTCTTCGACACCGACGCCCCACTCACCGTCGCAAACTTCTGCAAGCTCGCCAAGAGCGGCTTCTATGACGGGCTCACCTTCCACCGTGTGCTCCCAAATTTCGTGATTCAGGGTGGATGCCCCAAGGGCACCGGCACCGGCGACCCCGGCTATAAAATCAAGTGCGAAACCTCCGGTGGCAACCAGCGCCACGATCGCGGCGTCCTTTCCATGGCCCACGCGGGCAAGGACACGGGCGGATCGCAGTTCTTTGTGTGTCACAGCCGCGAAGGCACCGCGCACCTTGACCGTAAGCACACTTGCTTCGGCAAGGTGACCAAGGGTGTTGAAGTCGTGGACAAGATCAAGGCCGGCGACAAGATCGTTTCCATCGAAGTGCAGGACTAAAGTCCAGCGCACTGCGATCGCAGCTTGAAATGCAAATAGAACGCGGGGATCGGCTTGCTGCCGATCCCCGCGTTATTTGTTTCGCTCTAACGAATCTACTCAGCCCTTCGTTGCTGACTTGGCCTGCAACGCTGGCGATGGATCCGTGTGGTGATGGACCAACTTCCACTCACCCTTTTCGAGCCGGAAGACGTTCGTGGAGCGGAAGCGAAGATTCACAGGCTTACCATCGATGACTTGATTGGTTCCCACTTCCATGCAGGTGGTGAAGCCCATGTCCTCGCCCACAGTGACTGTGAGGTCTTCGCAGACGAGTGTGCCGCCCATCTTCATGGCGGCTTCCTTCTTGAACTCCGCCTCAACAGCCTTCCAACCAACGATCCGGTCACCCGTAGGACCGAAATCCGTGACATCTGGCTTCTGCGACCAGACATTGTCGATCATGTCTGCATTGCCAGCGAGCACCAAGTTGATGGCCAGGTACAGCTGACTGTTTGCAGCGCGGAGGGCTTGTTCCGGAGTGGTCTTCTCTGCGGTCTGGTCCTTGTCGCCCGAGGTGGCAAGCTTGTGAACCATGCGTGCGGCGCATCCGGCAAGGAGCGAGCCCACAAGAATGGAAGATGCGAAAAGAGCGATCGAGCGGGTTGATGATTTCATAGCAGGCGATCCTACGCCAACGAGAGAACGCTGCCGTTCGGCGAACGGCTACCGCTGAAAACGACAGCGCCCTGGCCAGAAGCCAGGGCGCTGTGAAATTACATCCAAAGGTCAATCGAGCAATTGCTCGACTGATGTCAGACTGGGCAGTTGCCCCAAGCGGCGAGCATGATGCCTAGATCGGCGCCGTTCACAACGCCATCGTTGTTCAGGTCACCCGTGCATGGGCTGCTTGAGCAGGCGCCCCAAGCGGCGAGCAGGATGCCCAAGTCGGCTCCGTTCACCACATGATCGTTGTTCAGGTCAGAGACGCAGGACGGTGCTGCTGGGTTGCCAACAGTGCCATCACTATTGATGCGCGCTGCAAAGATGTCACTGGGTCCGCCAGCGTTCGCCTGCCATGCCAAGATGCTGCCAGTGGCGCATGGACTCGCGGAGAAGCGATACTTCTGAGTGGCGTCCGATGCGAAGCTTGACTTCCATGCAACGGTGCCGTCCGTGTTCATGCGGGCGGCGATGCCGTTGCCGACCATCGCGGACGCATAGTTCACGTAGGCAACGCCCACGCCGGTACCGAGCTTCATGGCTGCACCAGGAATACGGTCGTAGACCACGCCTGCGGAAGACGGCGCGTAGTCCTCAACCATCACGCCGTTGGCGGCGTCCCATTGCGCAACACCGGCCGAATCGAAGCACTGCGCGCCGATGCCGTACCAGACAATGCCGGCGATCGAGCCCGAGTAAGCCTTGTAGTAGACATACAAGCGGCTGTCAGCACCGAGGACGACGACCGGATTAGTGCGACTCACAGAGGCCGACGTGCCACCGAAGGTTCCTGTTGTGGAAGTAGCCACCAACACGCCGTCAACGCCGAATGTCATGGCGCCAGTGCTGCCATCAACATGCTGAACGCGGCAGTTGAGCGAGCCAGTCGTGTACCAAGGCATGTAACCGCCGCCCGCGCCATCGGAGATGAAGTCGGGGAAGTTGCCGGTCTGGATATTGAACTGGCTGGCTGCTGCAAGACCCGCCGCGCTGCCCCACGCATAGGTACCGTCGGCGTTGATCTTGCGGACGCGCAGGATCTTGTTGCTGTAGGTGGTGGTGTAGCGCACCGTCGAGACGAGCACCGCGCCGTCCGTGGATGGCTGCATACCAGCGGTCAGTTGCTTCGCGCCCACTTCGTTGATGTAGATGGTTGAGACCACCGCACCGGTCGTTGGATTCACTCGGGTGACCGAGCTATCGAAACCAACTCCGTGAGCGGCCCACACGAAACCATCGGAAGCCACCACGCATCGGCCGTTGCCGAGGTTGGCATAGTTGGTGTCGGCGGCGGTGTAGAGCGGAGTCGCCCAGCGAATTGCGCCGCTTGAGTTGACTGAGGTCATCCGAAACTGCGCCAATCCCGACACGGGATCAAGCGAGTTGTAGCAAACGTAGACGTTGCCGGACGAATCGCTCGACATGCCGTAGTCAGTGGTGGAAGTGAGGGCAGCTGGGCGATCCTCAGCCTGGGTTGTCCAGACGATTTGACCGGTCGGATCAACGCGCATCACGTAAACGTCGTAGCCAACGCCTGAGAAGTACGAGATGTACTGGTCGCCGTTCGGTGCCAGTGCCATCTTGGTCTGCACGTCATCATTCGGCGTGGCGACGAGCGCATCTGGAGTCGCTGGATTAGATGAGTATTGGGCGGACGCAAATGGCGCAATGGCCAAGAGGGCCGCTGCGACAACGATAGAAGTGTTGCTGGATCGCATGGTGACCCAAACATGCCTCCGTCTGCAGGCATACGCAAGCACCGAAGTCGCATTGTTGTAAATATTTTCACTTGTATGCCGGCCAATCTCATGGCAGACTGCAGGAGGTCATCTTCGGAGCTAACCTCATAACGTGTTGAAATCAACGGCAAATAATCCTCGAAATGGTCCTCTTCCGACGGTCGCAGGGAACGCTGAGACACCGGAGGGAGTGATTGCGCGGGCACTTGCGACGTCACTTCGGCGCGTATTCGCCGAGATACCAGACGCACCGCAGCGACCATCTGCGCTCGCCGCGCACCTGAGTGTCAGTCGAGTGCTGATCAGTCGAACCTTGGGCGCGATTGCGCTCACCAACCCGCTCGACACCCTGCAGCGCGTTCCGGGACCGGAGACCCTGCGCGGAATTGTTGAGGCCGCCGTGACGCAGGGCGTGCCGCAGCCAACGGCAGACGCTGCGATTGATGCCATCGAACAGTTCAGCCGGATCATTCGCGATTCATTCGGCACGCGCTCTGCGCTCAACGCGGCCATCTCGGCAAATCAACCAGACATGCAGCGGCGGCTTGAACTCGACAGCCGCTACCGCGTCTTCAAAGGGATGCGTGAGCTGCGCGGCGTCGAGGCCGCCACGTGGCTCTCCACTACGTTCGTGACGCGTAGTCATGACAACCCCGACATGCTGTCGGCTACCGTACTGCAAGGATTCATTGCACTGCGGCGCCTGCGAAACGATATTCCGGTGACATTTGCATTTGACGCCATCGGTGCGGTGGCGAACGCGCACACCGACGCAGTGGATGTCCCTTCAAGCACGCTGTCGCTTGAGGATCTCTACACCAACAAGCCCGCGGTTCTTGATGTAGACAATGTCGGTGGAAAAATGATGTATCGCCTGAGACAGTCCGGGCTCGGCAAGCATGCACTGACGGACATGCTGGCCATGGTGCGTGTGCCGGCATGGCGATCGCGATTTGCGCGACCAGAGCGACCGCTGGTGGGGCCGTTCGCGCAGCCCACTGCGCCGGTGAAATTGCTGGTCTTTGATCTGCTGGCACCGGCGGGTACGTTCACCGAAGAATCACCCCTGCTCAGTGTCTATGCCCCAAGTATGCGCGGCGCGGCAAACCCAAATGACGCATGGCGCGACATCGATCGAGCCGCGGTTCCCGAGACGGTGGAGATTTACAAGCCAGGCGAACAGTCGTTCGAAATGCCTGAAATACCGAACTATCGCCGCATGCTGACGCGCGTCGCCGGGGAGATGCGGCAAGATTTAGACGCGCTGCAACTGTATCGGGTGCGGATGGCGTATCCGGTCTTTGGATTCCAATTCGTCATTTCGCTGCATCTTCCGCCGGGCCCCGCGACGATAGAGAGAGCGTTGCGAACCCGCTGACGAATTGATGCTACGACTGAACGAACTAACCCTTCCGCTTGAGCACCCTGCCGACGCACTCCGTCCGGCGATTCTGGCGCGTCTTGGTATCCCGTCAGCCGATCTGTTGCGCTTTGAAATTTACAAACGCGGCGTTGACGCGCGCAAGCCGTACGCGATTCTGTACGTCTACACGGTGGACGTCGAAGTGCGCGATCAAGACGGCGTACTCGCGCGCGCGAAGCGCAACGCGAAGATGGGCATCACGCCCGATACCGAATACAAGTTCGTTGCACGCGCAACAGTTGGCGCTACGCAAGCGTCTCGGCCAATCGTGATCGGCATGGGACCAGCGGGGTTGTTCGCAGGATTGATATTGGCGCAGTCTGGATTTCGTCCACTGATCTTGGAGCGCGGCAAAGCAGTACGTGAACGCACCAAGGACACATTCAAGATGTGGCGCCAGGGGATCTTGGACACCGAGTCAAACACGCAGTTCGGCGAAGGCGGTGCTGGCACATTCTCCGATGGCAAGCTGTACAGCCAAGTGAAAGACCCAAAGCACTATGGGCGCAAGGTGCTTCGAGAATTCGTTGCATCAGGCGCGCCGGAGGAGATTCTCTTTGTAAGCAGGCCGCATATTGGCACGTTTCGGCTGGTTGCAATGGTGGAGCGAATGCGCGCCAAGATCATTGAGCTTGGCGGTGAAATCCGCTTCGAAAGCCGCGTAGATGACATTGAATTCGAGCAGATTATGGCTGCAAGTGGTGGCGCTCGATCGCAGCGCGTGCGTGCCGTGGTGCTGGCAAGTGGCGAGCGCATCGCAACCGATCATCTGGTGTTGGCCGTTGGACACAGTGCGCGCGACACGTTCGCGATGCTGCATCGCCACCATGTGCATATTGAGGCCAAGCCATTCTCAATTGGGTTCCGCATTGAACACCCGCAGTCGCTCATCAACAAATGCAGGTATGGAAGTAACGCTGACAACCCGCTCTTGGGTGCAGCTGATTACAAGATGGTGCATCACGCGCGCAATGGTCGGTCCGTCTACACATTCTGCATGTGCCCGGGCGGAACCGTAGTTGCGGCGACATCAGAAGAAGGTCGCGTTGTAACAAACGGCATGAGTCAGTATTCGCGCAGCGAGCGCAATGCAAACGCGGGGATTGTGGTGGGCATCACGCCGGAAGAGGACTACCCAGGCGATCCACTTGCGGGCATTGCGTTCCAGAGATTCTGGGAATCACGCGCGTATGAACTCGGCGGTCGCAACTATGAAGCGCCGGGCCAGTTGGTTGGAGACTTCTTGGCAAAGCGAGCATCGACTGAGCTTGGCGCCGTGACTCCTTCGTACACACCTGGGGTACATCTCTGCGACCTTGCCACTGCGCTCCCTGATTACGCGGTTACTGCCATCCGCGAGGCGATTCCTGCATTTGCCAAGCAAATCAAGGGCTTTGACCTTCCTGATGCCGTGCTCACTGCGGTGGAGTCGCGCACCTCTTCGCCGATTCGTATCACACGCGAAGACCACGACCTTCAGAGCCTGAACACGCTGGGGTTGTTTCCAACCGGCGAGGGCGCCGGCTACGCGGGTGGCATTCTGTCGGCAGGTATTGACGGAATCAAGGTGGCCGAGGCGGTGGCTCTCAGCATGACTACCTCTGCGTGACTGCGCGGTACGGCGTCGAGCGGATACAGTTCGCGCGCTATGACACTTCCGACCAACACACTCGCCGCCTTCGCACTGTTGCCACTCCTCTTGCTTGCAAGCTGCAAGACTCCGGAGTGGGTTGTGCCGACGGAAGCGGAACGAACCACGCTTGAGACTTCCATCAAGGCTGAGTCTGCCGAACTGGCAAATATCACCTTGAACGAAGAGTCGATTTATCCAGTGCTTGACAAGATTCTTGCCAATCATCCCGAGGCATATGGCAGCACCTTTGCGCTCGACCCTGCATATGCGGGCAAGCAATTGGCACCGTACGCGTACCGTCGCAACGGGAAGATCGCGCACCGTTCACTTGCAGTTGATGGTTACGACTATCCGATACTCCCGTGGTTCGCCCTGCCGCGAAAGTCTGGCAAGCCGATGTGGTCCGAGCCGTACTTTGACGCTGGCGGGGGCGACACCGAGATGATTACTTTCTCAGCACCCGTACAGAAGGACGGACGCTTCATGGGAATCATCACCGCCGACTTTGAACTCAAAGAAAAACTAGCCGCACCGGTACTCAGTGCTGAGGCGATCGGTGCACCGATTGCCGCTGCGGATGCCGCGGGCGCATGGACGCTTGTCGACGATGAGAATGTGACCTTTGATGTGGTACTTGCGGCCGATGGCGGCGCGGTGAGCAACTGGTCGAAGGGTCCGCACGGGGCGCTCGGCGAATCAGGCCATTGGGTGATTGCTGGGGGCCGCATCGTCATCGATTACATCGACGGATGGCGCGACGTGATCCTGCACAAACCAACCGGTGAACTTGCGAAACGATCATGGGGGCCTGGTGTTGCGCGCGATGGTCCACCGACGAACTTTGGCCAGGCAATCCGCACCGCGGCAAGTTACGCAGCGTGGATCGGCGTGTACGAACTGCCAATGGCGCAGTCAACCACCGGCCAGAAGTTTGCGGTGGCAATCCAATCGAGTCACGTGGCATGGAAGACCATCGACGATGTGAAGGTGGGATGCTGGTGGATCGCCGACAATTGCCTCCGAATTCGCTGGGCCAACGGATGGTGCGATGAACTGCATACCGTCGGCGCTGAAATCGAAGTGCGGTCTTGGAAGCCAGGCACCGCGGCCGATGCCAATGGTCGCCCCGACGGCGCGCCAACCAA
>JAPLMU010000155.1 GCA_026386795.1 Planctomycetota bacterium
ACGGCGTCTGTAACCTCTGCAGCGGAATGGTGCGGTTTGTGATCGCGCGCGATCCGCATGCGCAATGCCGGTTCGCGGCGCTGCAGTCCGAGGCGGCGCGTGCTGCGTGCGCGAAGGTGGGTTACGAACTGCCCGCCTTCGCAACGCCGAGCACGATCGTGGTCATCGAGGGCGGTCGAGCACTCGAGCGTTCCGATGCAGCACTTGCCATCGCGCGCCGCATGTCATTCCCGTGGCCGATGTTCGGCGTCTTCCGCGTGCTGCCGCGCGGGCTTCGCGACGCGCTGTACCGCTTCGTGGCACGCAACCGATACCGATGGAGCGGGCGCGCCGAGGCGTGCATGGTGCCAAGGGCCGAGCTTCAAGAGAGGTTTCTGGACTAACCGTCGAATCCATCGAGGGTGTCGGCGCGTGGACATCACCCGCTCTCACGCCGCAGACGCGTGCAGCCGGATACCGAGCGCCTGCGCGACGCGCAGGATGGTTTCGAGTCGGGGATGCGATGACGGCTGCAGTGCCTTGTAGAGGCTCTCGCGACCGAGTCCCGAGCGCTTCGCGACGCGCGCCATTCCTTGAGCGCGGGCGACTTCCCCCAGCGCGCGAATCAGCACGGCCGGTTCGCCGGTCTCGAGCGCGGCGTCGATGAACTCGGCCACGGCCTCTTCGGAATCAAGGTAGCGAGCGGCGTCGAAGGACGACAGCTTCGCGAGCGTGGCGGTCGCGGTACGGCCGGACCGCCCAGTCGACTTCGAGCGGGGGCTCGCGGCCGAGGCTGCGGGCTTGCGAGTGGACTTCTTTCGGCTGGTCTGCTTGGTGGTCATTGGTCTGGTTCCTAAACATCCCGAAGTTCGGCTGCAAGTTTCTTCGCCACATCGATGTCGCGGCGCTGCGACCCCTTGTCTCCACCTGCGAGCAGGATGACAAGCGTATTGCCGCGGCGCGTGAAGTACACCCGATAGCCCGGCCCAGCATGCACGCGCAGCTCGGACACCGTGGGATCGATGGCTTGCCAGTCACCGAAGTGGCCTTCCTCGACCGCGATGATCCGTGCCAGGATTCGCGCACGGGCGCCGCGATCGCGCAGCCGGTCGATCCATTTACGGAAGTGCTCTGTTTGGAGGACTTCGATCACGGGCAGAGTGTATCCGTGTGGATACAGTTAGTCAACTCATCCCGAGCCGACGGGCTGGCCGATGCGCCAGCCGCGAGTGCGTCAAGGAGCATGGTCCGTGCATCACGCTGCATGCGCTGGGCAGATGCGTGAGCGAGGCCCGAAGATTTTGAAAATTCCGACACCGATGCGGCGGGAACCGTGCCCGGGCGCAGTTCTTGGTGTATAGGAGCCCTCATGCGAACCGAACAGACACGTCATCGCGCCCGATCCGCCTTCGCGTCCAGCCATGCCCGACGCCTGGGGATTCGTTCCGTCCTCGCCGGAGTGCGTGCGGTCATCGTCGCGTCCGCGGCGACCATCGCGCCAGTTGCCCATGGGATCGTCCTGCAGGCGCAGGGCGCGTCCCAGGCAGCACCGACGGTCGACCCGGCGGTCGTCGCGCGGATCCGTGCGTTGAAGGCGGAGGCGTCCCGTCTCCAACAGCAGCGTCAGACCGTGCCCGCCTTGGGCGAGGAGTCCAAGGAGATGCAACGACGGATCGAGCAGATCACCGCCGATGTCTCCGGCATGCCCGAGACGGAGTGGACCACGTGGGTCATGCCGTTCCCGTCGGTGCTCGGCAGGGTTGCCAAGGACCCGAGCCAGCCCCGCAGCACCGCGACCTACATCAGCGAGGCCGTGCGCCGGGCGGAGGCGCGTGTCCGCGGGATCGGGTTCGGCGACGTCGACTTCACCGTGTCCAACAACCTGTCCGAGGTGGTCGTGCGCGGCGAGCGCTGGATGGTGGCGCTGGCGGTGGAGGCGATGCGCGAGGAGGTCGAGCATGTCTGGAACCGTGTCGGGGTGATGGACGGCGAGCGGATCGCCCTGGAGGCACAGGAGCGAGAGAACAAGGCGAGCGAGGCCCGCGCCGGGCTGATCCGGCTCGACTGGGCGGGCGGCACGCTCCAGGACTTCGTCAAGGCCGTGCAAGGGATGGCGCCACAGCAGCCGGTGAACGTGGTGCTGCTCGACGACGACGCCGCGGTCAACGCGGTGAAGATCGCCCCGATCTCCGTGCGCGACGTGACGCCCACCGCGCTGTTTCGGTCACTCGTCCACCTGGCTCCCGAGGGATCTCAGCTGATCGTCACCGTCACGGGTGACATGGCGGCTGCGGCCGGCGATGCAGAGTCCGGCGCCCGCGATGCTGGCCGCGCTACCGGCGCGCCGATCATCACTATCCGGGCGCGCCGGACGGTGGGTGCTGCGGAAGCCGCTGCGAAGGCGGCCCAGCCGTCCGTCGTGGTCATCGACCTGAGCGTGTACCTGCTGAGCGCCGACGGGGAAAACATCGAGGGCGGCCCGGCGAAGGAACGTCTTGACCGGCTCATGGACGCCGTCGGCGCCGCACTCGCGCTCGACGATCGGCCGGTCGTCGCGGCGCAACTTCGGATTCACGCGCCGACTGGACTGCTCTTCGTGAAGGGCGACGAAGTCCAGGTGTCCCTCGTCAACGAGGTGATCAATTGCATCGCCGGCCAGTAACGATGAGTCGCCCCCAGGTTGCTCCCAAGACGACGCCACGTGCCTTCCGATGAACACGCCGAGACCATTGCACCGGACCGCGAGCTGCCGCGTGCCGACCGGGACGCGGCATGGATCACGCGCGAACTCAGGAACGGATCGCACGATGCACTCGCCGAGGCATACGATCGGTTCGCCGAGGCGATCGTGCGCGACGTGCGTCGCCGGACCGGGCGCGACGAAGCGTTCGCGCTCGACTGCCTGCAGGAGACCATGGTGAGGCTCGCGGCGAATCCGCCGGCCTGCTCGTCCGACGGGGAGCTCAGTGCGTGGCTCCGGGTCGTGGCCATCCGCGTGGCGCGCACGGCGCTCGTGGCCGAATCGCGGCGGGTCCGGCGCGAGCGCGCACATGCGGCGGAGCGTCGGTCGGCCCACGTTGATGGCTCGGCAGGCGAACGCCGCGCCGAAGACGACGAGGCCGACCTGGATCGCGTGCTGTCGCAGCTTGATGACGATGAACGCGAACTCCTGCGGCTTCGCGTGGTGCAGGGATGGTCCATCCCCGCAATTGCCCGGTGGATCGCGATGGAGCCACGACGGGTCGAGAGCAGGGTCCGGCGCGTGCTCGCGCGGCTGCGCGAACGGGGGCGCGCATGACGGCCGACGATCCACGCAGTGCCGTGCTCGCGCATCGCGCGCAGGTCCTTCAGGCCGCGGGGCATGCGCTCGAGCGATCGGTCCGGCGCCGGGGTGTGCGTCGGCGGCTGTCCTCCGCAGGCATCGTGGCGCTGCTGGCGGTCGGGGCGCTGGTCGCGGGATGGCCGAGGCCTGCGGTTACCTCCGCGCCCGCCCGTCGCAACGTCGCTCTCACGGTCCTCCGCGGTGGCGAGTCCCCCGCCAACGTCACGGTCATCCGCGGAGGCCAGAGAGACACGATCGCGCTGCGCCCCATCGGCGATGACGAACTCGATGCCGAGCTGCTGTCCGCCTTCGGGCAGCGTTTCGGTGCCGTCGGCGTGATCCGGCAGGGGCGGATGGTCGCGGTGATCGACGCTGCCACCGGGCAGTCGATCGCGCTCGGGCTGCGTCCGGCGGACGAGTGAGCCTTCGGCGGTGCGCGAGGTCTCTCGATGCGCGGAGAGACAATCCGCGAGCACGCCCGCGACGGTCGGCCAGCACCTCGGCCAATCCACTCCGCTGGCCCACCGCGAGAGACCTCCGTGCACGCAACCTCTTGTCGCAAAACGGCGTACGCGCGCCGCAAAAAGCGAACGCCCCGGCCGGGAGGCCAGGGCGTTCACTCTTAACCAACGGGCGCGCCAGTTTCGCGCGCGCCGCTTGAAGTAGTCAGGGCTGGACGGGCTTCGAACGACCGGTGGGTTCCAGGGTGCAGAGAGGACTGGATGACCCCTCGTGGCGCGATGGAATCAGGGTTCTAGATCTCTCTAGTTGGCCCGCACCGTACCCGTCCGCGTGAGCGGAGGCAGAGGGGGTGGGGGCAAAGCGCCGCGGGTGGACGTGTTCAGCGCACCCCTGTCACGAGCACGAGCGCCGCTATCACCAAAGCCGACGGTGCGCGGCTACCCCATCCAATCCAGAGCACGACGGACCCCCCGACGCCGAGGCTTGCCAACGCCACCATCGACCAGAGCATGGTCCGCCACCGGCGAACGATCAGCGGCCTGTTGAGTTGGTCAAGATCGAGCTGCATGCAGCGGAGAGAAAGCGAGGACATCACTTCGCGCCTTGCACGGATTCGAACAGTGGCGCAATGAGCTGCTTCAGGGATTCAGGCTTGGAGGTCGGAGGCTTGAGGTTGAAGTCTCGGTAGAGCGGCCTTACGCACTCGTCAACCTCGGACAGCACTCTCTCGTAAGCACGATTCTCTGCTCGAAGCGCCAGCAAAAGAGAAGTCAGCGAAAGCGCCAGAGCGATCGCGGAGAGCCAAAGAGCTGCGCCGTTTCGCCTGTTGTGCTGTCGAAAGTTCTCATTGTTGCTCATCGAAGTCTCCACTATCCATATTGTCCTCGTCCTGGTGACCTTCCCTCTGAAACCGTATCAAGCCGGACTTTAGTATCTCGCGCGTTTCAGTAGACAACCCCATGCCAGGCAGGCGTTATTCCGAAAAGCGTTGTCCTTTACATACCGCCTTCGGACGCACCATACCCCTCCGCGTGAGCAGCGTCATCACCCGCGGGTCGCTGTTCGCAACGGTTCGGGACCGAACCAGCGCTCCCGAACCCGGGGGTAGTGACCGCTCCAGCGGGCCCGACCCACTCTTAACCCGGCACCCTCCCGCGGAGAGACCCGGAGAGACTTTCGGCCCATCCGGTCGGCCAGTGGGGGAGTCCGGGCGACCACGTGGTTAAGACTCCGAGACTCGCCGCGACCGCCCGCCCTGGCCCACCCCTCGAAATCTCTGCGCACAAAGCGAAAGACGCGCCCTCATGGAGGACGCGTCTCTCGTGCGTTTGGCGAGGGCTGCTGTGCGCAACCACTCTTGAAGTAGCGGGAACTGGATTTGAACCAGTGACCTCCGGGTTATGAGCCCGACGAGCTACCAGGCTGCTCTATCCCGCAATACGAAGAACCAATTATAGCGAAATTCGCAATGAAGCACTCGGGAAAGCACACCACAAGGGCGCCTTGCCGACCAGCGTCAGCGATCGTCGATGTTGCGAGAAGGACGGACTCGTCCGGAGTCGTAGCGACCGGGACGTTGGCGAGGGCGATGCGAACCGAACTCATGTCAAGATCCTTGGTTGATGGACGGCACTGATCGGAACTGGTCCTCCCAACGACGAGAAAATAGTTGCTCGCGGCGCGTGGGCGTAACCCGCTCCCTCTAGCCATGCGCGAGCTCACCGTAACCCTCCGCGTGAGCAGAGTCATCACCCACGGATCACCGTTGGCACGAACGAAGGCTGCCACTAAGTCAACGAGTACCCTTGCCGCCGCAATGGCACCGACCATCGCCACGCAGCCCATCATCATCCTCTTCGACGGCGTCTGTAACCTCTGCAGCGGAAT
>JAPLMU010000166.1 GCA_026386795.1 Planctomycetota bacterium
ATTCCGCTGCAGAGGTTACAGACGCCGTCGAAGAGGATGATGATGGGCTGCGTGGCGATGGTCGGTGCCATTGCGGCGGCAAGGGTACTCGTTGACTTAGTGGCAGCCTTCGTTCGTGCCAACGGTGATCCGTGGGTGATGCCCCCGATCTCACGTAGGTGTATGGTGCCCCCATGCACTTTCCGGCAGTCTTCTTCACGCTGCTCACGGCTTTCGTGGTGCCGCTCGCCGGCTGCACACCGTTCCACACTCGAAATCCAGTGACCGTTGAAGTGATCGATGGCCTCACGGGAGGACCCGTCGCTGGTGCAAACATCGCCCAGTCCGTGCAGACCGGCAAGTTCGGAAGACAGCTCCACGCCGAAGCAACCGCGGCCGACGATGGCATGGCGACCATCAACACCTTCGGCGGAGCGAGTCCCTCGTATTGGACCGTCAATGGGGCCGGGCCGACCTACTTGGGCGTGGGGTATTCACAGATTCCACCGGATTTCACGCGCATCACGGAACGCAGCGGCGCCGTGCGGTACATCGCGCCATCGTGGCCGTCCATGTATCTGCGCATCAAGCTGCCGGAGGGGTACCGCGGCTTGGTGGTCGAGTGGCCTGCCGAATTCGATGTTCCTCGCTCCAGCGGTTGGATGCCGCCGATGTCGGTAGCGCCCGGCCAGCAGCGCCGCGCCGTCGCAGCTGCCAACGAGCACGGCGTCGTGGCTCCTCCCACGTCGATCGGCGGCATCGCAGGATTCCAATTCGTCCCGGAGCGCTGGCTCATGGTCGGCGGCACTCCGATCAATCGCATCAATGACGTCGGTCCCTTCACCATCCTGAGGCCCCCAACGGCGGAGGAATCGGCCACGGTGCGCGTGTGGGAGATCGGCTACGAGGAGCCGTTTTCGTTCTGGACGATCACGCCGCAGGGAACCTCGGCAAGGGTACTGGAGCCACTGGTGTGGTTCTTCGGATCGGAGCACGACCTTCGCGAGTGGGTACAGCGGAACTCGATCGTCCCGATGCGCCCCGACGCGGCATGGACGAAGGTGGACATCCTGCTCCAGTCCCGCGTCTTCACCAAGAAGAGCCTCTTCGCTGTGATCACTAAGCCCACGGAGCCGACGGCACCACCGCAGTGGGACGAGGTCGCAGAGTGGTCACGGAAGTATTAGCTGGTCGACCCCGCAATCCACAGTTGGATGTCCGACGAAACCGTATAGAATCTGAGGCGATGTCTCCTCTACCAATCCACGCCCCGATCACGGAGATCGCCGACTTCTGCCGGCGGCACGCGATCACGCGGCTCAGCCTGTTCGGCAGCGTGCTTCGCGAGGATTTCTCGCCGAGCAGCGACATCGACGTGCTGGTCGAGTTCCTGCCGGGCAAGGCACCTGGTTTCATCGCGTTCGCAGGATTGCAGCTGGAACTTTCGAAGATCCTCGGCCGCACCGTTGACCTAAAGACGCCAGCCGACCTCTCCGGTTACTTCCGCGAAGAGGTACTGCGCGAGGCGCGACTGCTGCATGCCGCGTAACCGCCCCGGCGCTCCGGAGGATCGGATCCGCATCCAGCACATGATGGATGCGGCGCGGCAGGCCATCGGCTTTGCGCATGGCAAGTCTCGCAAGAGCCTCGACACTGACCCCATGCTTGCGCGCGCCCTCATGCACGCGATCCTCGAGATTGGCGAAGCCGCATCGCGCACTTCGGATGCTGGCCGTGGCCGTGCGCCCGAGGTTCCTTGGGCGCAGATCGTCGGCATGCGAAACGTACTCATCCATGTCTACTGGGGCGTCGACTTCGACCGACTTTGGAAGACGGTGGTCGAGGAGTTGCCCGCGCTGTTGGCGATGCTCGAGGC
>JAPLMU010000113.1 GCA_026386795.1 Planctomycetota bacterium
ATTCCTGTCGCCGGCATTGCTGAGGTCCGAGTAACGAGATCTTTCCCCCTTCTGGGGGGGTGGATTTGAACCCGGATTTCCGCTACACTCCCCGATTCCCCCGCGCCGGCGATCGCCGGCGTGTTTGAGGGGCAACCCCGCCTGAGGGGCACATTAAGGAGCAGAACCGTGTACGCGATCTTCGAGGACAGTGGAACCCAAATCAAGGTGAACGTCGGCGACATCGTCGACCTCGATACGCGCGAGGTGGCAGATGACGTCAAGTCACTGACCTTCGACAAGGTGCTCGCAGTTGGCTCCGGCGACGGAACCGCTGCCAAGCTCGGCATGCCGTACCTCAAGGGCGCAACCGTTGTTGCCTCGATCGTCGGCGACGTGCAGGGCGACAAGCTCCGCACCGGCAAGTACAAGCGCCGTAAGGGCTATCGACGCCAGGCTGGACATCGTCAGGATTACTTGCGCGTTGAGATCACAGCCATTCAGGCTGCGTGATCGTCTTTGAAATGCGTCAACACGCTTGGGCCACAACGACGGACCCCACAGCGTAATAGCACGTTTCTAAGTGATTTATAGGAATTTCGCCTCGCGATCCGCGCACCGCTCGGATCGCGAGGTTGTTTTTCAACAATGATCGCAGCCGTTTCGGAATGATTTGATTGTGTTCCGACAAGCGCTGCTACCATCGCGCCGTGGACATACAGCCGCCGCAAGCCTCACGGCTTGGGGAGGAAAGTCCGGACACGATTGGACACAGTGGTGGCTAACGGCCACCCGTGCGCGTGGGCGCGCATGCGGGACAGTGCAACAGAAAGCAAACCGCCGAACGGCGCCTTCGGGCGTGCGTGGTAAGGGTGAAACGGTGCGGTAAGAGCGCACCGCCTGACCGGTGACGGCCAGGGCATGGCAAACCCCACTGCGTGCAAGCGCAAGCAGTCTCGGTCGACGGTTTCCGTCGACGCCCGTGTCCACGGGTATCGGGGCGGGTCGCGTGCTGGAGCCAGTCGGCAACGACTGGCCTAGATAAATGGCTGTACGCGGCTTTGCCGCTGACAGAATCCGGCTTACCGTCCGTGTCGCCCACACTTATGCCCGGATCCCGCGAAATGGGGATCCGGGCACCTTTTTGTGCCGTATGTGTGACGCAGATCCAGTAAAAAAGCGGCGCAACTAGCTGCAAATACACAATCTGCAAGAAGTACCCACTTTAGGGATTGAGTTTTCCCTTGAATCCGCGACAATTGTCGATCAGCCTTACATTCGCTGAACCTAAACACTATGCACGACCCACTCGAAACGAACGTTAATCCACCCAAGGCTTCCAATCCGCACGCCTACGCGATGCTCCTGTATCGCCGCGCTGTTCATCCAGAGTTCTTTGGGATTGAAGCCCGCCGCAAGATGCAGCATGGCGATTACGAATTTGAGGGTTGGATCTTCAAGGGCGGTCACTGCGTGCGATTCCAATACGGCGCCATCACCTTCTGCGAAGTGGTCGTTGACAATCCGACGAGCCTCCCAGATCGCGGCTTGGCCGGAACGCTTCCATGCGCAGGCGAACACGATCACGAAGAGAAGATCACCGAGAACATCACTTACATGACGACGATTCAATCAGAGTCGCTCAGTGATCATCTCTACCTCGGTACCTACAAGGAAATGCTCCAACACGGGCGTGACAGCGATTCGCTGATGACCTGCTGGACCGATCCGAACGGCAAGCCGAATCTTTCGATCATCGACATGCAGCGCTTCCGTAACGAGATCCATTCGCAGAGCTATCACCTGCGCGCGGGCTCGGGACTTGTGCTGCGCACGCAGTCACTGGTCCAACTTCCTGCGCCAGCACCGAAGGAAACTCCGTCGGCAAGCGGACGTCGTCGCTGACGACCTATGACCGTTCCACTGACCGTTCACGCCGTGCTCGCGCGCTTCGACCGCGCGATCGGTCTTGATGTTTCGCCCCGATCGGTGTCTGGCCACGCGGTCGCGCCGCCAGTCGTTGGTCATGTAGATGTCGCTGCACAGCGAACCGCGGTTGTTGCTGCCCCAGAACTTCCGCGTTCGAGCCATGCGCCGGCCGGATCGCGTGAGGACCGTCATGCGCGGCTTGCAGAGATTGCAGCGCGCCACGCTGCCACGTGTCAGTTGTGCGCTGCTGCGGGCGGGACTCGGCAGCTCGTCTTTGGCGAGGGCGCACCCGATGCAGAAATCATGTTCGTTGGCGAAGTTCCCGGCGAAGCCGAGGAGCGGGTCGGTCGTCCATTCGTTGGTCCAGCGGGCGAGAAACTCGACGAGATGATTCGCGCCATGGGTCTGACGCGCGCCGATGTCTATATCGCCAGCGTTCTGAAGTCCCGATTGCCAGGCGATCGCGCACCGAGCGCCGAAGACATTGCGGCATGCGGGCCGTATCTCTTGGAGCAGGTGCTTGCGGTGCAACCCCGGGTCATCGTGACGCTCGGCGGGCCCGCCACCAAGTGGATCTGCGGCATTGATTCCGGAATCTCAAGAATTCGCGGCACCTGGCAAACATGGACACCGCCCGCAGGGGCTGCGTGCCCATCCATTCCAGTCATGCCCACGTATCACCCCTCGTATGTGTTGCGTACTTACACGCGACAAGTACGCACAGAGGTATGGAGCGATCTACGCGCGGTACTTGCGCGCATCGGTCGTGCCGTTCCCACGCGCACGACCCCAAGCGAGGCGTGACCGTTCCTTTACGCCAACAGCGCGAGCGCCGCCGATGAAATCATCGCGGAGCCGTTTGGATCGACAGACTGTTCGTACTTCACCATCTCGCGCGTCCGGTGCGGAGCGCAGACAGCGGCGACGTACATATTGCCGATCGAACACCAACGATTGGCGTTGCCAGTCTTGGCTACATGGGCCAAGAACTGCTCGCCGCCGCCGATGAATTCGCCCAAGAGTTCACGGTCAAACTGCTCGACGGCATGCTTGCGCTTCTCGTCAAGTGCTCCTTGATCACCAAACTGCGGACCAACATGGCTGAGGTCGGCGCTTGAGACAAACAGCGTGCGTCCGCCAGTTTGACCCAGGATGGACTTCAGGGCTGCTGCAAATTCCTTGGTGCCAACGCGCTCGCCGTCATCAGTGATGAGACCAATGTTGGGGTCCGGCACGAGTGCTGCGATCACCGGCACATCGCCGTACAGATGTTGCACCCACGGAATATGGAGCGCAATCGAGTGCTCGGAAGCAAAGTCGATCTGATCCTTGAAGAGTTTGTCGCCAAATGCATCGCGCAGACGCTCGAGGATCGCCGCGTCTGGTCGGGCAGTGCCGAGCGGGGTCTCGAAGCCATACTCCGTCATGACCACGCCGTCGCCGAGTCCGAAGTGATTGGTTCCAAGCACCACCACGCGATCGGGGCGCTCGCGCGCGCCGGTCTCGAGGCACTTGTACGCAGCTGCATAGTTGCTCGCTCCGCGTCCATAATCCAAGTGGGGCGCAACGATTCCGACCACCGGGCTGTCAAACTCCGGATCGTCAGCCTTCGCCAATTGCTCCTTCATGAATGTCCGCAGTTGTTCCACAATCTCCGGCCGACGCGCCTCTTCGGGAAGTGGGAATGAACCACGCATACGGATGTCATCCATCTTGGACTTCTCGAGTGCCTCACTGGTGGGACCCCAGAGGTAACCAAGTTCATCGAGTTTGCCAAGCATCTGTAGCAGTGGCTGCTGTGCCTCAGCGGGCACGCCAAGGCGTTCAAAGACTTCTTCAATGTGTTGCTCGCCATTCAGGGCGAATAGCAGCCCGATCCACTGATTGACCTGCGCCTGGATCTGCTGCGGGTTGGCGCCCTGGAGCGGCATCATGAAGGGCTGCGGCGACAGCCGGAGCGGGTCCTGCAGGACGAGCAGGGTGACATCGTGCTCCTTGCCATCCTGATCCTTGGCTTTGGCGGGGGTCACTACCGGAATAAACCGGCGGACATGGGGGCGCTGAACGTGTTCCGGGAGCGAATCAAAGCGGATCGACATGGGAGGAGCAGTGTACGGAACCTCCGGGCACTGCATTTTGCAATCGAGCGCGGAATTTTGATGAACCAGACGCATAACCCGCCGATACCTACACCTTCCGTGTAAAGAAACGCGGCGACAAAGAAGGTGACGGTACGATCCGACTTTGACGAAATGAGCTGGGCGCTTGGCGCGTTCGGCAGCAGGTTCGGCGGCTCGTATACCGCTTGACCTCACCCTGATAGAGGCAGCACGACCCATGGCTAACACTTCAAAGTCGACCACCACATCCATCGCCCGCCTCACCATTCTGTCGTGCGTGGCGTTGCTCGCCGCACAACAGGCACCGGCTCCAGCTCCAGACGGTTCTGGACTTCGTCCCGCTCCACAGCAAGGAACAGAGCGTGTGAACCCCAAGGGCGTTCCCGCCGCCGAAACGATGTCCCAGTCAGGACCGGTCAACGCGGTACCTGAATCCGTGGCTCCCGTCGATTCCCGTCAAGCGATTAAGTTCGAGCCAGAGATCCTCAACCTCGGCGAAATGTCCGCTGAAGTTGCCAAGACAGGCAAGATCAAGGTCATCAACATTCTTGATACGCCGGTGAAGATCTCCAAGATCGTTCCAGGCTGCGGCTGCACGACCACGACTGCTCCTCCGGGAGAACTCGCCCCGGGCGCATCTGCTGAGATTGACATCACACTGAAGCCAGGCGCCAAGGCTGGCATTCAGTTGACCAAGATGGTGACCTTCCAAGTCGAGGGCCACGCACCGCAGGTTCTGACCGTAAAGGGCGACGTCAAGGCGTACATCACCATCTCGCAGGACATGCTTGATGGCCCAACATCGCCTGATGCACCTCCGGTGGTCGTCAAGCTGGTCAGTGTTGAGAATGTGCCGTTCAAGATCACCAGCGTTCTTCCGGAAGTGCTCGTCAGCGTCCCGACTGAAGCAAGCGTCTCACATGAAGTGTCGATCGACTGGAAGAAGTGGGAAGCCACTGGTAGTTCAGTCAAGATCTCCATCATGACCGACTGCCCGAAGGCTCCACAGCTTTCGCTGTTGGTGAAGCGCTCGCTCAAGCCAGGCATGAATCCTCCGCCTCCGACAAAGCCAACCGAAGCAGCTCCAGCCATCGTGCTGGCTGCTCGCTCAGCTGACCCAGTTGCTATGAAGGCGGCACTTGCTGCTGGTGGTGGCACTGAATCTCCGGAACGCATGTCGCAGCGCACCGCATTGCACTTTGCGGCTGAGAGCGGCAACATGGACATCGTCAAGATGCTCTTGGATGCAAAGGCAAACCCGAACGCGCAGGACCGTACAGGTAAGACGCCCGTGACCGTGGCTGCTGAACGCGGCAAGACTGATGTCCTGACTGCACTGCTCGCTGCGGGTGGCGACGCCAACGCACGTGATCAGGTTCAAGGATCGCCGCTGCTTTGGGCATCGGGTCTCGGCACCACTGAGACTGTTGTCATCCTTCTCAAGGCAAATGCGAATCCCAACATTCAGGACGTCAACGGTATGACTCCCCTCATGTGGGCTGCAGGCGTTGGCAAGCCCGAGACAGTCACGGTGCTCTTGGCCAAGGGCGCAGATGGCAAGGCGATCGATCGATTGACCGGCGAGTCTGCGCTGATGCGCGCGCTCCGCACCGGCAAGACCGAGACTGTCAAGATCCTTCTCGCGGCGAACCCCGACATTACCGTTCGGAACTCGCTCGGCATGACGCCATTCTTGGTGGCATGCGCATACGGCGACGTCGACAAGGTCAAGATGCTCGTCGATGCTGGTGCAGATAAGACCGTGAAGGATTCCCGTGGTTGGGGCGCTATTGATCACGCACGCAATCGCGTCGATGCCCGACGCGAGGAAGTGGTGAAGTATGTGGAGCCGATCGTGCCTGCAAGCACGTCCACTGCGCCGCCACAGACGTCGTCGAGCACCCCGATCGCACCGATCGCGCCAGTCGCCCCAAAGAATTGATGAGGTGACCGGGGCTCATTCACTTCTCTGAAGCATTCCACGATGCGCGTTCCAAACGGGACGCGCATCGTGCGTTTCATGGAACAGAAGATGCCGCTGCTCCTATGATGCCGAGCATGAGCACCATGAGCCCGACCGCCGCACCAACCGCCGCATCGCATCCCACCGTCATTGCTGCCACTGAACTTGCCCGAGAAGCGCGACTCTTGGGGAGCACTGCGGCAATCTTGGGGTGGGATCAGGAAACGATGATGCCAAACGGAGGCCTCGCGCACCGCGCCCGGCAGTTCGCGCAATTAGCGCGCCTTGAGCACGGGATGGCCACCGATCAGCGCTTGGGTGAACTGCTTGAAGCAGCAGCCGACGCCACTGCAACACTTCCAGAAACGCACCCTGATCGAGTGAACATTCGCGAGTTCCGCCGCGACTGGGAGCGCGCGAACAAGCTTCCTGCAACGCTCGTTGAAGAACTTGCCTCGGTGTCCAGCGTTGCCCAACATGAGTGGGCGCAGGCACGCAAAGCGAGCGACTTCGCACGGTTTCGGCCATGGCTTGAGAAGATCGTTCATCTGAATCGCCAGAAGGCCGACTGCTTTGGTTGGGATCGCAGCACCGGTGAACGATGGGATGCACTCGCTGACGGATTTGAGCCCGGCTGTACGGCCAAGTTTGTCGAAGGCGTATTCATCCCGCTGCGGCAGCGTCTGCAGCCGCTCATCGACGCAGTCAAGGACGCGCCGCGTCGCCCGGACAACTCATTCAATACTCATCCAATGGACATTGACGCACAGGAGCGATTTGCGCGCTTTGTGAGCGGTTCGATTGGCTTCGACTTTGAACGCGGTCGCCTCGACCGAAGTACCCATCCATTCTGTGGTGGAAGCCACGGCAGCGATGTCCGCATGACCAGCCGTTACTCGGCTGACTGCATGCTCGATGGCCTCGGCAGCACGATGCACGAAACCGGCCACGGGATGTACGAGCAGGGGCTCGACCAAGACTGGATTTCCACCCCGATGTGTGAGGCCGTGAGCCTCTCGATCCATGAGAGCCAGAGTCGCCTTTGGGAGAACCAGGTTGGTCGCAGCCTGCAGTTCTGCACATGGGCCAGAAAGCAGATGCCAGAGTTCTTTGGCAAGGCTGCAGATCGATTCTCCGCGGAGCAGATTTACACGGCGGCCAATGTTGTGGAGCCTGGTTTCATTCGCGTCGACGCAGACGAAACGACGTACAACATGCACGTCATGATTCGCTTTGAGCTTGAGCGTGCCATGATCTCGCGCGACCTTGACGTCAAGGATCTGCCTACTGAATGGAATCGCCTGTACAAGGAATATCTGGGGCTCACTGTTCCCGATGATCGTCGTGGCTGCCTGCAGGATGTTCACTGGTCGGGCGGCATGATCGGTTACTTCCCAACCTATACGCTCGGCACTTTGTACGCGGCGCAGTTCTTTGAGCGCGCACGCGAGGTGATCCCTGGTCTGGACGATGGCTTTGCGCGCGGCGAATTCCGCCCGCTGCTCAACTGGCTGAACACCAACATCCATCGCCATGGGCGTCGCCATCTGAGTGCGGCCCTATGCGAGCATGTCACTGGTGCGCCGTTGAGCGCAGAGCCGTTCATGCGACACCTTCACGCGAAGGTGCCGGCCATGTATGGGCTCGAGGCGTAAGGTGCGGTAATCCAAAAATTCGCGGAACGCGCTGAGATCGCTTGTCCCTTTATCTAATTGCAAAGCAATTAGTTATGGCGAGGACGACTGCTGGTTGCACCATCGACGAACCGTTCGTCGGCAAGGCCAACGCCGCCACCCGCCGGTACGAAAGGACTGCCATCATGAAGTTTGACGACATGAAGTCGCGTAAGCGAATCGTGCGGAAGTCACTCGGAATCTGCCTTGGAATGGCACTGGGAGCGATCGCTACAACTGTCACCGAGGCCGCCGCGCAACAACCGCCGCACGTTGACCCAGCCATCAGTGGCTCCCGTGATGGGTGGCGCCGTGAGGGCCGCAATCGCAGCGCGCCGCCGCCAGTTCAAGGGCAGGGTGCCATTCCCCGTCCTCCTGCGGTGCCGGGCGCTGCAGTGCCACCCGTACCGGAGTTTCGTTCCTATGACGGCAGCGGAAACAATGCGCAGCATCCGTTGTGGGGTACGCCGGGCGTCAATTACCTGCGCGAGCGAAGCGGAGCCTTCTACGCGGACGGGAAATCGGCACCCGCAGGAGCGAATCGACCCAGCGCGCGGGTCATAAGCAATGCAGTCGCCGCGCAAGGCGATGCAACAGCCGACGAGCGCGGACTCTCTACATGTCTCTATGAGTTCGGGCAGTTTCTTGACCATGACATCGGATTGGCCGCGGGCGGGTTTTCCGAGGCCTTCGATATCAGCGTTCCTGCTGGAGATCCGTGGTTTGATCCAACGAGCACGGGAACGAAGAAAATCTGGATGGACCGGTCTGCTTTCAATCCGGCCACTGGAACAAGCAATCCGCGCGAGCAGCTCAATACCGTGACTTCGTTCATCGACGGATCGCAGATCTATGGTGTTGACCGCGCACGCGCGGCGTGGCTTCGCGCTGGGACCGGCGGAAAGTTGAAAGTTCGAGCAACAGAGTTCGGGGACATGCTGCCCTTGAATGACGGGACATTAGCGAATGATGATCCGCTGGGTAATCCCGTCACTTCACTGGTCGTTGCCGGCGATGTTCGGGCCAATGAACAGCCTGGGCTCACCACTTTCCACACAGTATTCCTGCGCGAACACAACATGCAGGCTGGGCGGATCGCGACGAGGCATCGGGAATGGGATGACGAACGCATCTTTCAGGAAGCGCGCCGCATTGTCATTGCTGAACTACAGGCGATCGTGAACAACGAGTTCCTGCCGGCACTCTTGGGGCGACCGCTACCGCGCTACGCGGGGTACCGCCCGAACGTGAATCCGGGGCTGAGCAATGTCTTTGCTGCCGCCGCATACCGCAATGGACATTCCATGGTCGGACCAGACATTGGCGTGATTGATGAAAACTTTGTGGAGATCGATTCGCTTCCATTGCAATCCGTGTTCTTCAATCCCGGCGTGATTGCTTCGGTGCAAGGCATCGACCCGTTCGTGCGCTACTTCGCTGTGGACACCCAGCAACTCAACGACACAATGATTGTTGATCCATTGCGAAACTTTCTTTTCGGTCCTCCCGGTGCTGGCGGATTTGATCTTGGAGCTCTCAACATCCAGCGCGGGCGCGATCACGGGCTGCCGGACTACAACACAGTTCGTCGAGACTTTGGACTGAAGCCGGTGCGCTCCTTTGCGCAGATCACTTCGAATGTGTCCGTCGCGGCGAGTTTGGCATCGCTCTACAAGGATGTCAACAACGTTGACGCTTGGGTCGGCATGCTTGCCGAGGATCACTTGCCAGGCTCAAGTCTGGGCGCAACGCACAATGCCGTGTTGCGCGCGCAGTTCATGGCGCTTCGCGATGGTGATCGATTCTGGTACCAAAATTTCGCCTTCAATCCGCAGCAGCTTGGAGAGATTGAGAGGACGCGGCTCTCCGACATTCTGATGCGCAACACCAGCGTGACCGGGTTGCAGCCGAGGGTGTTCTTTGCGGAGTATCTGTCGGCGCCGTAAATACGCGCCAGTACCTGTCTAGATGCGAAGAAACGCCTGAATTGCTTGGCTCGGACCCCTATAGCCGCATGGGCTTTGTGAAGAGTTAACAGCGCCTGATCCGTATGAACACCGCCCGTTAATCATCCCGCCCGCCGATATGTAGATAAAAAGTTGGGCTGTAGGCATTGTTTCGGTACACTACGGGGCTCCCCGCGCTGCCCACGGAAGTGGCATCGCACTCACCAACGGACCCATCGCATGCCGCTTCGTAATGTCGCCATTATCGCTCACGTTGACCACGGCAAGACCACACTGGTGGACGCCCTCCTCAAGCAGGCCGGCACCTTCAAGGTCGGCGCTCCGGATCAAGAATGCGTCATGGATTCCAACCCGCTCGAGCGCGAGCGTGGCATCACTATTTTGGCGAAGAACTGCGCAGTGAACTATGTCTTCGGAGCCGGCACCGGCGACCTTGAGGGACAAGAGTTCCGTATCAATATTCTTGACACGCCAGGTCACGCCGACTTCGGTGGCGAAGTGGAACGCGTATTGCGCATGGCAGACGGTTGCCTGCTGCTTATTGATGCAGTTGAAGGCCCGATGCCGCAGACACGATTTGTTCTTAGCAAGGCTTTGGAGCTTGGACTTCGTCCGATCGTTGTTGTGAACAAGATTGATCGACCCGATGGTCGACCATCGGCAGTCATTGACGAGGTGTTCGATCTGTTGGTTGATCTCGGCGCTGATGATGTTGCGCTTGACTTCCCAGTGATCTACGCGTCGGGGCGCGCCGGATGGGCGAACCGCGATATCAATGTGCGCGACAAGGGAGTGCATGACATGTTCCGCATGATTGCTGAACACGTTCCGGCACCTGCAGAGAATGTTGACCAGCCATTGCAGGCCCTCGTCACTAGTCTCGTGTACAGCGAATATGTTGGGCGCATTGCCATCGGTCGCGTCTACAACGGCATCTTGAAGGCCGGCCAGCAGGTGGCTGTCAGTAAGTCTGACGGCACGGTGAAGAAGGCCAAGGTCATGAAGGTGAACCGCTTTGAAGGCTTGGGTCGCCGAGAGGTTCCTGAAATTCGAGCCGGGGATTTGTGCGCCATTGAAGGCATTCCCGATATCGAAATCGGTGACACACTCATGGATATCGAGAACCAGGTGCCGATGGCCCGCGTCAAGGTTGACGAGCCCACGCTGCACATGGTCTTCCGTATCAATGACGGCCCAATGGTCGGCAAGGAAGGCAAGTTTGTCACTAGTCGGCAGATCGCTGAGCGACTTGAGCGCGAATTGCGCGGCAATGTTGCACTGCGTGTTTCGCCCGGCGATGGCTCGGATGAGTTCCGCGTCTCAGGCCGTGGCTTGCTGCACTTGGGCGTGCTTCTTGAGAACATGCGCCGCGAAGGTTTTGAGCTGACCGTTGGTAAGCCAGAAGTCATTGAGCGCGAAATCGATGGCGTTCGCCATGAGCCGTATGAGCGCGTCAGTCTTGATACCGACACTGCAAGCATGGGCTCAGCACTTGAACTCTTGGGCCAACGCGGCGGCGAAATTCTCAAGGTCGATCAGCGCGGAGTTCGCATGCACATCGATGCTGATATCCCTGCGCGCGGTCTGATTGGATTCCGCACGCGCCTCTTGAACGCCACTGCAGGCGAGGCAGTGATGCACCATTCCTTCCTCGGCTACCGACCGGTGACCAGCGCCGTTCGTAAGCGCCTGTGCGGAGTGATGGTCGGCAACGATTCCGGTCCAGCAACCACATTTGCACTCTTGCAACTCTGTGAGCGTGGCTCGATGTTTGTCAGTCCTGGCGATCCGGTCTACGAAGGAATGATCGTTGGCGAGAACGCCCGCGACAACGACCTTGTTGTGAACGCGGTGCGCATGAAGCCGTTCTCCAACGTGCGCGAAGCAAACAAAGAAGCAACCCTCGTTCTGAAGTCTGCGCGTTCGATGAGCCTGGAAATGGCCCTCGAATACATCGCAGAAGATGAATTGGTGGAAATCACCCCGATCGCCGTTCGCATGCGCAAGCGCATCCTTCGCGAAGCAGAGCGTCGCCGCAATGAGCGGACCGCACGCGACCGCGAGGCTGCTCTCGCAGGCGACTAATTCGACATAGGCGGCATACTGCCAACCCATGGATGCACGCCACGCGGACTTGCTGACAGATGCCGTCGAAGAGGCGTGCGCTGTCCTTCCTCGTGCAGAACAAGCTGCGTGGATCGAAGGCATTGCCTCCGGCTATGAAGAAGTAAAGCGCAATGCAGAAACTGCGGGCACCGCGCGGCGCGCAGGCACTTGGTACACGCCGCCCGACGCGGTGGAGCGGATTCTTGATGCGGCAATGCCGGCGCGGCCGAAGCCCGCCTTTCAAGCATGTGATCCCGCGTGCGGTACCGGGAACTTCCTGGTGGCGATGGCTGATCGATTGCAAGCCATGGGATGGACCGGCGCACGAATCGCTGCTGCAGTGCAAGGAATGGATCTTGATCCATTTGCAACAGCGGTTGCACGTGTTCGATTGCGCTTGCGATATGGTGGTGGAACCGCTATCTGGCGCACTTCGATTCGCTGCGGCGATGCGCTGGTTGCCGGCGCATGGGACGGACGCTCATACTCACTCGTTGCAGGAAATCCACCATTCCTTGGCCAGCTCGAAAAGCAGTCCGTGCGATCGCGCGCCGAACAAGCCGCGCTCCGCGAGCGCTTCGACGGTCATGTTGCGGGCTATGCCGATACCGCATCGGCGTTTCTACTTCTTGGCACTGAACTTGCTCCGCGCGGCACCGTGGCTTTACTGCAGCCAATTTCAACGCTTTCCGCCACTGATGCGCTGCCGATTCGCTTGGCATGCGAGTCAGGGATGACGCTGACGGCAGTCATCATGCTGCCTGGAAACGCCTTTGGAGCCGCAGTGCGAACGTGCGTTCCGATGCTGACCCGCCGCGCGAGTGCAATGTTGCGCGTTGCTGATGCGAGCGGGGATATTCAGCGCATTGCACGAGACCGATGTACGGGCGGCGCTTGGGGCGCGGCGCTCGCCGCAGTGCGTGGGGTTCCGGATCCACTGGCATCATGCACCGCAGGGACGCTTGATGATTGGATGCGATCAACTGCAGACTTTCGACAGCATTACTATGGACTGCGTGGACGCGTTCACGCCTCCGACGGCGCACAACCAACACCCGAAGCGCCCGCCTTGGTGACCGTCGGCGCCATCGGCGCGGCGCGACTCGATTGGGGAACGCGGCCTGTTCGCATCCATGGACGTGTCTTTGCAGGGCCGATCATTCGAACCAGTGAACTGAAGAGCGACGCCGTTCTTGGACCATGGCTTCTTACGCGGCAAGGACCGAAGATCTTGGTTGCAACACAGACCCGGGCGATCGAAGCGTGGGTGGACGCGAAGGGCATTGCCATGCCGTCGACGCCAGCCATCACCGTGACTCCAAAGCGCGCCGCGGATCTTTGGAAGGTGGCCGCTGCATTGCTCGCGCCAGCAACTGCGGCCGAGGCGTGGTGGCGCCATGCCGGCTCGGGTATGTCGGCGCGGGCGATTCGGTTGTCGGCTTCGCAGTTGCGTGCGCTACCTGCGCCAGGCAATCGTGCCGCGTGGACGCGCGGCGCGCGGGCATTGGCTGCATGGCAACAGACGGCAACCACGGCTGCACGCGATGAGTTTGCGGAACACATGTGCGACGCCTACGGGGTTCCGCTCGGCGCGGAGCGCGATCGGCTCGTGGCATGGTGGCGAGAGTCTGTGACCGACGCGCGAACCGCGTCCGCAACGTCCGCTTGCAAACATGTTCTGTTAAACTTGACATCCGCTGCGCCGAGGCGTTCTCAGGCTGCGGCGAAAGTCTCGGGCTAGTCTCCAAGGTAGGAATGAGTACAGGCAGGATGCCAACGATCGTTCAAAAATTCGGCGGAACAAGCGTTGCGGATCCAGAGCGGATCCTGCGCTGCGCTGCGCGCGTTGTTGAAGCACGCCGCGCTGGCAACCGCGTGGTCGTGGTGGTCAGCGCCATGGGTCACACAACCGATCAACTCATCGGACTCGCTGAGCGAATATCCGGCACTCCAAGCCCGCGCGAGATGGACATGCTGATGGCGACCGGCGAGCAGATCTCCGTGGCACTGATGGCGATGGCGCTCCATACGCTTGGATGCGACGCAGTGAGCATGACCGGCGCGCAGGCCGGCATTGATACGGATGCGGCACATCGCAAGGCGCGCATTTCACAGATCGATCGCAGACAGCTCGAACGCATTCTTGATTCTGGTGCGGTGCCGGTGGTCTGTGGATTCCAGGGAGTTTCACCCAACGGCGACATCACAACGCTCGGCCGCGGCGGCAGCGATACCACCGCAGTTGCACTCGCTGCGGCGCTTGATGTTGCAGCCGATGGCGGGATCTGCGAGATATTTACTGACGTTGATGGCGTCTATACCGCTGATCCGCGCCTCGTGCCCAACGCGTGCAAGTTGCGACACATCAGCTACGAAGAAATGCTTGAGCTTGCGTCGATGGGCGCAGCCGTCATGCATCCGCGCGCCGTGTTGTTCGGCGAAAAGTTCAGCGTCCCGATTCATGTTCGTCACAGCCAGAAGCCGGATATGGGCACGCTCATCGTGCCCGAGGAGCAGATCATGGAAGACATTCTTGTTGTTGGTTGCGCGCTCAAGCAAGACCTTGGACGCATCAGTCTCAAGGCGCTGCCGCGCACCCCGGGCATTCAGGCGCAGATCTTCGAACCCATTTCTGCGGCGAACATCAGCGTGGACGACATCGTTCAGACTGAGTTCGGCGACACGACCACCATTGCGTTCACCGTGGAGCATGGGGATATTGCGGATTTGAAGTCCATCTGCCAGACGCTCATCGGTCAGCTTGGCCGAGGGGATATTGATGTCGAGGTTGGGCTTGCCAAGATCAGCGCCGTCGGTACCGGTATGAAGAGTCACTCAGGAGTGGCAAGCCGCATGTTCCGGGCACTTGGAGAGGCGGGGATCGCCATTCACAACATCACCACCAGTGAGATCAAGATCAGCTGCATCGTGGACCGACAGCACGGGGAGCGCGGACTGCAGTTGGTTCACGACTCGTTCGGGCTCGCGGCGGGCGACGGCGCCGCTGCGGCAGTTCAGTCGACTGGTCGGGGTCGGAGATGATTCACATGTCCGCCTGGAGGGACGACTGCCGCAACAGCCCAAAGCCGCCCGAATCAGCAGGAAGCCCGGAGGGGGCCCCCCTCGGCGGTTCTTGGTGGATGGAATTTAACGTAACAGCCATTATAGGACCTTGTCGACAAAGAAGGAACTGACTCCCCCGGAGCCCCCGAGCCCATGCCGACGCGGAAATCCAACCCAATTGCACCGACCGCCCGGGTTGTGGCACCACCATGCGCGCGCTTCCGCCGTCACCTGCGCGGCGTGGGATTGAAATACACCACCGAGCGTGCCGACATCCTCGATGCTGCCAGCGGCTTCGATCGCCCGTTTGATGCGGAAGCTCTGATTGCGGTTCTCGATCGTCGTGCGCGACCGGTGTCCAAGGCAACCACGTACCGCACACTCAAGTTGCTTGTTGAGGCTGGCATGTTGGTCGAACGCTTGCACGCCCGGGACTCGGTCCGTTATGAGTTCACTCATGGTGGCGGCCCCGGGATCAGTACGCATATTGAGATTCGCCATGCCGACGGCACTCGAACCGTGACCTCTGACCCTCGAATTGATGCATTAGTCGCGGAACTCTGTCAGTCGGCCCGGGTGCACTCGCTCAAGCACACCCTTGTCATCGACTGCGCGATTCCGGAATGAGCGCGCGCGTCGAAACAAGTGCGCACCGCCGCCACTCGCTTGAGTTCACCCCTTTATCGATCAGACTCCGGACCACGGTGCGGAATGCCGCTCGACAAGTCGTCTTCTTCGAGCGGTCGACTGATTGAATAGTCGCCGCGGAACCAGCGCGCCAGATCCGCCAATCGGCAACGTTTGCTGCAAAAACGGCCGTCGGAACCTTCGCCGAGCGGCGCTCCACAGGTTCTGCAGTCAACGGCTGCAACGCCTGGTCGTACCCATTCGATTTCAATTTCGCGCACATCCTCGCCGGCGTGGCGAAGTCGCACATCAATGCGCACTTCAGGCAAGACCGCCGCGATGCGCGATGGCCATTCGATGGCAATGATGGCATCGCCTTGAGCGAGTAGCTCATCCCAACCAATTGATGCGAGGTCCTCTGAAGATCGAATCCGATATGCGTCGATGTGGACCAAGAGTCCAGCCTCGCACGGATGCCGATGCTCAATGACAAACGTTGGGCTTGAGATGGCATCTGCGTCAGCTCCAAGTCCGCGCGCGAGTCCGCGCACGAAGCATGTCTTGCCCGCGCCAAGATCTCCTTCAAGCGTGATGACCGTTCCCGGTGCAACGCGCATGGAGAGCGCGGACGCAATGCGTTCGGTTTCTTCAGGGCTTGAAGTACGGCGGATTTCGATAGTCATGGCGTCGTCCTCATTATCCATGCTCCCATCCGAGGGCGGACACATCGTGCTCCTCGGTGCCAATGCAAACCGATACGCGCGCTCCGCCCGGCTCTTGGAACCGTCCGACCACCGTGACCGGCGTGCCGGCAACGGACGACGGCGGCTGACCCGCGCATGCGAAGGCCAATTCATAGTCTTCTCCAGTACCAACGGCGGCTTGCCACCCTGCCCCTGCTGCACACGGCAACTGAGCGCCGTCAATGCGAACGGCGAGGCCGGAAGCGGTGGCGAGATGACCAGCATCACGAGCAAGCCCGTCAGAGATATCAATCATCGCGTGCAGGCGGTCGCCGAGTGCCTCAACCAAAGCGAGCGCCTCAGCGATGCGTGGCGTAAACGAAAGATGCCGTCCCGATCCATCGCTGCGCCAACCATCGCCCAGGGTTCCGGTGACGCAGAGAAGATCGCCAACACATGCGCCGGCACGAGTCACCACGCGACCGGTTGGCCCGGGCTCTGCCAGGACAGAAACGGAAACCACAAGCGCGCCGTCAGCCGCGGCGTGCGTACCGATGTCGCCACCGACAACTGGGCACTGAAATACCAGCGCTGCAGCGCGTAGGCCCTCCGCAAGTGCGCGCACTTCGTGGTCCGGCATTGCAGCGGGGAGCGCAACCGTCGCCACCGCGCACGCTGGAACGCCAGCCATGGCTGCAATGTCACTGATATTCCGTGCGAGCGCCTTGCGTGCAATCTGATCCATCGGCGTCCCGGCGGCAAAGTGACGACCGGCGATCACTTGGTCCGCGGCAACTAACACGCGGAGTCCAGCGAGTTTCACGAGCGCCATGTCATCGCCCGGCGCAAGCAGCACCTCGGCGCCGCCGCACGCTGCAAGCTCTGCATTGTGTTTGCAGATATCAGCAATGAGTTCAGATTCACGCATGATGGTTGTCCGCAGCGGTGAGAATGAAGAGAAGCGCTTCTGCAGTTCGCTCGGTGGCACCTTGATGGGCAAGGACAACCTCGCGGGCCGCGCGACCGAGACGCACGCGCTCACTCGGATCATCAACAAGGCGCCGGATCGATTTGTGCAACTGCGATGCATCAATGCGGACGATGGCATTCGCCGACTGCATTGCTTCGGCCGAATCCTTGAAGTCATGCATGCGCGGACCCGCGATGATTGCCTTGCCAAGTGCGGCGGGTTCCATTGGATCAGAGCCATAGAGTGCACCGAACGAACGCCCGATGATCACGACATCTGCAAGCGCATACGCCTTGCGAAGTTCACCAATGGTGTCAAGCAGGAAGAGATCAACCGCACTTCCTGGGGTGCGGGCAGAACGACGCGAGCACCCTTTCAGTTCAGCGGCCGCTGCATCGAACCACTCGGGCTTTCGTGGGGCGCAGAGCAATTGCACGCCCTTGGGAACTGCCTCGCGAAGCAGCCGATGCTCTTCGGGAGCAGTCGATCCAGCAACCACGAGCGGTCGCGAACGATCGATCCCCATTGCTTCAGCAAAGTCTGCCGCGCCGGGAACTTCATCGGCGACCTGCGCGGTGTCCCACTTCATGGTTCCTGTGACGAACACGCTGTTGGCATTCATGCCAAGGGCAACGAAGCGCGCGGCGTATTCCTGATTCTGTGCGAACACAGAGTGCAGCGCACGGAATGATGATGCCACGATGAAGCGTGCAGAGATGTATCGGCTAAAGCTGCGTGCGGACAGCCGCCCGTTCACAACAACAACTGGGATACTGCGATCCGCGCATTCAGCAACAAAGTTTGGCCACACTTCGAGTTCGCAGAGCGCCACCAAATCAGGGCGTACACGATCAAGGAATCGGCGCACCATCCAGCTGGCATCAAACGGGTACCGCACCACGGTGTAATTTCCAAAGAGCACCTGCGCCCGCGCAAAGCCCGTATCGGTGGTGGCGGCAATCACGATGTCTGGCTTGGTGTGATCGGAAGCGAGTCGCTCCACGAGTTGGCGAATGGCGTTCACTTCTCCAACGGAAACTGCATGAATCAGGATGCGTCGTCGTCCCGGTGCGCCAAGCGCGGCGCCTCGACCGAACCGCGCCGCCCAATCGGTGCGGAGTTTCCCCGCGCGGTGCATCCGCCAAGCCCAAATGGGCGCGGTCACGGTCATGGCGAAGATGTAAGCCACATCGCGCAATCGGCGCATCCCAATAAGGATACGGTTCAGACGCCACTCCGCAGGGTGGTCGATATCATCCCCGGACACATGTCCCACTGGCAGCAACTTACCGAATTCGTCGTCCGGCTCCCGCACCGCGCGGGAGAGCTCGCTCGCTTGACTGCCCAATTGCGGGCCGCCAACGTAGAGATTCTTTCCTACTACGGACCAACCGAAGGACGCTCGGCGGATGGTTTCCACATCATCCCTGCTGATGCGGAACAATTCCGGGAGTTCGCAGCCAAGATCGGCTTGGGAACCTGGGAAGAATCATGCTTCCACATCACCGACAAGTACCGCGACGGGGATCTGGTGGGCACGCTTGATTCCATCTCTCAGGAAGGCATCAACATTCAGTTTGTGAACGCATTTGAATCCGGTGGACAGTTTGGGATTCTCATTTGGGTTGATGACGCCGATGTCGACCGTCTGACGAAACTCCTGAGCGTGGCATGAATGGAGCCGGTTGGCGCATCGGTGTCGATATTGGCGGCACCTTCGCTGACTGCGTTGGCATAGCGCCCGACGGAACACGGCGCAGAATCAAAATCTTGACGGATGGACGGGTTCGAACGCTGGCAACGCGCGTTGGTGATTCTGATTTCAATCACACGCAGCGCCCGCAGTACGCATTGACCGCCCTGCCCGCATGGGCCGCGCCATCACTTGTTGGAATGACTGCCGTAGCTGCCGATGGTTCGGAGCGACGCGTCACGGGCGCGCGTGCCACGAGCGACTGTTGCGTCGCGGAGATTGATGGTCCAGAATCACCATGGTTTGACCTGAAGTCCGGCGAGGAAGCACCGGTTCTTGCGGCGCGGCTCATGTTGGGAGCGCCGCCCGGAACGCCGATCGCTGCGCTCGAACTCCGAGTCGGAACCACGCGTGGCACCAACGCGCTCCTCGAAGGAAACACCGACCCCGTGGCGGCATTCGTCAACGAAGGCCTTGAGGGATTGTTTGCAATCGGCACACAGCAGCGACTCGGATTATTTGATTTGGTTCCCCGCTTGCCGCCAACAGTCGTGAGCAGCGTGTTCAGTATCCGCGGTCGCCGCGGGCCGGATGGTCAGATCACCACTGCGCTCGATGAAGCGCATGTACGCAGCGAAGCTCACCGTGCACGCGCTGCTGGATTTCGGCACGGCGCAGTCGCGCTCATGCATGCGCCGCGTGATCCGCAAGATGAAATACGAGTGGCCGCCATCCTGCGCGAGGAAGGATTCCATCGCGTGGTGACGGGGTCTGAGGTGGCAAGTGTTCCAGTGCTGCTCGCACGCGCACAGACTGCCGCAGTTGATGCTGCCCTGAGTAGTGCGGTGCATGGACTCTTGGCGCGGATTGCCGCGGCGATGCCGGCAGCTCGCATCTTTGCCGCCACCAGCGCGGGTGGGGTCACGGGAATTCATGAATATCGCCCGAAAGACAGCCTTCTCAGCGGTCCAGCGATGGGATGCGCTGCAGCACGCAACGCGTTGGCATTGGCCGGTATCGAGCAGGCAATCACCTTTGACATGGGCGGCACGAGCACCGATGTTGCGCGCGTTGATGCGTCTGGAATTGCCCTGCGCGGATCATCCACCGTGTGCGGCATCACCGTTGCCAGCACCGCAGTCGATGTGCATAGCGTTGCTGCCGGCGGCGGATCGATCTGCCGCGCCACTCGTGAAGGACTCTTTGTTGGACCAGAAAGTGCTGGCGCAGACCCAGGACCCGCCTGCTACGGTCGTGGTGGACCACTGACTGTCACTGACATCAATCTGCTTCTCGGGCGATTGCCAGAACGAATGGCTTCACTTCCCATGCACCGCGCCGCTGCAGAACAAGCGGCTGACCGCGAGGCGCTTGCAAGCGGGCGCGATCGAGATGTCATGCTTCGCGAAATGCTCGCCCTTGCAAACGAACACATGGCGAGCGCGGTTCGTGCCGTCACTGAAGTTCAAGGGCATGACCCGCGCGCCTTCGCGCTTGCAGTCTTTGGCGGCGCTGGCGGTCAACACGGCTGCGCCGTGGCGGACGCACTTGGGATGGCTGAAGTCGTCGTGCTGCCGCACGCTGGATTTGTCAGCGGAGAAGGCGCGCTGACTGCGCCTCGGCAGGCAATTGCCACGGTTCCATTTCGCTCTCTACTTGGTGACGGAAGCTCGCTTCGGTCAGCGTTGCACGCAGTGAGCGATGCGGCACGCAGTGGCCTGCAAGACGCGGAGTCAAACGCCCGTTTGATCCGTGCCACCGCCGTCACTCGTTCGCCTGGACAGGCTGGAACCATTGATGTCGAACTTCCCATTGACGGCAGTCATTTCACTGCAGCAGAGATTCGCGCACGATTTGGAGAGCGATTCCGCTCCATGTTCGGCCGCGCTCCAGGACACTCTGATCCGGAAATCGAAGAAATTCGCGCGGTAGCGGCTGCACTCCCGACGCCCTGCCCCATGGATGCAACCATTCGCACCGTTCTGCGGGAACGTGATGTTGGAACCTCCGTCGAACGCACTTTGCTCCCCGGCACTATCGTTCGAGGGCCAGCACTGATTCTGGAAACTGGCGCAACGATTGCCGTCGATAGTGGATGGGAAGCATCGGTGGAGCCAACGGGCGCGCTCCGCTTGCGACGCATGATCCCTGAGCCACGCACTCGCACACTCCCCGTTGATGTGGTCGCCGCGCGCTGCACTGCGGTCGCTTCGTGGATGGCGGCGATTCTTTCGCGCAGTGCGCGCAGCGTCAACATAAAGGATCGACTGGACTTCTCCTGCGGCATCCTCACAGCTGACGGCAGCCTGTGCGCGAATGCACCGAATGTGCCAGTACATCTTGGCGCACTTGGCGCATGCGTGCGCTCAATCACTGCCGTGCGTGCCATTGAACCCGGCGAAGTGATTCTGACGAACCACCCAGCATTTGGCGGGTCGCACCTGCCTGATCTCACCGTGGTGCGCGCAGTTCATGACGATGCGGGGCGGCGCATCGCCTACGTTGCTGCGCGGGCACACCATGCGGAAATTGGCGGAATTCGGCCTGGATCAATGCCTCCAGACGCGCGGACGCTCGCGGAAGAAGGAGTGGCTATCGCCCCAATGCGCGTGTCGCTTTCCGGAACGCTTGACGAGCATTCACTTCGCAACGCGTTGGCATCGGCGCAGTACCCATCGCGCGACCCCGATCTCAATGTTGATGATGTGCGCGCAGCCATCGCAGCCATCGACGCGGGCGCCACGGCACTCGCAGGATTGGCGCGCACTATCGGCAGCGATGCGCTGGCCACCGCCATCGACGCATTACTGACACGCAGCGCACTGCGTACACGCGCAATCGCCGAGCGCGTTCCTACTGCCGGAATTGCCCGCACAGAATTGCTTGACGACGGCACGCCGATCGCGGTGCGGATTGATCGGACGGCAGACGGGATGCGCATTGATTTCATAGGCTCTGGTGCGGTCCACCCCGGAAATTTGAACGCCCCGGTTGCCGTAGTTCGAAGTGCTGTCCTGTATGCATTGCGATTGATTGCCGGAACAGATGAAGTGCTCGACGAACATCGCGCGCCGCTCAACGAAGGATTTCTGAAGCCAGTTGAATTGATCATTCCGCGCGGCATTCTGAACCCTGAATTCGAAGCGGATCCAACGCGTTGCCCGGCTGTGTTTGCAGGAAACACGGAAACCAGTCAGCGCGTGGTGGATGCGGTACTCGGCGCGTTCGGCATTGCTGCGGCAAGTCAGGGCACCATGAATAATCTGGTGATTGCTAACCAAGAATTCAGTATTTTTGAAACACTCGGCGGCGGTGCCGGCGCTGTTCAGCATTCCGCTGGAACGGATGCCATTCATGTGCACATGACCAACACCCGACTCACCGACCCTGAAACGATGGAACTCCGCGCGCCGGTGGTGCTTGAGCGGCTCGCCATTCGTCACGGTAGCGGCGGGAGTGGCGCGCACAACGGCGGCGCCGGAATGATTCGACGTATTCGCGTGTTCGCGCCATGCGATGTGTGCTTTGCAGCGCAACGCCGCACACACGGTCCGGACGGCATTGCTGGCGGCGCCGACGGTCAGCCCGGATTGCAGCGCATCGTTCGTGTCGATGGAACAACAATCGAAATGCCCGGGATATTTGCGGCTCACCTTGAGCCCGGCGATGCGTTTGAAGTGGAAACTCCAGGCGGCGGCGCATGGGGCGCATGAGGCGCATGGGGGCGCCGAGTCGTCACTGATTGTTGAGTTCGATCCGCTCGATTCGATTTGCCAAGCCCGTGTCTTCACTGATTTCCACAAACACGCCGCAGACGCGCGCGTCGTTCTGGCCCATCTCGTAATGCACGGGCAAGGCGGTGGTCATGTGTCGGATGACTGCATCGATATCGCGACCGATGACTGAGTCATACGGGCCGCACATACCAACATCAGTGATGAAACCCGTTCCCTTCTTGAGGATGCGAGCATCCGCGGTCGGAACGTGTGTGTGCGTACCGACGACAAGCGCCGCACGACCATCGCACCATGATGCAAGCGCGGCCTTCTCGCTGGTTGCTTCCATGTGCGCTTCAACTACCAAGATCGGACGTCGCTCTGGAATCGACGCGATCACTTCATCAATCGCCGCGAATGGATCATTGGCTGGAAGCGGAAAGAAGATCCGCCCCAACACCGTGCACACATAGATGTCGCGCGTTCGGCGACCAGACGCCGGGATGCGCGTCCATCGCTTGCCGGGGGATCGGCTCGATAGGTTTGCCGGGCGCGCGATCGGCTCCTCGGGGCTTTCCAACATTGGAACGATCTTCGGATCCCGGAACACATGATCGCCAAGGGTGATGGCATCAATCCCCCACGACCGGAAAGTGCGGTACAGCTCAGGCGTCAGCCCCGAGCCGTTACGGGCATTTTCTGCATTGGCAATGATCACGTCCGGCTGCCAGCGCTCGCGCATGGCTGGGAGGAACTTCTCAAGGGCGGCCTTTCCCGGGGCGCCGTTAATGTCCCCAAGAAACACTAGGTTGACAGTGCGACTCATGCGCTACACTCTAACTTGTTCCTGAAACTTGGAATGGCTCGGGTGCCCCGAAGCAACTGATGAGCGATCCGGATCGCAACATCGGCGCGTGCGGGCACAATGTTGATCCATCAGTCGGATCTTCAGCCATTACCTTCAGCTGAGACTATGCCGCAGATGACATCCTTCAAAATCGGCGAGAAAGTTCGCCATTGCAAGCGCCCAGAATGGGGCGTCGGCTCCATTGCCAAGATTGAGGTCATTACCCGCGAGGGTCGGCCCGATCGGCGAATCTGGATTCGATTCCCAAATGTTGGGGAGAAGACCGTGTTGGCAAGTTTGGCTGAATTGGAGCATGTGGAGACGGATTCCCTTGCCACCGCGGCCTCGGCGAGCCCCACCTTGGCAGACATGCACGCTCGGGCAGACGCAGGATGGCTCGGGGAAATCTCCAAGAGCAAGCCGGAAGACATGATGATTGCCCTGCCCGACGCGGCAACGGATCCATTCATTCCACTTGGGCGCCGTCTCAAGAACACATTCGCCTTGTACCGCTTTGATGGCGGATCAAAGCTCATCGACTGGGCAGTCGCGCAGAGCGGGCTCAATGATCCGATGAGCCGATTCAGCCGACACGAACTGGAGTCGTTCTTCCAACGCTGGCGGTTTGCGCTCGATGCGCAGTTAGGGAAGTTGCTGCAAGAAGCGCGCAAAGAACCGGGGTCGCTCGAGGATGCCAGCCGAGGCGCGCCGCCGGCGGCGATGGCCGCGGTGCGACGGATTAGCCAATTCCGTTGACCCAACAGGCATTGCGGGCGGATCGTTAGAATCCCCGGATGCCGAATGCCATGGACATCCCGCTCGCTAGGCGCCTCAAGAATGCACAGAGGTACCGCGAAGTCATTGGAGTACTCGCTCGTTACGGATTCGCAAGTTTCATTGCCAAGAGTGGCTTCTCGCCGCTGCGAAAGGCGAACGCAGACTGGCTGTACAGCCGGGACGGGACGATCGATCTTTCGTCTGCGCCGCTTGAGGTTCGGCTGCGCAAGGCAATGGAGGAACTTGGACCAACCTTCATCAAGATCGGTCAGATTCTTTCCACGCGCCGCGACCTGATTCCTGATGCGCTCGCTGATGAATTCGCACGTCTACAGGCAGACTGCCCCAAGATCCCATTTGACCGCGTGCGTGCCGCACTCGATGAACAGCTCAAGGGTCGAACCGACGAACTCTTCCAGTGGATCGATCCAGAGCCATTGGCAGCTGCGAGTATGGCGCAGGTGCATAGCGCTGTCTGGAAGGATGGCTCGGAGGTAGTGATCAAACTACTCCGTCCCGATGCGGCGGATCAAATTGAAGCTGACATGGATGCCCTCGCCTTTGTTGCGCGACTCACTGAGGAGCGACTTGCCAAGACTGGCTTTAGCCCCATGGAAATCGTGGCTGAATTCCGCGAAGAACTTCGCCGCGAGACCAACCTCACGATTGAAGCCCGCAGCACAGACCGGATGCGAACCGCTTTCGCAAATGATCCAGGAATCGGATTCCCCAAGGTCTATTGGGAAGCCACCACCAACGGCGTGCTCACCATTGAGAAGATTCAGGGCAAACTTCTGGCCCGCACGCCCTATGCGTCCATTCCGCTTGAGATCCGGAAGAAGATCGTGGCCAACGGCGCGCGCGCTGTGTTTCGCCAGACCCTCGAACTTGGCTTCTTCCACGCAGACCCGCACCCGGGCAACATCTTCATTCATGACGACGGACGCGTGACATTCATCGATTGCGGCATGGTTGGCCGCATCGGCGCCGATGCCCGTCAGCGAATTGCAGAGCTCGTCTTTGGCGTCGCCACTGGTGATGCCCGCATGGTCATGCGCGCCGCGATGCGCATGGGCAATGTGGAGCCCGATTCAATTGACGAACGCGCCCTGCTTGACGATGTGCAGGAAGTGGTGGACCAATTTGTCGGCAAGCCGATCGCAGAGATCGACATTGCTGCTGTTCTGGACAAGTTCTATCAAATCCTTCGCGATTACAAGGTCCGCTGCCCGGCAGACATGGTGCTACTCATCAAGGCGATGGGCACCATCGAAGGTGTTGCGCGAGACATTGAGCCCGACTACGAAATCATTGATGCCGCGAAGCCGTTCATTTACAAGCTAGTGAATGACCGCTACTCGCCGAAGGCGCTCACCAAGCGATTCACGAACACACTCTTCTCGTATGCAGAACTCATTGATTCGCTTCCCAAGCAAATCACTGGCATTCTTCGCAAGATTCGGCTTGGCGAAGCGAAGGTCAACTTTCACTTCGAAGGCATCGAGCGATTCCGGATGTCGGTGGAGCACATGGCGACAACTGTTGCGTATGCGCTCCTCATCAGTGCGCTCCTTGTTGCAAGCTCGGTGCTCCTACATGCCGCTCATGGCGATACAGCGAGCATGGTTGGCACGATTGGCCTCGTTGGATTCCTGCTTGCAGGTTTCCTCTCGATTGGACTGGTCTGGGACATCTGGCGAACACGTCGTGGAGTGACGCGCGCAGTGCGCGACGAAGAGCGCGATGAACGCAAACTGCATGGTTGACCATCTGCGGGATTGACAATCTGTAGGAGCAACAAGCCCGCGGCACCTTAAAAATGCCGCGGGTCCGGGTGCCAGGCCCCACCCCACGTGGGAGCCCCGCTCCGCGGACCCGCTGCTGCCCTTGCGGGTAGTGTGGAGGGTGCCGCCAATCAGGCCCCCGCGCAAGGACTATCGGGCGTGAATCTGCAGACTATTTGTAGTTTTTCGAGGCCAGGACGCCTGTCGACCGGCGCTCGCCACGCGCTCTGCCCGCACTTGGCGGCTGCTGCGACGGACATCTGCGCGGATCGAACCCGGTAAATAATCAACAATCACTGTGGTTTCTTGAGTACAGAACGGCGATCCATGGCACACTCTTGGCATGACCTCACAATCTGCCAATACACGTATCGGTGCAGCATTCATTGCCACTTGTATGTGCTGCGCCTCCGCCTCGGCTCAGTTCACTACAAGCGCCGCCACGCCAGACGTATTGGCTACGGGAAACAACGACCAGGTTCAGTCCAAGGTGGTGAACATCCCCTCCGGCGGCTTCTACATGAGTTGGTACGACAACAGTGCCGGCGGCTATGACCCATGGGTGCAGCGCTATGACGCAAACGGCATTGGATTGTGGCCCAACAAAGGCGTTCGAGTACTGGACACCAATTTCAGCAGCACTGAAGATTACGGTCTGACGTCTGATGCGGCAGGCAACGCGGTCGTCGTCACTCGCAGTGACATTGGCAGCCTCAAGATCATCGCACAAGCGGTATCACCATCCGGCGTGCTTCTTTGGGGCGCCAATGGCGTCACGCTTTCAACCACTAACTCGGTCAATGCCCCGAAAGCTGGTCGAGCCGGCGATGGCGCAGCGGTGGCTGGTTGGACAGAAGGCAGCCGAGCGAAAGTGATGCGTCTCACGCCCGAGGGAACGCCTGCGTGGGCGTCTGTCGCCACCATTTCCGATGGCACCGCGACCACCTTTCTTTCTGACTTGCAACCGGGCGACGGCGGCACCGTGATTGCATCGATCGTCCGCTACCAGACATTCAGCGGTGCGAAGACTCTGCAGGCACAAAAGTTCTCATCGACCGGCGTGGCGCAGTGGGTGTCAACCAACGTTCGCGTCTTCACGACAGGGTCTCTGCAATACGGCAACTTTCCGCCCTTCATTGCTGACGGTGAAGGCGGCGCGATCTTTGCTTGGTACGGCACCGGACCGCTGCAAAGTTACGCGCAGTGGGTATCTCCAACCGGAGATCTCCGCTTCGGACCCAACGGTTCAGGAGTGACCGCCACCACAACACTTGAACGCGTTTCGCCGACCGCCGCATACGACCCGGTGCTTCGACGCATCTACGTCGCATGGAACGAGCATGTGCCGAACTCAAGCATGTATGGCTCCGGCGGACAGAGTTTTTCGGAAGCCGGAACGCGGCTTTGGGGCGAAGCTGGCCTGACGTTCTCACCGACTGACACCACCTACGAAGAAACCCAAGCTCGCGTTGCCATGCTTGGCGAATTCCCAACCTTCTCATCCGTGCGATCACCGGCATACGGTTCGCAGATGTCTCGCGCATACTCCTATGACTCGATTGGCACTCCGCGCTGGGCTGCGCCCGTGGAACTGACGCCGGTTGGCTTCGTGGGACGCATGGTGTTCATGCCTACTTCTGGTTCGCCCGCAGGCGTATTGGCTATCTGGGAATCCGGCGCCGTGGGCGTGACAGACCTTGTCGGCACGCGCCTCAATGCTGACGGCACGCTTGGACTGCCTTCCGTATGCGGCGATCTCAATGGTGATGGCGCCGTCACGGGCGCAGACCTCGGTCTACTTCTTGGCGCATGGGGACCAGCCAATGGTTCCCCGTTCGACCTCAATCATGATGGCGTAGTGAACGGTGCCGACCTTGGAATACTCCTTGGCTGCTGGACCGCCTGACCGAACCCGCATTCACGCTCGAGAATTCACGCACGCCCGCGGTCGCGCCACGCGCGCTCGAGTCGTTCTGCGCTGATTGGAATGGGAGTGCGCAATTCCTGCGCAAAGAGGCTGACCCGGTATTCCTCAAGGAGCATCCGAAATGGCGCGATTGTGGCGCTTCCCCGGCCCTCGGCGGCAAGCGCTGCCTCGGCTCGGGTGATCTCGTCTTCCCAGCGCGCTACTTCCGCCATGGCCAAAGCGTCGCGTGCGGGGCCAGCCGTTCGCAACTTCCGAGCACGCAGACCCAGCGCGGCTACGTAGCGAATGAGATGCGGAACATCCTGCCATGGAATGCGCGAAAGCGCGTCCGGCGCGGCGAGGCGCTGCCGCTGCCGGGCAATGTCATCGACTGCCGCACGCCATGCCGGCGGAGTTGGACCGTCGATGGCCTCAAGAACCTCAACCGACCGCGTATGGAGCGTGAGCGCAGCACGAATGACATCTTGTACGGCGGTACTGAGCGCGGCGGATCCCTGATCGACCCGTGCTTCAAACTCAGCGGGCGTTCGCACGATCGGTCGGTCATCAACAAAGGCGCGCCCGGCAACTGCTGAAACCAACGCTGCCATCAGCGCATCGCGACCGAGTCGCGTTGAGGCGATCCATGTCATCAGTAACTCTTGGAATCCGGACGCGTATTCAAGATGATGCCGGATCGCATCGCACGCGGCAATGGAATGAAGCGTGCGGAGTGCGAGGCGCGTCGC
>JAPLMU010000114.1 GCA_026386795.1 Planctomycetota bacterium
AACGCGACATTCAGTTCCCGCGTGCTGAGTCCCGTCACGGTTGCCATCAGAGCGAATTCAGTCTTCCATGACTCTGGCGGTGCCGACAGCCGAGGCGGGACCACTTGCCTTGCCCTGCGCCGAAAGGTCTCCACGATCGCCGCATGAACCTCGATCAGATCAAGTTCACCGCGCTCAATGAGCAACACCATGTCCACAAGATCGCGTGACCGGGTGTTGACGCGGTCCGTCCACGGAGATGTGTACGCGTGAATTTTTTCCGCAAATTGCTGTGCTCGAGGCACCGCGCTCACACGAGCAGCCGCGACACCAGCAAACCCAAGCAGGTCGTCGCCGACAAGCAACTCCGGTACACCGATGACCGCATCGCCGAAGCCGACATCGATGTGAAAGCGCGCAAAGTCACGCCCCGCCATCCGCGCGATTACGGGGAACGATCCCCCGCCTTCGGGTGGTCCTTGAAGTTCGCTGCGGGCTTGCTGGATTTGGAACTCGAAGAAATCGCCGGGGTCTGTCACGGCCGCGGCACGAAGAGTTTCGTGCGCCGCTGCAAGGCGCGCTGGAAGCGTGGCGTTGGCTCGATCACTTCTGCTAACAAGATCGATGTCGCTCGTCGTTCGTGCCTTCGGCCGAAAGCGGAGCTCCATCGCGTAGCCGCCCTTCAGCAACCAAGGCGGATCCTTCTCTACAAATAGCCTTGCAAGCAGGCGCTCGATCGCTACCTTGAGGCGCAATCCCTGGATCTGAACACCACGCTCCTGCGCGACCGCGCGCAGCCGGTCCTCCAGTGCGGTGCGAAACGCCTCTGCGTTGGCATAGATCTTGCTCATGCAGTCCGTCGCTTTGGATGCGCGCCACTCATGACCTTCCGTCGTGCCGCCCGAAGCGCGCCTGCTTCAGTACGACCAATGAGCCCACCGCGCACTGCCTTGACAACCGCGCGCTCAAACTGCTCTGTAGGAAAGCTTGCGTCGGTGGAAAGATCCTCCAGCGTGCGGAGTGGCTTCGTCACACGAAACGACGACAGTTCCTGCGCGTCGCGTGCAGGCATGAGCCCGCGGTGCAGCATGCACCCCTTTGGCACAACCTTTCGATACGAAGTAGGCACCGTCATGTGGATAGTTGTGGGGATGAACTCGGCAAGCTCGTGGAGTGCAAGCGCGGTGTGATGCGAAATGACGGCCTGAGGTCGATCGTCATGGCCACGGCTCGAGAGCCACAGCCGCAGGAGGTCATCGTGTTCCGCGTGTGGAAGCGTGGGAATGCGATACAGGCCGCGTCCAACCCGATCAAAGTTGCCCGCTTCGAGGTGGTACTTCAGATGCGCAGATCCGTATCCCGTCTCCGCGGCCTGTCGAGCCGTGAAGTAACCCCCCTGCGTATTGGCAAGGGCGGCAAGGGTGCGAAGAGCGGACTTTTGGTCGCGGTAGGCCATGCATGAAACCTCAAATCATTTGATGTTATATACGAAAGGACTTTGGAAGTCAATCGAATTCGTTCACCCGTATTCGTTGGAATTGCCTCATCGCGCCGCCGATCATGCACAAAGGTCCAAACTATTTGGACCTTTGTGCATGCCCTCCATCAGCCCCCATATCAATCACATCTCACCAAAATCCCTGATCCATTCCCCAGTAATTCTGCGCCATCATCGGGTACAGCAAGATCGACAGCGCGGTCTGCCCGGCTTGTGTAGCGCCGAATCACACGGGAACTCACTGTTCCAAGGGAAAAGGAAATTGATGAACATGCAATCCAATCACATGAAGACCCGCACCGTTGCCGCGATCCTTGTCGGCGGTTCCTTGGCCGTCACCTCATCCGCTTCGGCGGGCCTGACTTGGATGGCCAGTGCCTCAGATGCGTCGATGGATTCGGGCATTCAGCTGTATGCGTCCTCCACTACCAAGAGTGATTTCGTCCAACTCGTGGGCGCAAGCGCACTCACTGCCGGCACGGCAACGATGGGTGCCTCGACTATCTCCTACACCGGCATCGATGCGCAAGGTGGATGGGCGCTCAGCGGGTCGCTTCCGAACGTTGAGGGCTCGCACGTGCGTTCGGACAACAACACGCTCTTCTTTGAGGTGACGGGTCAGCAGCAGGTGAGTTTCTGGTCCGCGGCAGGACTGGGGTCCATGCAGTTCCGGATCATGAACTGGAACACCTTGGAGACACTGGTCGACCACTATGACTTCGAACTCGACAACACGGCAGCGTTTGACTGGACCCAAACCCTCGAGGCTGGCGTGTACGTCATGCAATTCAATGCCGCGTCGCGCTCGGAAGGCGACATCGCTTTCAGCGGTGACATGATGACCTTCACCGTCCCCGCGCCTGGCGCCCTGGCGCTGGTTGGCGCAGCTGGTCTCGTCGGAGCCCGTCGCCGTCGCTAACGTGCGACGCATAGCCCCTGCTCTACACACTCATGGCGATGGTCGTATGGACCGCCTGGAGATTGAACTGAATCCACTTGCGCTCAGCCCACAACGCGCGCTGGCTGCTTCGCCAATTCCATCACGTCCGCCCGTAACGGGAGCGATGGCATCGCTCCGCTCCGTTGCGCCGCAAGCGCGCCCGCTGCAGTGCCCCACGCAAGCGCCTCATGCATCGAACCGCCTTCAGCAAGGGCAACAATTGACGCGCCGATGAACGCATCGCCACATCCAACCGTATCGATGACCTTGACTGCATAGCCCGCATGCGCCGCGCGCCCAGCGCTTGAACACGCGATTGCACCCGCCGCGCCCAACGTCATTACCACCGCGCCGTGCGGGACCCGCGCAGCCAGCGCGGTCAGCGCACGCTCCGGGTCATGCTCACCGGTCAGTGATTCCGCTTCCGTTTCATTGACGCAAAGACCATCCAACTGTGTGAAGTCAATCGCGCGCACGTGTTCGTCCGCCGGCGCGGCATTGAGCCATACTTTCATACCTCGCTCGCATGCCAGCCGGATGCACAACGCAAGCTCCGAACATTCGTTCTGCAGCAGCAGGTAACTGCCGCGCTCGCACGTGGCAAGGAACTGCTCAATGTCGATGCGTTCCAGGCGGGCGTTTGCCTCACGTGCCACCATGATGGCGTTCTCACCCGTCTCCGTGATGGTGACGATCGCCATCCCCGACATCGGGTCGTCCGTTCGGATCCCCGCCGTCTCAACGCCAGCCGCTTGCAGTGCGTCAACAATGAATCGCCCGTCCGACCCGGTACGACCGCACATGCGCACCGCCGCGCCGCATCGAGCGGCAGCCACCGCCTGATTGGCGCCCTTCCCGCCCGGAAAGATCTTCACGGATTGCGCCGCCACCGTTTCGCCGGTACGGGGAAATTGGCTCACCCGGACGAAGCGGTCAACCATGAGCGAACCGATGACATTGACGATGGCAGGCATCCGGGCAGCGTAGTTGCGGGCGCCTACCCACCTCACGCCTTTCGTCCGGGTCCGCTCCGCCCCGTCACGTCTCGCTCCGCAAGCCGCCAGCGCAGTGCAATAGTCGAAAGCAACGGCGGGTTCTTGATTGTGATTCGAAAGCAGCGGTAATCACTCAGCGCGGTATGCACTGCTCTTGCACCACGAGTAAGCAGGGCGTGATACGTCGGCAGCAACTTCGCAAGCGACTTCGGCAGTGATCCAACTGGTACTTCCATCACTTCTTCCTCGAGCGGTAGTCGGATTGGCTCCTCCAGCCGCCGCCGCCACCCTGAGATCGCAAGGCTCGCAAATAGTGCAGCAGAGGGGTCGCTGCCGCGCGCGATGTCTTTGTGAAACAGCAACTCCACGATCGACACCTTGAGCGGCGTACCGATACCAGCTTGAACGCTTCCAAGATCGTCGGGATGTGTCGCGTACATCTCGCCCGCAGCTCGCGCAATCTCACCCACAGCCATGCGCGCACATTGCCCGCGCGCGAGACGATCGCCGTGGAAATAAAGGTCTCGACTCTTCCCGCTCGGGTGCATAGCGATCGCATTGCGACCGGCCTCGTCAGAAAATTCACCGATCATCGGTGCGAACGGTTCGTCAGGGAACAAGAACACGTCATTGATTGTCGGGCGATCCGATGACTTTGAGGTGCCTATCTTGGCAGCTCGTTGTCGCGCAGGCTTGAACTCAGCAGTTGACGAATACAGGCACCATGGTTGAGTCGGTCGAAGTTGTCGGAAACCTTCGTACAGGCCAAGCATCATGGCATCAGCGAGCCCCGCCTTCTTGGACGGCACAATCAAATTCGAGGAAATGCGCGCGTCGGCCTCGACTCCCCAGATGAGTGCCATCGCACTGCGGGCGCTCCGGCGAGCCTTGCGCTGCTGCAATCGCTGGGAGTACGTGTCGTGCCCCCCTGCCGCGATGGCGCACAGCGTGGCGCGGTCGACCCCAACGCTATCAAGCCTCCGGCGAAGATCCCGCGCAGAAGAATCGAACAAACGCAATCGTTCCGGTGTGCAACCGGACTTCTGCAGCGATGATCTCAAGATCGCCACACCTCTTGGACCCGGGAATGCCGTCACAATTCCTGCAAGATCGGTGGCGTTCATGACACGGAACAACTTGGATGCGAGTGACTTGTCAACCTTTAACTTTCTGCCCCAAGCACGAACCCCCAATTCCGTCGGCATCATTTCCTTGGCAATCAATCGCACGATCGCTGCGAAATCCTTCGCCGGAGCATCAAGCCCCGCCGCGAATTCCGCCATTGAGCGTAATTCGCTCGATCGAATGCTCGATTGTTTCTTGGTCATGTAATCCCCGAAGCGTAACTGTTTCACGCAAGAAACGCAGCCTCGCTGACTGTCTCCCGCAGACAGCGTCCGTTGCAAAGCCATCATCTGCTGCTACTTTATGAAGTGTTGGGATTCCCCCTTCCGATTGTGTTTTCTTTGTTCCCTTCCCTACACAATCAATTCTGGAGACATCATGATTAGCTCGCTTCGCCAACGCTCTGTCGTCGGATTAATGGCACTTGCCGCGCTTGGAATGACCATCAACGCATCGGCGGCATTTAGGATTGTGGGCGCATCATCATCAACGATGGCGATGACGGGTGAATACCAGTGGTACAACCCATTAACGAAGGGTGGCTACGGCACGTCAATAGTAACTGCACAGGCGGCCTTGCCGTCCCTTTGGGCAAACTCAAATTCACAGTGGAACCTTGAAGGCACGACGGGTGATGCAAAGGCACCTCGCGTGAGTTTTAATAGCTGGCAACCGAATGGCGTCTCCGCAGTGTGCGTTGGCGGTGGCTCTTATGTTGGCCATTACTATGACACCACTTTCATCATTCCCGCATTGCAACTCGATTTCTCCGTCAGTACCGATGACACGCTTGAGATCATCACTCCGAGTGCATACATAGATGGCTCGTTCACTGCGAGTCTTGAGTACGAGTTGCAGGGTTCCACAGTGATAGTTGACAGCTGGACCAGTTCAGGTGCAACAAAGGTGTTTAATGTCAAAACAGATATTGGTGGTCATGGTCTCGTCTATCACTTCCGCTTCAGCGGCGCGGGAGCGAGCGGAGCTGGGACTGCTGGCAACGGCCTGGAGACAATCTTTGCACTAAATCTCACAGGCGTTGCTGCGCCCGCTCCAGGCGCGTTGGCGTTGCTTGGAATCGCCGGAGTGTTTGGCGGCCGACGACGTCGGTCTGCTTCGATTCGTGTCTGTAACTAACGCATTCAAACACCACCAATGGAGAATCCATCAATGAAGAATTTTACACTGCTTTCCCTCTCCGCCCTCCCCGCACTCGCAATGACTATCACCGCATCGGCGGGCTTTAGGAATCGCGAGGCATCATCCGGAGTCATGACGATGACCGGTGAATTTTGGGGAAACAGTGGATTTCCGCTTTATACCGATGATCACGGCAATGCATCTGTAACAGCAACCTTGCCGTCCGACTGGGCCACGTCGAACAGTGGCTGGAACGTCCAAGACTTCAACGCAGCAGCCTATGAACCTCGGCTGATCTTCAACGCTTGGCAAGAGAACGTCGTTTCGGCAATTTCTGCCGGCGGAACGCATTACCCTGACGCTTACGCAATCTTCTGGGCTATTCCATCCCTGCAGCTGGGTTTCTCTGTCACCACGGATGACACGGTTGAGATCGTTACCCAAAGCCAAGGTGTGTTTTCCGCACGTCTTGAGTACGAGTGGCAGGGCAGCACGGTGATCGTGGACAGTTGGACCAATCTCGGTGCAGTAAAGGTATTCAATCTCACGGCCGGCTACAACTATCGATTCCACCTCACCAACGCTTTCGGCTCTACCAATGACACGATGTTTGGAATGAATCTCAGTGGCGTTGCCGCGCCGGCCCCTGGCGCACTCGCGCTTCTTGGATTAGCGGGCGTCTTCGGTGGTCGAAGGCGGCGGTAATGAATGTGTGGGCATTCTGTTGCCGGTGCCGATGCGTTCTTTCGATCACGACTGCGTCACTCGCAAGTGTGAATGCGCTCGCGCTGTCTGCGCCCGACCCTGCGGACCACATCGGCGGGTGGTCGAGTGAGCGTTTACTCGTCCAGTTGATGCCGGGAGCCAGCGTGTCAATGACTCGCGAACATGGCGTTGTCGTGCGTGATTGCCATGGTGCACTTGATACGGTTGCAACCGTGGAGCTCACCATCCGCGCTGTTGGTGTTTCGCCCGTCTTTGAAGTACCGCCAGCGAACGCTGCACTTGCGCAGAAACTTGGTCTGGATCGCTGGTTCGTGGTCCATCTGCCACTTGGGACGGATGTGACCACGCTCGCGAAGCGCATTTCAACCTGCGCGAGCACTGCCATCGATCGCGCGGAAGCAGATGTCATTGGCGGCATCGCTAGCGAGTCATCTGCGCCGAGCGATGCAAACTTTGCACAACAGTGGGCGCTTGAGAACACGGGGCAGACCGTTGCAGGCGTCGTAGGTACGCCGGATGCAGATATCAATGCACGCGGAGCGTGGCATATCTCTACAGGTTCGCCCACGACCATCGTTGCAATTCTCGATGGTGGAGTGAACCCACATGAACAGTTCGCCGATCGCATGTTGCCTGGAATCAACGTGCCTGCAGGCACGACCGACACCACCGACTTTTGTTCCAATCACGGCACCATGACCGCGGGCGTCATTGCCGCGGCAGGTAACGATGCAGTGGGTATTGCCGGCATTGACTGGAACACGCGCATACTTCCAGTGGTTGTTTTGAATGGATGCAGTGGTGTCACATCATGGCTTGCTCAGGGATTGACATGGGCGACGGATCATGGCGCCAATGTCGTGAATTGCAGTCTTCAGTACAGCAGTTCAACCTCGGTCATGGAGATCGCGGTTCAGTATGCCAATCAATCAGGTGTGGCAATCGTGGCTGCAAGTGGTAACACTGCCGACGCAGGGGTGACATACCCAGCGAAGTATCCCGAGGTGATCGCCGTTGGGTCTCTTAATGCTGCCGATGAAATCTCATCCACAAGCGCCATTGGCGAGGGTGTGGACGTCGAGGCTCCTGGAGTCAACGTTCTTTCCACGTCTGGACTCAATGAGTACGCATTGAGCAGTGGAACAAGTATCGCCGCACCGCATGCCACAGCCACCATCGCCCTGATGCACGCCGCTGCGCCGCATATTCCTTGCACACAGCTTCGAGTATTTCTCGAATCAACCTGCCACGACGTCGGTAAGCCAGGGCCCGATGGCATCTCAGGGATGGGCCGAATTGACGCTGGCGCTGCGATCCGCCTTGCCCGCGCGGGGTCCCTTGGCGACTTGGACGGGGACGGCATGGTCGGCGGAAGTGACGTTGCGGTGCTTCTGGGCGCCTGGGGGGCGTGCGACTTCGACTGCCGGGCGGACCTTGACGATGACGGCGCCGTTGGGGGCGGTGACCTTGCGCTTCTGCTGTCAACATGGGGAATCGTGATGTGAGCGGCGGCGGTATCGGATAGCGATAAAAATAAATTTGCACGGAACAGTCGGAATTACTTGCACAGACCAATCCCAAATCCGACTCTGACCTACCGACCGACTGCGTCAACGGCAAGGATGCCGAATCTCACAGGTCAAAGGACGGCAAAGAGGATCCCCCCAGTGGTCATGGACAACAATGATTCAGGCGTTGCAGAGTCCGTCATTCGGCGACCATGGCTGCTTGGGCTCTGTTGCGGGCTCTCGCTGTTCGCGTTTGCCATCACGGGCGTCCTTTTCCTACATAAAACCGCGGACACCGCGCTTGAATCGTCAATGCGCGAGTCACTTCGCGGCATCACGCTCGCAACCGCGAACACTATTGATGTAGCCATTCACTCGCAGATCCATGATTCACCGGACAAGGCATCGCCCGCCTTCCAGCAGACCGTCGAGCCCCTCGAAGGCCTGGTTCGCTCAATCCCGCACGTCCGCTCCATCTACACACTGCGCAGTAAGAATGACGGGACTGTTGCGATTGTCGTGAAAGCGACGGCCGAAAGCCTTCCAGTGCTTGCTCGTGATGTTGCGACCACCGCCGCATATCGCACACTCAATCCACGCACCGACACCGCGCTCCTTCAATCCATTCGAGGCGGCGTCACCACGGCATCTGCCGAAATCCACACCGACGAGTACGGTTCATTTCTGAGCGCGTACTCCCCAGTTCGTGATTCGTATGACAAGATCGAATGCTTTGTCGGGGTTGACATGGATGTCGAAGCGCTGCTCGCGGAAGAGGCCGAAATTCATCTCGTCGTCGGTATCTGCATTGCATTTGCGTTTGTTGGAAGCACCGGACTCGGGATTGCCGTGCGTCACTGGCAGGGGCGAAAGGTACACAGCGCGATGATGGATCGCATGGAGCGCATCCAGTTGTTGCGAGCTGAATCAGCCGCGATTGCCGCGAATCAAGGCAAAGACGATTTCATTGCCAATGTCAGCCACGAAATCAGAACTCCGCTCGCCGCCATCATTGGCTATGCAGAACTTCTACGCGAACAACGACTCGCAACGGGAAACGCCCTTGCTGACAGCGCCCCTGATGCGATCGTGCGTAACAGCGCGCACCTGATGGGCGTTGTGAACGACATTCTTGATGTCTCTCAGGTTGAGGCGGGCGCCCTCGCCCTCCATACGAAGCGCATGGATCTGGGCACAATCGCTCGCGAAGCTGCTGAACTCCTCGCCGTGCGCGCCACCGCTAAGGGGATCACGCTCACTGTGGATTGCCCACAAGACATCGCCGTCGAAGTCGACGCTGACGCCCTGCGCGTGCGGCAAATATTGCTCAACTTGATCGGCAACGCTATCAAATTCACCGAACATGGCGGAGTGCGAGTGGTGATCTCTCAGACCGGTCCATGGGCGGTTGCAGAAGTGCATGACAGTGGTCCCGGCATGACGGCGGAACAGCTTGACCGCCTCTTCAAGCGATTCTCGCGCGTTGACCAGGACAGCACTTCGCTTGGCACCGGCATTGGGCTCGAACTGTCACAGCGACTCGCGCGGCTGATGCAGGGTGGAATCGCGGTTGAAAGTACACCAGGCGTCGGCGCAACCTTTCGCCTTTCGCTCATGCGCGCGCACGCCGTATCGGAGAGCGCGCAGGCGCTTGACCTGCCGACCGCAGACAGCGCACATGAGGCGAATGAGCTTGGGCCCCTACCGCTTGCTGGCATTGACGTGCTGATGGCCGAGGACAGCATCGACAACGCCCGGCTCTGGCGTCACCACTTGGAGCAAGCAGGCGCCGAGGTGTGGCACGCAACGAACGGGCGCGAGGCAATTGGGCTCGTCCGTGCCGCTGCACTTGGCGTTCTTGAGCGACCCTTTGACATCGTGCTGATGGACATGGAAATGCCCATAATGGGCGGCGTGGAGGCAACCATGCAACTGCGCGCCGAGGGCTTCCGACTTCCGATTGTTGGTCTCACCGCCCACTCTGATGGGACCAGCCGCAGCAAACTTCTCGCAGCGGGCTGCGATGACTGCGCTACAAAGCCGATCACCCGGGCAGACCTTGCGCGGCTGATTCTGGCCCATGTTGGAACCGTTCACGGCAAACAGAATGCGCGCGGCCGGTGTCCGGTACCGAACGATTCGGACCTGTTCTCCGGACTTGGGGCGACTCAGTCATGAAATCGAACAGAATTTCATGCAAAATGGTCGCCAATGGCGTAACAATGGATACTGAAAGGTCGTCTTGCTCTCATGCGGATCCCTGTCGGGAATCTCCCTTACCTGCTCTTGGCAATCGCCACGGCGAGCACCTCGCGTGGTGTCATGGCTGCACCGCCAACGCCTGAGCAGATTGAGTTCTTTGAGAAGAGCGTTCGCCCACTGCTCGTCGCCAACTGCGACCGCTGCCATTCCAGTTCAGCGACGAAGGTCAAGGGCGGACTTCGGCTTGACTCACTCGCCGGAATCCTAAAGGGTGGCGATACCGGCCCCGCAGTCATCCCCGGCGATGTGGACCACAGCCTGTTGATTAGAGCGATCCGCTACGGCAATCCAGACCTTGAGATGCCACCGAAGACGAAACTTCCGCCCGAAGCCATCAAGGTGCTTGAGCAATGGGTGAAGATGGGCGCCCCGCATCCGGACGCGTTGGTACCAGCGGGTCAGCCAGTGGTTGTGCAGAAGTCTGGTATCGATATTGCCAAGGGGCGCCAATTCTGGTCGTACATCGCGCCGCATAAGGCAGCGCCGCCGCTTGTGAATGATGGCGCATGGGTGTATTCGCCCATCGACCAATTCGTCTTGGCAAAGGTGGAGGAGGCTGGTCTTCATCCAGCGCCTGATGCTGATCGTCGCTCGCTCATTCGGCGCCTGACATTTGATCTCATCGGATTGCCGCCAACGCCTGAGGAAATCGATGCATTCGAGCGCGACCGCGCGCCCGACGCATATGAGCGACTGGTTGATCGCCTGCTCGCGTCGCCCCGCTTTGGCGAACGATGGGGCCGGCACTGGCTAGATGTTGCGCGCTTCGGCGAATCAAGCGGTAAGGAATCGAATGTCCTCTATCCACATGCCTGGCGCTACCGCGACTACGTGATTGCTGCCTTTAATAAGGACAAACCGTACGACCTCTTTCTCCGTGAGCAAATTGCCGGCGACCTCATGCCCGCTGCCGATGACAATCAACGTGCCGAGCAATTGATCGCTACGGGATACCTTGCGGTTGGAACCAAGGGTCATGACACCAAGGGCAAAGCGCAGTTCGCTTTCGACATGGCCGACGAACAGATCGACGCGATCGGCCAAGGCCTCTTGGCAACCACCATTGCGTGCGCTCGCTGCCATGACCACAAGTTTGATCCGATCCCGCAACGCGATTACTACGCCGTCGCCGGGATCTTTATGTCAACCGACACGGAATACGGCACATACCGCGGGCAAGGCAACAACCATCCGTCCACGCTGATTGAACTTCCAGCAAAGGCCGATGTGCCCAATGGCGCCACCATGCCTGGACCAATCCGGCGCGTAGTGGAGGGACAACTCACACGCGCGACCGCGGAAGAGGAGCAAGCGAAGGCGCTCATGGTGAAAGCGCGTGAAGCACGCAAGCCCGGCAGCACGGTGAAGTTGACCGATGCCGAACAGAAGCAACTGCAGCGCGCACGCACCGCTGATGGTCGCGAGGAAGCCGCCGCCGACTTGCTGGCACGATTCGACGAAACCGGGAAACCAACGCCCGCCAATCGCCTTGCGATGGGCGTGCAAGAGTCTGAGAAACCCCAGAACGCTCGGGTTCTGTCGCGTGGCGAGTTGGAGAAGCCAGGCGAGACGGTGCCGCGCGGATACCTGCAGGTACTGGCGCAGCCCGGCGATACCAAGATCACTTCCGGAAGCGGTCGTGACGCGCTGGCGAAATCGATCGGCAGCGCGAGCAACCCACTCACTGCGCGCGTCTGGGTAAACCGCGTTTGGCTCCATGTATTTGGCAAGCCGATCGTTCCGACGCCTGACAACTTTGGCGCAAGCGGCGTGCGACCAACGCACCCAGAACTGCTCGACTGGCTCGCCGTTGATTTCATGGAACACGGGTGGTCAAGCAAGTCGATCGTGAAATCATTGGTGATGACGCACACCTACCGCATGAGTTCGAAGGCAGATACCAAGGCCATCGCTGCGGATCCAGACGACAAACTGCTCTGGCGCATGCCCAAGCGCCGCCTAGAAGCCGAATCGATCCGCGATGCAATGTTGATGGCCGCCGGAACGCTGCAACTCACCCCGCCGATCGGCTCGCCAGTGAATTACCTTGAAGGGGTCGATCGCAACCCAGCCTTGGTAGCACAAGCTGCCATCGACCAACCAGTGCGTTCCGTGTATTTGCCAGTGATGCGCGACCATGTGGACGAAATGCTTGATGTCTTTGACTTCGCAGAACCTGCGTATGTTTCTGGAAATCGCGATGAAACCAGCGTCCCAACGCAAGCGCTCTTCATGATGAATAGCGAGCGCGTGACCAAGGCTGCAAACACCATGGCGCGGCGCATTGTTACCGAGCGCGCAACAGAGTCTGATCGCATCCAACGCGCGTTTGAGCTGTGCGTTGGTCGCAGGCCGACGCAGACGGAAGTCACGGCTGTCAAGGGATTCTTCAGAGATTTCGTTGCTGCTCAGAGTGGTAAGTCACCCAAGCAAGCGAAGGGCGAAGCGAAGCGGCTTGAAGAGGCTTCGTGGTCGGCGTTCTGCCAGGCATTGTTCCAGTCAGCTGAATTCCGGATGGTCGAATAGGAGCACCCATGGACCTTTGTAACAACCGCATCCTGACATCCACACGACGCGAAGCACTGCGGGCCATCTCCTGCGGCTTTGGGTTGTTGGCATTTGCAGGCCTGTCAGCATCCGCTTCAGGCGCGCCTCGCCTGTACGGCGCTGATGATGAAGCTGACGGCAATCCACTCGCTCCGAAGACGCCAAACCATCCCGCCAAGGCGAAGCGTGTGATCTTTCTGTGCATGTCTGGTGGGCCGTCTCATGTTGACACCTTTGATTACAAGCCACAACTCATCACGGACAACGGCAAGAGTCTCGGCGGCACTCGAGCCGGCGCGCAATTACTTGCGAGCCCATTTAAATTCCATCAGCACGGCAAGAGCGGGCTATGGATCAGTGATCTCATGCCGGAGACAGCGAAACATGCGGACAGCATGTGCTTACTGCGCGGCATGAACACCGCGGTGCCGGCGCATGCGCAGGCGTCGGTCCTCATGCATACCGGTAGCTTTCAATTTGTCAGACCGTCATTTGGCGCGTGGACGCTGTACGGATTGGGCACGGTGAACCAGAATTTGCCCGGTTTCATTACGCTCAATCCGCCCTCAGGTAACGGTGGCGCGCAGAACTACGGCGCGGGTTTCTTGCCCGCCGTCTACCAAGGAACGCGCGTTGGAATGGAACGCACCGCGCGCCGCAATGGCGGCGATGGAGGCATGCCCAACCTTCGTAACAGTTCGCTCACCATTGCCGCGCAGCGCGAGCAACTTGACTTGGTGCAACGCCTGAACAAGGAACGCTTGAAGCGCGACAAGACTGACGACCAAATTGAGGGCGTGATTGAGAGCTATGAACTTGCGTTCCGCATGCAGGCCGAGATGCCTGATCTCATGGACATTTCTGATGAGAAGCCAAAGACGCTTGAGATGTACGGCATTGGCGCCGGCAACGGAAACGATGACTTTGCGCGTCAGTGCCTGCTCGCTCGCCGCTTCGCCGAGAAGGGTGTTCGCTTCATTGAGGTGAATCACGGCGGCTGGGACACGCACCGCAACCTGAAGGCGGACATGGAAAAACAAGCGGGACAGATTGATCGCCCGATCGCTGCGCTCCTTGCCGACCTCAAGCAGCGCAAGATGCTTGATGACACACTGGTGGTTTGGGGCGGAGAATTCGGTCGCACTCCGTATGCGCAAAATGCGGATGGGCGCGATCACAACAGCAAGGGCTTCACCATGTGGGCGGCCGGCGGCGGCGTCAAGGGCGGCACCAGTTACGGCGCGACTGATGAACACGGCATTGAAGCCGTGGACGGCAAGATGGACATCCATGACTGGCACGCCACACTGCTTGCCCTGATGGGTCTTGATCATGAAAAATTGACTTATCGCTGGGCGGGACGTGATTTCCGGCTGACTGACGTCAAGGGAAATGTGCACTCGGGCATCATTGCCTGATCGATGACTGCAACCGAGCACCCGGATTTGAACCGCGGCAAGGCGTGCGCGCAGAGACAATTTGTGGGAACCTTGTCGTTCGAGAGCGGCGGCCACTGTCGCCGCGATGCCTGTGGGCTCGACCTCTTCTAGCAAAGACTGACTGGACTACCCATGCCCTTTCCCTCGCTACCAACCGCTACGTCGATGATCGATATTGCTGCCATGATCGGGTTCCCGTACCTGGGCCTCGTCAGCCTCCGCTTAATGCGTGCGCCGGGCGGGGAGCTTGTCGGACTTGGCATGTCAATGGCACTGACCGCGGTCTTGGGTTTTTTGGCGTGGTTTGACTTTGACTTTGCAATACCGCTCACCGTGCTCGCACCTGATGGCATCGCGCACACAACTGTCGACATTCCCGTCATTCGCACTGCTGCAGAAATGGCGGCAACATCGGCAGTCGCTGGACTCCTAGTGCGCGCTCTTGATGGATGGCGCGGCGCTTACGGGCGCGAACCCCTGCTCCGTTTCCAACGCACTGGCCTTTGGATCGTGATCATGGTGATGTCCGTCTTGGCGATTTATCAAGTGCACTTTGCAACCACCCTTCCGATTCGCACTGCCATACTTTCCATCGGCGGAGCATCTGTATTCATTATTGGTTTGGCAATGCAGTCCACGCTTGGAAATGTGTTTGCCGGATACGGACTCCAGTCATCGCATGTGTTTAAGAAAGGCGACTTCGTTCAGTTTGGACACAAAGGTGTCGTCGGAACAGTGTTTGACAGCACCTTGGCGACCACCCGAATTATTACGCTCGACGGGGAAATGTTGGTCGTGCCGAATAGCGCAGTGCTGAAAGGGGAGTTCATGAACCTTGATCAGCCGAACTCACATCTTCGGCAGTCCATCAAGATCAGCATCTCCTACGAGGTGCCACCCGCGGTCTTCAAAGACATTGCGCTGCAGGTGCTCTTGAGCGAGGCAACCGTCTTGCGCACTCCCGAACCCGTGGTTTGGCTCGTAGACTTCGGCGATTCGGGGGTGCACTACGACCTGCGATTCTGGATCGAAGGGTATCGCGTTCGCGACGACACGCTTGACCGCGTGCGCACTCGGATGTGGTACGCGTTGGCGGACGCTGGCATCGAGATTCCGTTTCCGATCCGCACTATCCGCATGGCAGCGAGCGACGAGGAACAGAAACGCATCACTGCTACGCGCAGTCGGATCGAACAATCCGAGAAAGCACTGTGCGCCTGCGAACTATTCAACGAGACCAGCATCACAGACCTTGAGCGAAAAGAACTCGCGCGCGCGGCCTCAGAGAAGGCACATGCGCCTGGAGCATTGGTGATTCGCCGCGGCGACACCTCCGACTCAATGTTCGTGGTGGTCAGCGGCAGTTGCCAACTGACCCTGCCCTCTGGAGAGCGGATTACATTTGAACGCGGCGGATATTTCGGAGAGGTGGCATTGATTACCCACGACGTCCGCGGTGCTGATGTCAGCGCATCCGATGGCGGCGCGGTGGTATTGCAACTGCCGCGCGCTAGCGTCATGCCAATACTACGAAGACGTCCGGAATTCATGGTCCGAATGCAGACCATTGCCGAGGAGCGGCGCGATCCAACCCGCATTCGTCCGAAGGCAAAGCGCGGTCGCGCGCGGACCCTCGTACGTCAAGTGTGGGCATTGATGAGACCGATCTGATCGCCCGGTAATCAGGTGAAGAAATCAAATCGTCGGGGTAGACTCCGGTATGCAGATTTCGTCCGAGATTCCCACTGCGACGGCCGCCGACCTTCAACCAATCGGCAGCGAAGACCAGCCAGCTGCCGTTCTTCGCGTCGTCAGCGCTTTGGGCGGGATCGCCCAGACCAAGCGCGCCAACGGTCGTATGGGGAATGTGCTCGTCACCGAGCCATCGCTGATCCGACAAGTGTTGGTGCGTGGATCCATGGATGAGGACTTGGGGCTCATTCGCAACTTCGCTTTGCGCACTGCGGCGCCGCATGGCCTGATTTCGCTCACAGGCCCAGAACACCGCAAGGTGCGCGTTGCGATGGCTCCGTGCTTCCGCGGCAACGGACTTGCGCCGCTTGAGGAAGCGCTGAACCGACGATTGGTATCTGGACTCGATTCATGGCCAACGGGCGAACCGGCAAGCGCATCGAAGTTGACGCTTGATCTGCTCACCAAGGTCTTCATGGAATGGGTGCTGGGTCCGCTTGATCCAGCACGGGAAAGGGAACTGTGCGCTGCCGAGCAGGCGCTCTTAGAAGTGTTCCACCACGCGATCCCTGATCTCAATCAGCTGTGGCCATCAGCTGACGCGGAAGGTCCGATCTCCTTCGATCAAATGGTGAATCGGTTCTTCACCCTGCGAAC
>JAPLMU010000119.1 GCA_026386795.1 Planctomycetota bacterium
AAGTAATGAAATCAACCATGGATTACGTCACCACTGTCACTCATGCCGAACTCGTCGCGCGTCTGCGCGCAGCGAAGCGGCCGTTCATTACCACGCATTTCAAACCGGATGGGGATGCCATTGGTTCGGTGCTCGCACTCGCGCGTGCGCTTCGTTCGTTGGGCAGCACGGTGGACGCGGTACTTGCTGGTCCGGTCGATCGATCCATTCGCGGACTCGCCCTCGACGGCGAGATTCGATTCGTTGATCATGGTCTCGCCACGCCCGCCGCTGATTGTGACCTCGCGGTGGTGTTGGACACCGGTGCGTGGAGTCAACTGGAGCACTGCCGCGATTGGCTGAAGGAACACGCTTCGATAGTGGTTGGTGTTGATCACCACGCGGGCGGCGATTTGGTTGCGTCGATGCGAATTGTTGACCGCAACTGCGCAAGTTGCACGCAGGTGCTTGTGGCGGTGATCGATGAACTTGGCGTGCCGTTTGGGCCGAGCGCGCGCGTTGCACGGAACACCATTGCGGAAGCAATTTTTGTCGGCCTTGCCACTGATACCGGATGGTTCCGATTTAGCGGCGCCGATGATCGCGTGTTTCAGTTAGTGGCTCGCCTGCTCACTTGTGGTGTGGACAAAGACGGCATCTACCGGATGATTGAGCAGGGTGATGCTCCGGGCCGCCCGCTCCTCACTGGACGCGCTCTGAACTCGCTCACCTATGCATGCGGCGGGCGCGTCACAATCATGCGCCTCATGCGCGCGGACTTTGCAGAAACCGGCACCGGTGTGAATGATCTTGCCGGACTCGTGAATGAACCAATGAGCGTGCGCGAAGTGGACATGAGCGTGTTGCTCGTTGAGAGCGCCCCCAAACTCGTGAAGGTAAGTTTCCGAAGCAAGCCCGCCGCGGTGCCGAACGGACCATTCATTGATGTCAATCACCTTGCGGCGAATTTCGATGGCGGCGGGCATGTGCATGCTGCCGGCGCGCGCATCGAGGCGTCCATGGATGACGCCGCGCGCATGGTGATCGAAGCGTGCACGGCTTATTTAGAAGACGCAGGATCAGCGGGCTGAACTGGCGCGGCCTGAATTGGCGCGGCCGTTGGCACTGCGCAGGGGACGATTGTGTATCCGAGTTTGGTGATTGCGTGCTCGGCATTCGCCTGTGCGGCGGGATCAGTCAACTCGACGACCGCGCACTTTGATTCGAACGTGCACTGCACGCTGTTGACGCCTTTCACTGCAGTGAGTTCGGCGGTGATTGCTTGGGCACACGCGCTGCAGTGCATGCCGGTGACGGTGTAGGCAACCTGCGTGGTTGGCGTGGATGAAGCAATAGGTGCAGGCTTTGAAACATCGCTGCCCGAGCATCCGGTCAGTAGCAGGAGCGCAACGGTGAAGCGAATGAGTGGAAAGTGCATGAGGAAATGGTATGCACATCGGTGTGCTGCGGTGACAAAGCAGAAGTCGCTTTAGTCAATCACGCCGCGCCGCGTCGTTCGGCATCGTCCTGCTCAGCAACAAGTCGAAGGCCACTGTTCTTCGGTCGCAGTCCGATGAGGCGCAGCATTGCCGGCAGCGTCCATACAGCAGTCACCAAGCAGCAGGCGCTGCCAACCGCCATGGCGATTCCCAGGCTGCGAAGCCCTTGATGATGCGCCAGTATCAATGCGCCGAAGCCGATCGTCGTCGTCAACGCCGTCACGATCACGGCGCGACGCGTTGAGCCAAAGCCATGATCGAGCGCACCCTCGTGGGCGCGGTGGGTGATGTGAATGGCGCTGTCGATACCGAGACCAATCATGATGGGAATGGCAAAGAAGTTCGCGAGGTTGAATGAAGTGCCACACGCCGCCATCAAGCCGACTGTCCATGCAACGCCGATTGCAAGTGATGCGAGCGCGGCTGCCGTTTCCCGCACATTTCGCAAGTCAACCCACAACAGGATCGTCACCATCAAGGTGGCAAGGATCGCCTGCTGCAGGAACGAGCGCTCCATGCTCTTCATCGATTCGCTCACCGTCATCGGCGCGCCGGTGGCGTGCGGATCTTCAGTGCGTAGGGCAGTCACGAATTTTTCGAGCGGCTCAACTTCCCACATGTCGCCCGCGGGGTGAGCCATTACGAGGAATCGCCCGGCGGGCGAAACCATTTGCGCGCGCACCGCCTCGGGCAGGGCCGAGCGCAAATCGCGACGCGCTCCGTCTGCCATGGCGAGCAGCGCCGCACGACTGCGCGCGACAGCGTTGTCAACGGATTCGCGCGCGAGTTCTGTCTCCGCTGGCGTCCTGCGAGCCGGCTTCACAAGATCGGCCACCGTGTGCAGGCGCGCCGCAAGTGCACGCATGTTTGCGGCGGCGTTGGCCGCTTCGCCCTCGGCAAACCGTGACAGGGTGTCGAGATGGCGAGCCGCGCTTCGTACGCCTTCTGCATCCCATTCGGTGGCGCGTCGTGGTCGGGCTGGTGCAGCCTCGACCGCATTTGCAAACTGCATGCGAAGGGCAGCGCGCTGCGGCGTGTCCATGACCACCGCGTCGAGCACACTGCGCACCTGCCCAACTTCAGGATGTACGCGTAAGCGCGCCGCGAGCGGCGGAATCTCTTCCATTGAACCAACAATAAGCGCGCCAAACCAACTTGCAGACGCAGAATCATCAATGACTCGATGCTCCCAAGCCACGCTTTCCAAACCCTTGGCTTGCAGCTTCAGAAGATTGCTCTCGAACTGTATGTGCGTGAATCCGTACCAACCGGCAAGCAGCGCAAGTGCGCAGGAAATCACCACCGCGCGCCACGCCGCAGGTGATCGCAGCGCGTGATCAACTCCTTCGCGCTGCGAGAAGAATGCTGAACTTCGAGTGGTTGCTTCGGGGGTCTTCGCCAGCCGTGCGTCAAATATCACAAGCAACGCGGGCAGCATGACCACCATCGCTGCAAGTGTCAGAAGCAGACCCACACCAGACACGACGCCGAGTTCACGCAGGCCTTGAAATTCTGTGAACCATGCCAAGAGGAACACTCCAGCGGACGTGAGTGCTCCTGCGAGGTTGCTCGGCACCGCAGTGCGCATCATGTGCACAATGGAGGGCACCGTGGGCAAATGACGACGCGCCTCTAAGTAGCGCGCCACCATGTGGATTCCGTAATCAAGACCAACGCCCACGAGCACCAACATGAAGACGATGCTCAGGAGATTGAGGCGACCGTAGATGATTGCGGCAGCGGCATAGGTGAGTGCGCAGCCGACCATGAATGCCAGCAATGCCAAGAGTGGCAGCTTTACGCCTCGAAATACGCCCATAAACAGGGCAGTGCAGAGTACGAGCCCAACAATGCTCGAGACATTCATGTCTATGTTGGTGGTGGCCATCTCGTCTGCTTGCAGAACGGGCTTGCCGGTCAGACCGATGGAAACGTCAGGAAGTGCAGCACGTGCCTCAGCCATCGCTGAGCGGATCGCTGCAAGCGGTTCGTCAATCACTTCAAAGCGCGAGAAGTCCTTGCGCGGCATGACACCGATGAAGAGCAGGCGTCCGCTATCGCTGGTGAGGTAGCGCGTCTCCCGCGGAGTTCCAAGAAATTCGGGCGCGTTCGGAGCAGCCGAGGCAATGGCAGCAAGTTCAAGAAATGCGGCCGCGCCTTCGCGTTCCGCTTGTTCGCGCGGCATGAAGAGGCCGTCCGTAACAAGGCGGTCAAGGCGACGTCGTGCGTCGGCAAGCACGGATCCGGTACCAGCGTCAGAGGCAAGAATCGGCAGCGCATCGCGACCTTCTACGAGTCCAGCGAGTTCCGTCGTGGACATCGCCCATGTCGCCAGTCGCATTTGCTCTGGTACGGTGACGCGTGAATTGATGTGCTCGATGCTGGGCACTTTGCGCAGGCGTGCGTCGATCATGTCGACGGCAAGTTGCGCAGATCCGGTGTGCAACGTTCCGTCCGGGGCGGTTGCATCAATCACCACCCAGGCGTGCTCAAGGTCGCCAAATTCCTTCACAAATCGCAGGTATTCCGCCACATAGGGGCGGTCGTTCCCCATCAGTGAATCGGTGTTCGCGTCCAGCCGAACGCGGTTCCAACTCCATGCAACGGCGACCGTCGCGAGTAACAGGCACCCGACAACCACCGCGACCGGCGCTGCCACGATCCACTGCGCTAAACGATCAGCTGAGCGGTGCCGAAAGGAATGTTGATCACTCACCCGCGTCCCATCCCGGTCTCCGCTGCAGCCACTTCATAGGTTCGGCGTGTGAGTGCGTTTCGACCAAGCCGCGCGAGCAACTTTGGCGCGGGTCCGCCGAGCCCATGCATTTCGCGCAGTACATCATCGAAGGCGGCAACGGCCCAGGCAACATCTTGTTCGTCAATCACCAACGGTGGTACGAATTTGACCGTTGGTTGCCCGTGCCCAGCCACTTGGCAGATGATGCGGTGATCTTCAAAGAGCGGCATCACTGCAGACTGCGCAAACAGATCCGGTTCGATGGCGTTCATGGCAGTCCACGCGGCGCGCAGACGGAGGGACTTGGGCGATCCGAATTCAACAGCGACCATCAGGCCTTGTTGCCGAACAGCCTTCACAAAGTCGTAGCGCTCGCGGAGTTGTTCAAGACCATCGCGGAGCAGTGCGCCCATGCGCGCGGCTCGATCAGAAAGGCGTTCCGTATCACAGACATCGAGTACGGCAAGCCCGGCGGCCATTGCGAGTGAGCCCATGTGGAATGTGCTCGAATGGACAATCGCACGGTCAAGGCTCGAGAATGTCTTGTCCCAAACGCGTTGGCGTACGAGCACTGCGCCCACCGGAACGAGGCCTCCTGACAGTGCCTTGGAAAGCACCACCATGTCGGGTTCGCACCCAGAATCATGGTCAATTGCGAGAAATTTGCCGGTGCGGCAGATACCAGTCTGCACCTCGTCAGCAATAAAGAGCGCGCCGTATTGGTGGCAGAGGCGGCTTGCTTGGGCAAGGTAACCATCCGGCGCAATGTGGACGCCTTTGCCTTGCACCGGTTCAACAATGAACGCGGCGACATCGCCGGCACGCAGTGCGCCCTCAAGGTCTGCAAGGTCGCCAAAGCGCACCATGCGCGTCTCTGGCAGAAATGGTCCGAAGCCCTGGCGGAAACTCTGGCAGCCATTCAGAGAGAGCGCGCCCATGGTCAGACCATGAAAGGCGCGGTCCGCAAAGAGGATGCCCGGACGACCAGTGGCGGTGCGCGCAAATTTGATGGCGGCTTCCACGCCTTCGGTTCCGCTGTTGGTGAAGTACACGCGATCGAGTCCACGACCGATTCGGCGCGTGAGTTCGCGTGCCAGCATTCCCGCGAGTGGCGGAGCGTCAAACTGAACCATCGAAGGAAGGTTCATGTCGAGGCAGTCGCGGAGTGCCTGCTTGACTGTTGGGTGGTTGCGGCCAACATTACAGACCGCATAGCCGCCCAAGAAGTCCAAGTACCGATGTCCCTCTGCGTCCCAGAGGTATTGCCCCTCAGCGCGAACGAAGAATCGGTCGAAACCGATCGTCCGCAAGACCGTTGCGAAGCGTGGATTGACATGCTCTGCGAATAGCCGATGGCCATCGGGGCGGTGCTCGTCGAGGAGTCGGCGCAGGTCGAAAGTCACGGGTATTGGGAGATGGTAGTCACTCTTGCCGATCCGCCGTGGATGACCTGTCGATTGTCGATCCATGGCCTGCGTTTCCGCGGACACTGTAGGCATGCCCTTTCGTAATGGAACCGTTTCTTACTCACGATTCGGCGTCTCTGGCGATTTGCCCGATGACGCCAACGAGGGTGCGCTTGCGCTCCTCGGCAAGCATGTGGTCAAGCCGCGTGGGCTTTCCGATGAAGGGGTTGCGAGCGGTTGGTGCACTGGTCGCCATGTCTTCGACTCGGACTTCGCGTGGAAACATTGTGGCTTCAGTGGAGCCATCCTCTGCGCAATGCGTGTGGATGTTGCCAAGGTGCCATCAGAGATTCGCCGCGCCTATGTTTCGATGGCCGAAGACGATCGACGCACCAAGGAAGACGAAGCGGCGGGCGGCGGTCTGAGCCGAATCGCGCGGCGCGACGCGCGCGGTGATGCGGAGCGGCGGTGCAAGGAAGAGATCTCCGAAGGCAAGTACCGACGCATCACCATGGTGCCGGTGCTCTTTGACCTTGTTCATGGCGCGGTCTTGGCGCCCGTCACCAGCGATACATCGTTCAAGGAGCTGCGCGGACTGGTGGAGAGCACCTATGGTTGCAAGTTGTCGCGCCGTTCTGCGGGCGGCGTCGCGGCCGACATCATGGAAGCGCGCGGCATGACTTCGGATCTTGATGATGCTGCGCCCGATGCATTCACGGCGCCTCCAGCCGAAGTATTGACACGCGCACAAGATGGTCAATCGGGGCGTGCAGCAAAGCGTCCAGAAGTGCCGTGGGCACTCGCAGGCGGAGAGCCGCGCGACTTCTTGGGCAACGTCTTTCTGCTGTGGCTGTGGTGGAACGCGGAGGCTCGCGAGGGCGTAATCGAGACCGAAAAGGTTCCCGTGGCAGTCGTCATCGACAAAGTGGTTGACGTGGAATGCCCGTGGGGCGTGGGCGGCCAGGCTTCGTTGCGCGGACCGCTTCCAACGCAATCGCCGGAAGCAACCAAAGCACTGCAGGCAGGCAAATGGCCAAGAAAACTCGGATTGCTCTTGGCCGCACACGGGCAGGAATTCGAATGCGTCTTCCAGGGCGATCGCTTCGCGGTTTCTGGTCTCAAGCTGCAGTCGGCGAGCGAAGCCGCCAAGACGCCGCGCCTTGAAACAGAAGAACGACTCGATCAGATCGGTACATTCGACGCAGTATTGATGGGGCTTTATGAGCACTTCCTGAGCGAGCGATTCGGCAAGGGATGGCCGTCGCGCCGTCAACAGATCTCAGAGTGGATCATGACTCGATCGGCGGCACGCGTCGCGGTGTGACGCCGGCTGCGCGGCAGAACTGTGCAACGAGTCGCGCATCCTTGATGCCGCGTTCGCGTTCAACTCCGCTTGAGACATCGACACCCCATGGGTGAACGACGTTCATTGCCGCGCCGACTGTTTCTGGGGTCAAGCCGCCTGCAAGCAAGACGCGCGTCGTGAGCTCTGGCATTTGAGATGCAAGTGCCGCGTGGTCGAATGGAACGCCGCTGCCGCCACGCGGTCCGTCGACCACGAGCGTGTCCACCGCGCCGCATGCGTTCCAGCGGCGCAGGGCATCGGGCGCGTAGGCGAAACCTTTCATGACTGCAAAGCCGCGATCTGCAATCCGTTCGCATGTTTCTTCGGACTCGTTGCCATGCAGTTGCACGCGGCCGCGCCACCATGCGAATAGGGGATCAGCATCATCTGGATCCGCAAGAAGCGCAACCGGTTCCACATCGCTCGGGAGCGCGCGCAGTATTGATTTCGCCTCATCATGAGTGATGGCACGCGGTGATCCGGGCACGAACACCAGTCCAACCATCGAAGCGCCGGCATCCGCCGCGGCGCGTGCATCTTCTGCAGTGCGGATTCCGCAGATCTTGACGACAGTGCTGTTGCTCACGCGATGAGTTCCGCTCGCAAGGTGTCGGCGAGTGATTGCAAGCGATCCGGAAGTCCGCCACCAATCGATTCGAGCGCACGCGCCGCGCGGGTCTTGTCCGGGGCCTTGCGCACGTGGATAAGCGCCAACATGAGTCGTGTTTCATCCGCTTCTGGTGCAGTGGGGGCCAGTTCGAGCGCGCGTTCGAAGGCAATGCATGCATCGTTGAAGTCGCCGCGTCCGAACGCCGCGCTGGCGTCGTCGCGTGCGCGTTTGGCCGCTCGTTCGAGGGCTGCCGCACTCGGTGGAGCTGCGGGAGTTGCGGTTCCAACTGCGCTGTTTGCAACGCGTTCTGCGCCATCCTTTCCAGCGGACGCCCACGGACCAACGGTGCCCTGACTATCGCTCAATGCGGCTCGCATGGCGCGTCTTCGCTTCCATTGCCGCAAGAGATAGAGGAGGTCCATGTCGGTGCGTTTGATTGCGCCCACGCCGATGAGTGTCAGTGTCACGATCATTCCAAACAATGTTCCCGTGACATGCGCCATGTAACCGACATTGCCGCGACCCACGCCGACTGCGCCGAAGAGATCCATCATGAAGTACAGCGCAACCAGAAGCATGGCCGGCACTGGTATCACTGAGAACAAGAAGAGCACCGAGACGCGCGCTCGCGGGAAGAGCACGATGAACGCACCCGTCACCGCGGAGACGGCGCCGCTTGCGCCGATGACTGGTGCGCCGCTTTGATAAATCTGCGCGAGGCCTGCCACCATGCCGCCCACTAAGTAGAAGGCCAGAAACCCACCATGGCGCATGCGTCCCTCAACCGCGCTTCCAAAGGCCCATAGAAAGATCATGTTCCCCCCGAGGTGCCACAGGCTGGCGCTGTCATGCACAAAGAGGTAGGTGACCGGCTGCCACCATTCGAAGGCTGTTCGGCTGAGACCCCAACGAAAAACAAATGAACTGGCGCCATCATCGGATCCCCGAATAGCTTGCAACATGGCGAGGTAGGCCAGCACATTCGCCACGATCAGCGAAATGGTGACAACCGGGGTGCGGCGGGGTGCTTGGTCGGTGGCAATTGGAATCACGGCTGGAGGTAGAGTATGCAATCCACCATGACCGCACTCGCCACAGGAGCCGTACCGATGACCGCCGCACCCGTCTTTGACAAGGGTCTTGCCAACACAATCGCCGCGGAGACGCAGACGTCTTTCATTGACGGCGCGAAAGGCGTCCTGGAGTATGTCGGCTACGACATCGACTCACTTGCACGCAACTCCACCTTTGAAGAAACGGTGTTCTTGTTGTGGAACCGCCGTTTGCCGAACGCAGCGGAGCTTGCGACGCTGTCCGGAGACCTGCGCGCCGAGTACGACCTTCCTGCACCCGTCTGGCAGATGATCCGCGAGACGCCGCGGACCGCGCATCCAATGCACATGTTGCGGACGATGGTCTCCGCGCTGGGCATGTTCGACCCCGAGGCCGATCTCAATACGCCGGAAGCAAATTGGCGCAAGTCGGTGCGACTCTTGGCGAAGACGCCGACCATTGTTGCGAACTTCGATCGCCATCGCAAGGGCAAGCCTCTTGTCCGTCCGGATGCATCGATGGACATGGCCACAAATTTTCTGAACATGCTGAATGGCGCGCGCCCAACGGTTGCGGTTGCCAAGGCGCTTGATGTCTGCCTCATTCTGCACGCTGACCATGGTCTCAATGCCAGCACCTTTGCCGCGCGCGTCACCATCAGCACGCTGAGTGACATGTACAGCGCCATCACGACGGCCATTGGCACGCTCAAGGGTCCGCTTCACGGCGGCGCCAATGAAGAAGTGATGCACATGCTGAATGAAATCGGAACGATGGAAAACGTTGAGCCGTACATCAAGGAGCGCCTTGCGCGCAAGGACCGCATCATGGGCTTCGGTCACCGCGTCTACAAGGCGTACGACCCGCGCGCGGGTTACTTGAAGACGTTCGCAAAGCAGATCGCTACCGACACCGGAAATCAAGGCCTTTATGAGATGTCCACCAAGATCGAGGACATCATGAAGACCGAGGTGGCTGCTAAGGGTATCTATCCAAACGTGGACTTCTTCAGCGCCACCACCTATCACTCCATCGGAATTGATCTTGACATCTTCACATGCATGTTCGCCATCAGCCGCATCAGCGGTTGGACTGCGCATTGCATGGAACAACTTTCCGCCAATCGCCTGATCCGCCCCATGGCCGAATACACCGGGCCGCATGGTCTGAGTTATGTGGTGATGTCAGCTCGGTGATGACCGGAGGGTGGCCGAGTTGGCAGTGGGCAAGGGTCGCGCGGCCAGTGCCTCTTAGAACCGAAGCAACTCGCCATCGTTCAAAAGGCGAATAGTGGTCGATGACTGATCAAAGTCATCAGGCATGTGAACCAACGCCATCTTGGCACGCAGCTCTGGAGGCAATGCATTCAGGTACTCAACAGGCGTATGCGCTGGCGCGGGGCTTGTCTCATGGACAATGAAGTCCGCCGTGGAGAGCCACTCCACATGTCCAGCATCCCACGTGGTGTCGCCGCTCCAACCGAGCGTTCGAGTTCCATCCGAAATCTTGAAGCCGCAGGTCGGCACGGTGTGGCGACCCATACGGTGCTGCACTGACAGTCCAGCGATGTGCGCGGTAGCAGTCTTCGGTAGCACTCGCAACTCAAAGTAATCAGCAAGCGTGGCCGTGCCACCCTGATCCATGGCTGGTGCCAAGCGCTGCCAGAGTCGCTCTGCCGCCTGCGATGTGGTGTGCAGTCGTGGCAAGGGGTGATTGTTCCGGCGCCACTCGAGCCAGCGCCAGAATCCGAATGCCTCAAGCCCATTGGCGTGATCGCCGTGCAGGTGCGTGAGAAGAATGTCATTGATAGTCCCGGGTCCGATGTTTATGCCAGTTTTTTCCGATGCATGTGCAAAGGCGCGCAACAGTGCATCTGGGGCATCGATCAGTACTTGCCCTCCGCTTGCAAGTACCACCGCTGAGCTGCCGAAGTGGTTGGCAGAGAACGCGTCTCCGGTTCCAAGGACTACAAGTTCCATGAAGTACAAGCGTACCGCCCGCTGCGCGGCGTTGCTGTGAGTTCGGTACCGTATTCCCTATGGCTGATCGTGGGAGCGGTCGATGGATCAGAGTGAACAGCAGCATGGCTCTTGCCATGGCATCGCTGGTGACTGTGACATACGCGCAGTCTCCGGCCAGCCTTGCCAACTCGCTCCGCCCGGCGACTGATCCAGCCGCGCAGTTGCAGACGCTCCTGAATGTCCAGGACGCCGAGTACCGACGCGAATTCTTCGCCAACACTCCGATCGCCGAGCGAATCTTGATGGACTACGGCGGGTACTTCCGCTACGGATTCAGTTCGATTGATGATTCGACGAGCCAAGCGCAGTACCTGAACACCTACGACGCCCGCCTCTATGGCCGGGTGGAACTTGATGGTTATGCGCGGTTCTTTGGTCGTCTGCGCATTGAGTACAACGACTGGAGCACGATCGGTGACTTTTCGACGTCGGGCGACGGCTGGCAGGTTCCGATCGGCGAAATCTACTGGGCTGAAATCGACCTCAGCAACTGGATGGCCGCGCAGGATGGCGCTGCCCGTGATTGGACGGCGAAGGCGCGCGTTGGTCGACAGTTTGTCATGTGGGCCAATGGTCTGACGCTCGCCGACTATATGTATGCAGCGACCGCCGATGCAAGTTTCGGTGCGGTGGCGTTCAGCGGTCTTGCTGGCATCACCGCCGGGCATGACACGATTGACTGGGATACATCGCGCACCGGGTACGACAACGACACGAATCGCTTTTACCTCGGCGGCAAGGTGGATTGCAAACTCGGTACGCATGTGCCGTTTGCCTACGCGCTCGCGCAGTGGGATCAGAACGCTGGTCAGAAGGAAATGCTGCCGGGCGGCGTGCCTGACGCTTATCAAGTAGAGACCAAATTCAACTATGAAAGTCAGTATTGGGGTACCGGTATCAATGGGTCCCTTGCTGGCGACCTGGTGTATCGCATCGAATTTGCCGTGGAAACTGGTACGACGCTCTCTGACCCAATCAAGCATGACTCGAATCTTCCGCCTGACCAACTTGGTCGACCGCAGAAGACCGTTCCAATTCTTTCCGAGGCTGGTCTGGTGGGATTGTCTTGGCTAGCGCATGATTCAAGCGATGCCCGCGTTGACTTCCAGATGCTGGCAGGTTCGGGCTCTGTGTATCGACTTGACTCCGGCAACACTTACGGAGGTATCGATCCCGGCAAGACCGACACGTCATTTAATTCGCTCGGTTACGTGAACACCGGGTTGGTTCTCGCCCCAGAGGCGTCCAACATGATCATTCCGTCGTTCACGATTTCCTTCAATCCATTCAAAGGGATTGAAGGCATTAGCGAGACACGCTTCAGCGGTACTGCATTCCTCTACACGCGCTTTGATGCTGATGCGCCGATTTCCGTGCCGACGAATTTCGGTGGATCCAATCTCGTTGGTAGTGAGTACGACCTCAATGTCGACTGGCGAATCTTTGGCGACCTGAACACGAGTTTCCGATACGGTGTCTTTGTACCCAATTCGTCACTGTTCACCGATACCGAGAGCCAGCCGCGCCAATTCATCTATGTTGGAGCGACCTATGCGTTCTGATCGAACCATGACTATGTGCGTTGCCGGACTGTTGCTGCTCGGCTGTTGTGTCGCGTGCGAGCGATCCCACATCAAGGACAGTGCCGTGGATCAGTATCCGCGCTCGTCGCAGGAACTCGACTTCCTTGATGCTCTTGAGAAGCAGATCGTGGTGACGAACGATGACGCGCTTCATGGCCTGATTGTCTTTGCTGATGGCGCCGATCTTTCGAGCACCTATGAGGGTCGAGTGGTCGTTGCGCGCCAGAAGCAGTGGGTTGGGAGCGGGTGGAATCCGCCCGCGGACGAGAGCGCACAGATCGGATGGATGTCGGTAGCGGCCTGCCGGATTGTGGGAATCAAGGGCGGGTTGACCATGCGGGTCATGGGGCCGATTCCGCGTTATGCCACTAAAGAGCTGATCTTCATGGATGTGCTGCCGCTTCGGACCGAGAACCAATCGCTTTCTGGTCGCGAATTCGTGGATTTCATCGATCGTCTGGGGCGAGTTCAGAAGTCGGGTAAGGCGTTGGCGCTGGCGGAGGCGCCGACCCGCGGATCGTCGGGCGAGGGCGTTATCCCCGCCGGAGCTCCGAATCAGCTCCTTGACCAGAGTTCGGTGGAGTTTGGGCTGCCGAACTCGGCATTCACGGCTCCAGCGTCGCCCGCCCCACAGCCGTCCGAGGTGCCCTGACCTCGAAATTGCCCGAAGTTTCTACTGGCAAGCCACTTAGAGCGACCGTATATTAATATTGCCATTGAGTGGAAATTGGGCTGAAGTTACGCAATTTGCTTGCCCGCGGGCTGAGGGAATTGGACTTTACTGACGTCGTTGGTCCCTTTTGCATGGAAGCCCGCACTGAACGTCGGTGACGCGCGTATGCGTGCTGTGGAACGAAACGAATGAACCGAAAGATGACCGTGCTGCAATCAGTGCACATTGACCGAACTCATTTGTCTGTAGTGGCTTCGCGCCAAGTGGGCGCCATGGGGACCCTTGGAATCACTTCGCTTCTTCTTGCCGCTGTCAGTTCCGGTGCGGTTTGGTCGGTTGCTTTGGCGCAAGATGCGGTCGTCCCGCCCGTGGCAACTGCAGCGACCGCAGCGACCGCAGCAGTTGATCCGGCTACCCAGGCTGCTCCAGCCGGCGAAGCGCTGCGCGCCGTCTTTATTGATGTCGCTGGCAAAGTTCAGTGGCGCGCGAGTGAAACGAGTCCATGGCAAGATGCGAAGGTCAATGACGTTGTTGCGCCCGGTGTTGAAGTTCGTACCGGGCTCCGCTCGCACCCACCGTGGTGCAGGATGGCGACACGCTTCGCACTGCTGCTGCGGTAAAGCATGGCCGTGCCGATTTCAAGGTCGACAAAGTTGGTCTCTCCAACGATTTCAAAGTGGTTACCCCAAGTACAACGCTCGCTGTGCGCGGCACGGAATTTGCCGTTGCCACTGGTCCGCTGAAACAGGTGGAAGTAGTGGGCGCGCGACGCAATGCAATCAATGCGATTGAGTTGAAGTACTCGCTCAACAACACCACGGTGCAGATGTCGCGGAGCGCTGCAAGCTCTACAGATATTCAGAATCCAGCGCACGCGGGGATCGTTGCGGCGAGCGCGCCGCCCTCAGGAACTTCGCTGCCTTCAACGACGCAGGGCGAGCGAGTGCAGGATGCCGCGAATGGACCAGCTCCGAGCCAAGCGGGAAGTGCCGCGCAGGCATCTGTGGCGAACAATACCAGCGCTCGGAGGGAGAAAGCGGCTGGTCGTTCAGGCGGCACCACCACTGCCATTGGTCGGGTGCTCGCACAAGTTACAAGCGCCAACGCCGATGTCGATCACGCCGTCGAGTACATGTTGCAGTCGGACGAAGAAAACGAGAATCTCGATGCACAGCGCGATGCACTGGTTGCGTTGCAGAATCTTGCCGGACTGCGCCGTGATGAGGCTCGCGCTGCACTTGAGGAACATCAGTACGCATTGGAAACCGCCGCGGACCAAGGCGCAATCGCGAGCGACGCAAGTCATTCGTTTGATGAGCGCCGCGCACGCGTTGGTGATTCTGTCAATCCTGGCGCCAACACGCACTTTCGCGTCTTTGATGATGAGCGCACCCAAGCATTGGATGCATTGGCGGCGATCCGGTTGATTCTTAGTGGTATTGGTGGCATTGGCGCTCAAGAAGCAAGTCAACCACTCGTATTTGCACCGGGTGCTGCTGGCGACCCGCTCACTCAACTCGTTGCGGATGCACGCCGGGCCATCATGGCTATGGGTGACGCGCATGATGCGGCCGATAGCGAGCGCTCCGCCATGAACATTGATCGCGGTGATCTTGAGGCAGTCATTGCTTCAATGGACGAGACCACGCGACCAGGTGCACAGCAGGCCATGGCTGATTACCAGGAGGCAGTGGCGCGTTTGAGTGCCACTGTTCACTCGGCTGGCGGCATTTCAGAAGTAGCAGCGAGCGCGCAGGCGGCCATAGTGCGTCTGAACGGGCTGATAGCGCAACTGCGGCAAGCATCACCGACGGGCCGTATGACAGCCATTGCGGCCCAGTCTCTCGCGCGACTCGTTGAAGCAACCGCGTCATTGAATCGAACCTATGTGGCGTTGCGTGCGGTATCAGCGCTTGCTCACGGAACGTATTCGGTTGGTCGCTCAGTGGGCTGCTGTTGATAGCGGGGTAACGCTGCGTGGCGATCAACTCGCTGCCACCGTCAACGATGCCGAGGACGTTCTTGGAGGGGTGGGATCTGCGTTCCTCGTTCGAACCTTGGCGGATAGCGATGCCGCCATGGCTGCAGCGCTCATGGCTGAATCACGTGCAGGTGACGCTCTGGTTGCCGCCGCGGATGAACAATCGGCATTTGATGCAGCGAGTGAGTTGGAGACGCGCGCTGGTCAAGACAACGCCGCTGTCGCCGCCACGGGGAAGCAAATTCATACTGACTTGCAGGCGCTGAATTCATCGGCCGATGGCGTCACTGCTGGGCTCGCAAGTCTCGATCGTTTGCCTTCGTCCGCCCGATACGCGGGAAGCGACTCTGTCATCGAGGGGCTGAATGCGGTGAATGACGCGCTCTACGGTACAGAGGATCCGGCATCGCTTGGATTGGTGGGTGGCGCAGCTGCGCTCGAGGCAATTCTTTCGGGCGCGGTGTCCCCGACGGACATGGCTGCACTCACTGCTCAAGCTTCGAAAGCAATTGATGCGATTCTGGCTGCTCGCGCAGATGTGAACAACGCTGCGCTTGACGCGGCTGGTCGTGCAGATTCCGCCGGTCGTGCGGCGGCGGCAGCGCAGCAACTCTTGGCGGTAACGCAGGATTTGGGTGCTCGATTTGGACTCTCAACTGAGTTTGTCGTAACCGCGGCCCGTGCCGCGGCATTGAGCGCAGCGGGTGCTGCAGACGCGGGCTCACGGTCGATGGCTGCGCAGCGACTCGTATCGTCCTTGGTGTTGATCGCTGAGCAGCACCGGGTGGATGCAATCGCGAACAACATCGATGCATTGGCCGCCGCAAATTCCAACATGAGCGCGCAGGCGAAGGCGGACTTGGCCGCGGGTCAAGCCCGATACACGGCGATCAATGAGTCCGGCGCGCTTGCGTTTGGCCGCTTCACTGGCGGCGCGGCCTCGGAAGCAGTGTCGGCTCAGATCGGCGCGCAATCGGCGGTGGTGTCATTGAACGAAATGGCATCGGTGAGTTCGCAAATGGTGAACGCCTTCGATGGCGCGGAAACCGCTGCCGGATCTGCAGAACGAGCATTCTCGAGCGCATCTGATTGGCGAGTAACGGCCGAGGCGCATGAGGCTGCAGCCGGCGCTGGTCTTCTTCGTACTGGTGCTGCCGCGCAGAGTGGCGACATGGCTGGCGCGGTCATTCAGAGCAATGCCACGACTGCATCAGCAGGCGAGGCACGATTTGCAGCGAGGGGTGCTGTTACCTCGGCAAATACTGCGAAGACGGAGTCCATCCGCGCGGTGAACTTCCAGAGTGACGCTGCTCGGCTTCAGCCCGACATCGACAAGTTCGGCACGAATCGTCAGCAGTTTGAGGCCGCGGCCGCGTCGCGTCGTCAGACGGTCGAGACAGCAGATGGGACAACGACCGCATTGGCGGCTCAAGCAGCATTCTTTGATGATGTTGCGCAGGCGCTTTCCTCGCGGGCCAAGACCGATGCCGCCACATCCGCAGCAATCTCGAGTACCGATGCACGGGCGCAGGCTGTGGCAATTGCTTCCCAGTTGGCAACTTCAGTGCGACAGGCTCGGCAGATGGAACAAACCGCCTCAACAAACGCAGGTCGCTTGTTCGGGCGCAGTATGGGCAACTATGTGGGCCGAGCCCAGGCTGCCGCCGCTGGAGCCGAGGCACAGGCGATCATGGCGAACGCTGCTGCCGCGCGTGCTGATGGCAGTGCCGCGAGTGCTCGTCGGATTGCCGGCAACAGTAACTGATCCATCGCTACACTCGGCGCGTGAAGGCACCTACACGAATCGTCTTGTTTGCTGGCGTGGCGGCGACTCTTGCCGTGATCATGGCCGGTATGGGCGGGCTGCTTGACGGGTTTGAGTGGTGGAGCCAGGATCAACGGTTCCTTCATGCGCGTCGTCAATCGCAGCCGCTCGGTGAGGGTGTTGCGCTCGTCGCCATTGACGACCGAGCCCTCGACACGATCGGGCGATGGCCGTGGTCGCGCGATGTCCTGTCGATGGCACTCGATGAGATTGCGATTGCCGGTGCACGAACAGTAGCGAGTGACGTGCTGTTTACGGATGTCCAATCAGCGCCCGCTGACGCGGCGCTGGCGGCCGGTATCGCGCGCAGTCCCACCGTCTTGGCGGTCAACATGGACGAGGGTCGAATGGATGCAACCATCTGGCTGTCTGCGGAGGGGCGTCAAGCGCTCAGTGCATTGGTCACTGCGATTGCGGAAGACATTACTGCCGAGCCGAGCGTGATTGCTGATCGCGCTGGACTTCAAGGCGTGCGGCGCGATCGATTCTTAGAACGGTCGACGAATTTCAAGAAGCTTGCTGCATGGAAGGAGTTGCTGCGCCTGCGCAATGCCGGCACTCCGCCCGCCGATGCGCAGGCATATCGATTGCTTCTCACGAAGCAGGACGCCACGCTTGAGCACTTTGCGGAGCGCATCTCCGTAAATGAAGCGTTTGATCGTGATGAGTCGTTTGCATTGCTCGCGCGTTTCATGTCTGCGAGTAAGGGCGAAGGTTCGGCGATGGACGCGCCACCGCTTGCAGAGTTTGCTGAACGAGCCGCCGGAGTGGGTTTTGTGAACTGCGCGCCCGATCGGGATGGGCAGTATCGACGGGTTCGCCCGTTCTGGCGCACGCCGTATGGATCGTTGCCACAGTTTGGGCTTGCGGCTGGGTTGCTGCAACTTGGAATTGCGCCGGCTTCGATTCGCGAAGAGCCAGATGCATTGGTGTTTCCTGACGGGCGACGATTACCCCTCGATAATGGGCTCATCTATGTTTACTGGCCCACCGAAATGTTTGAGGCGATTGGCGGCAGTGTTACATCTACGGAGGCGCGTACCGAGACCGGGGTGATCGCTATCGGTGCACTGATTGACCTTGCTAACCAGCGCAAACTGCTTGCTGAGCAGGAGCGTCGCTATCTGGAGCTTGGCGCAGATATCGCTGCTGCGCAAGCGATCCCTGTCGAATCGATGTCCGCGGTGCCAGTGGCGGACGCAGTGCGCGCTGCTGTCAAGGAGCAGGGCGAATTCATCGCCGGCGACCTTTCTGTGCGCGGAACAAACGACATCAAGGACGCCACCGATGCGGAGCGAAAGGCAGTTGGAACGTACCGCGAATGGTGGCGCCTTGATCAAGAGATCCCGGTGTCACGCAAGCGAATCGCCGACGCAGCGGAGTTTGCACGCGCGCATCTCAAGGACCGATTGGTATTCGTCGGTTTCATCGCCACCGGAGTGATGGCGGACATGATCAATACGGTCAATGGTCCGCGCACGCCGGGCGTCTATTTCCATGCGGCAGTTGCTGACATGGTGATTTCGAGTCAGTCCGTTTATCTGTGGGCGCCATGGACAGGATGGGTCATCGGCGCAGTGTTCGGCTTGATCTGTGCGGTCATTGCTTGGAAATCTGGAGCTGGAATCAGCACTTCGGTGACATTTTTGATCGCGGGCGCCTGGGTTCTGCTCTCTGGATTCTTGGCATTTGAAATTCATAACCTCATGATTCCCGTGGCGGTACCGGTGCTCGCAGCCATAGCATCGCAAGCTGCAAGCGTTTCCACGGCTGCAGTGGTGAACCAGCGAGAGAAGGCGCGGATCACTCGACAGTTCCGTGCTCGCGTCAGTCCGCAACTGGTGGAGCGTCTTGCCGCGAATCCGGACGCGCTCTCCATGCGCGGCGAGCAGCGCACCGCCACGATTCTGTTTGGAGATCTTGCTGGATTCACCACCATCAGCGAGAAACTTGGCTCGGAGGCAGTGGTTGCCACGCTCAATATGTACATGTCCGCGATGGCCAACGAATTGACGGAACGACGCGCGTATGTCAACAAGTTTCTCGGCGATGGTTTGTTGGCATTCTGGAGCGCGTTCGAGCCAGAACCTGAGCAGGGGCAATTGGCTGCAGAAGCGTGCCGGGCATGTCAGCGCGTTGTGAAGGCGATCGGCGAACGCCCGGATCGCCAGTCGCTTCCGAAGATTTCACTGCGCCTTGGTGTTGCAACTGGCTCCGTGACCATTGGAGACTGCGGTGCTCCTCCTGATCTCAACGATTACACGGTCATTGGCGACAGCGCGAATCTTGCCGCGCGATTAGAGAGTGCCAACAAGCAGTTTGGAACGGCAATTCTCTTCTGCGGAACGACGCGCGCCTTGATTCATGATTCAGGTGGGCTGCCCATCGTGTCACTTGGCCGGGTGGTCGTGGTTGGGCAGAGCGTGCCGATTGATCTATTCACCATGCTTGTGGAAGATCCGCAGGTCGGCTGGATCGAGAGTGTGGGCCGAGCGGTTGATGCGTTCGCCAAGTCTGACTTTGCAGCATGCGCCACAGCATGGGACGCTCATGAACAGGCGTTCGGTGTAACGAAGATCACCGTGCCATTCCGCGAGGCGCTTGCTGATCCAGCGGATAAACGTGATGGAGTGCTGCGGTTGCGGGCGAAGTAATCGTCGCAGCGCGCGGAGTTGGGGTCACAGCCTCTTGATGATCAGGCCGGTCTGGTCATCTTCGAGCGGCGCGTGCTGTGTGAATGCGTGCACTTCGCGCTTGATCGCATCCAGGATTTCGCGCGATGACTGGTCGCGCGCGCCGCGGACGATCTGACGAATACGTTCTTCGTCAAACAAGACGCGCTCGGGACTTGCAGCCTCGTAGAAGCCATCAGTAATCGCTACTAGAATGTCGCCGGAAGCCAGTGTGTAGCGCTGTGCATCATCTTCGGAGTAAGGGAGTGCCACAACACCGAGCGGCGGCATGTCTGCGCCCTGCGTTACGAAGGTGTCGGAGGCGCGGCTGTAAATCAGGATCGGTCCTTGCCCGGCGGAAATAGTGTGGACGTCGCCAGTCCGGCAGTCAAGGCGCGCAAGCCACGCGGTGACGAAGCGGCCATCGGGGAGATCTTCGCAGAGTTGCGCGTTGATTTCTTCCGCAAGCTTGACGATCGGTTGCTGTAGCCGGAGGCCGAGCCGGAGCATCCCGCGCATCTGCACGCTCGAAAGCGCGCTGGCAACGCCGTGGCCGGTGGCGTCGGCAATCGCAAATACATATTCATCTGGTTCAGTGTCTGACGAAGCGATATTCCCGCCGGCCAGTGCGATGACGTCGTATGCGTCACCGCCACAGAACTCGGCGGGGCAGCTTTCACCTGCAATATCCCACCCAGAAACATGTGGAATGTCTGTTGGGAAGGTGCCTGCCTGAATGCTTTTGGCAACATCCATTTCCCGCTCGAGGCGCTCGCGTTCGATGCGGTCTTCGATCAATCGACCGCGCTTCATTGCCACCGCGGCGTTTGCGGCAAGACCTGACGCGAGCGATTCATCGGCGGCAGTAAATGTGCCGGTATGACGATTCAACACCTGTGCAACGCCGACGAGTGCACCGTCGTGATCAAGGAGCGGCACAGTCAGGATGGTGCGTGTGTGGTAACCAGTCTTCAAGTCAACGGAACGATTGAAGCGATCGTCCGCATATGCATCCGCAATGTTAATAATCTGCTTTGAGGTCGCCGCTGCGCCCGCGATGCCGGCCGACATGGGGATACGGATGACATTGGGCTTGCCGCCCACCTCGCCAATACCGTGAGCGACCTGTGTAAAGAGTTCCATCGCCGTGGGATCAAACTCAAACACAGTGGCGCGTTCCGCTTGCAGCAAATCACGGAGGGCATCAATCACCACCGAAAGGATCGATTGCAGATCTCCGGTGGCCGCGAGCTTGCGCGAGACGTCGAGCAGTTTCTCTGTACGTGTGCTTTCGACGTTGGACATGCTCACATCAGCCCTTGGTTTTTTTGGCCGGCAGGGTGGCAGGTTCGCCGCCCTTCGCCTGCGGATAGATCAGGAGCCGGTCATGGGCAAGGAGCACCAAATCATTGAGGCCGTCGCCCGTGATATCAGCGATTTCTCCCATGCTTGGCTCGAATTCTTGTCGATCGCCACCACTGAACATGCGTGTCTCAAAGACCTTGAATGCCAGTGCGTGCAACAAGCGCTCGGCTTGGCTGAACGTCAGAATGTCGGCCATCTGCTCGCCGCCGTCCAAGACCACAACATCGGTGTAGCCGTCGCCGTTGAGGTCGCCGACAATGAGTTCATGTGGAACTTGGCGCGGATCATCGCTTGTCCAGGTGCCAACGCTTTCAAGAACGATGCGCTCTCCGCCGAGCCGCACCAGTGCGAAGCTGTCGTCGCCAACGGCAACAAGCCCGTCATTGCCATCACCGGCAAACTTGCCCGCAACCAGTTGCGAGAACTTGAATCCGGGGATTTCGATGACCTCAGTCTGTTCCCAGGCTGAACCCTTGTTGGTTCCAAAGATAATTGCGCGCGCACCGTCACGGTCACCAGCGACGAGGCGATCACCGAGTGATGTGAGCGTCACCAATTTCGCATCTGGATTCTTGGCGTTCATCTGCGTCACAACTTGCCAGCCGGGGCTTGCGCCGTTCGCGGGCTTCGGTTCATAGCGCAGGGCGCGCACGTAGTTGCGATCAGCGACAAGGAGTTCGCCCTTGCCATTGCCGTCAACATCGGCAACCAACGTGTTGTCGCCGGTAGCCGCTTGAACGAGGCCGAATTGGCCCATGTCCTTGGATTCAAGCACTTTGAAGGGAGCTGGAGTGGTATCGGCAGCCTTGTCCTTATCAGCAGACTTGCTTGCAGGCTTGTCTGCGGCCTTCGCATCAATGATCGGTGCGGTCGGTTCGGTGGGAACCTTTGCCTGCGCTTGCAGCATGATCATCGGTTTTTCAGGCGTGAACACCAAGAGATCCGTGAGTCCGTCTTGGTCCGCATCGACGGCAGACACGGCATTGGGCGATCGACTCTGCGCGCCCAAGTTGATCGTCACACGCTTCGCTGCGTCAACTTGGATGTCCACTGGGACGAGTTCGATCACGAAGTTCTTTCCGTCCTTCGCTACCACTGCCAAATTGCGCTCGCCGCCGAGGTCAACCAAATTGATCGCGACCGGCGTTCGGCCGGCGCCCAGCTGAACTGCAAGCGGGAATCCGATGGTGCCATCTTTGCCTGTCTCACTCCTGCCGACAACGCCTTCTTTCTCAGACAGGCTGAACACAATGGCTCCGTCCTTTGTTGGTGCAACGGCGATGGAATCAAGGTCAGCAAATGATGGGCTCGCAACAGGAGCGCTCAGACCTTTGGACTTCTCTTGTCGATACGTCATCACCGCGTTGGCGAGTGTGTTGGTCGATACGACATCGGGGAGGCCGTCCGCGTTGATGTCTGCAAACACAGTGCGGCGCTTGCGGTTCTGCGGATCCTCAAAGCTCCATGTCACCAAACTTGAGTCTCGAGTACCTGCGCCTTCGATGCGACCGCGTCCCACTCGGCTGAACGTGACCCGCTTGGTTGGGCGTTCGACCGCGCCAATGAGGGCAGCCTTCGCGCCGGGAAGTCGCACGGCGCAGACTTCACGTACCGCGGGCATCTCAAAGCGCACCTGCGGACCCACAAACAACTTGTCGCCTTGGCGTTCGGTGAACCAGGCGCGTACTGGTGCTGGATCTTCTGGAACCACGCCGATGATGTCAGTGGTGCCGTTGCCGTCGAAGTCTTCAAGGATCACTGCAACTACGCGCGCGCCACCAGCACTCAGTTCGGTGGGCGCGCCGGTGGTCTCTTTGTCGAGCGGCCAAATGGAAATCTTGCCGTCAACAATGCTGACCAGTTCCTTGGCACCGTCGCCAATGAGGTTGGCAACAGCGAGAGCGTTTGGATTTGATCCGAGGTTTCGAATGGTCTGCTTGCGAGCCACCTTGAACTGCCCCGGCTCGGTTTGGCGCACGAACACCACTCCCGGCGGACTGTTGCCGGCGTAGATCATGTCCATCAGGCCATCATGGTCCCAGTCGCAGGCGACTACGGCTTCCACTTCGCGATCGACAGTGATACTTTCGCGCTTGTAGCGCCAGTGTTCCGGAAACTCATTGACGCCGCGCACGGCAGGCGCTTCATCGGTTTCCTTCGCGCCCTTCTTCTGAAAGTTCACATCGATGCGGTTCTTGAAATTGTCCACCACCAACAGGTCTTCGAGTCCGTCGCCATTCATGTCAGCAACGATGAAGGGACCCGCCTTTGGATCCACTTTAAGTACCTCGAGTGGCAGAAATCCAAAGTGGCGCGCGATGTCATCTGCGGCGAGCCCAACGGCACTCGCGGTCAGGAAGGCGAGGCTGGCGCAGGCGAGCCGAACGGTGGAACGGTGAGAGCGGATGTTCATGGTGGATATTCGGTCCGTTGTCACGCGCGGGCGACTGCCGCACGAGATGCCTATGGTAAGGTTTCCACGAGAGGTCATCGCACCATGCAATTCACTTTCCAAGCCGCCGTTCCCGCGTTCGCCATCGCAATCGCAACCATCGCATCCGGGGATGTGGTCAAGCTGAGGAGCGGGGCGTCGATCGACGGCAAGATCCTCAAGCAGACCGATCGAGCCGTCTGGGTTGACATTGGTGCAGATGTGGTGCAGGTTGATATGGAGCAGGTGGATTCGGTCACGCGCGACGATTCGGGCGCGGCGCTGCAGCCTGATGTCTCGCAACTCTTTTCGACCGCCAAGGATTTGCCAACGCTTCCACCAAAGGAACTTGCCAAAGGTCTGGGTGCCTCGGTCATCAAGGTGAGTACTCCAGGCGGGCTTGGTTCTGGTGTCATCATCAGTCCCGATGGATTCGCCATTACGAACGCCCACGTCATTCAAGGCGAGCGATCGTTGCGCGCGACCATTTGGGTCAGACAGCCCGATGGAAGTCTGAAGCGCACCGATATCGATGATGTGGAAATCGAGGCGGTGAGTAACTCGCTTGATCTGGCACTTATCAAATTGAAGAGCCCTGACGGCAAGCCATTCCCAGTAGCGCCTGTTGAGGGCGATGATTCAATCGAGGCGGGTCAGCGCGTCTTTGCGATTGGCAATCCGCTCGGTCTTGAACGAACACTGACCGAGGGTGTGGTGAGTGTGCCTGCAATGCAACTCGATGGCCGCACCTACATTCAGACCGATACGCCCATCAATCCCGGCAATTCCGGCGGCCCGCTGTTCAATATGCGCGGCGAAGTGGTGGGCATCACCAACATGAAGATCACGCTTGGTGAGAATGTCGGGTTTGCAATTCCAGCCCGTTATTTGAAGGACTTTGTTCGTCATCGCGAGGCGTTTGCGTTCGACAAGAACAACCCGAATTCAGGTCACTTCTATCACGGCGGACCGCCGCGTCCGCAGCCGGGTCCACCGAGCGAACTCGAGGACGGATCTTCCAAGGCTGCGGCGGTTCCTCCGCGCGCGGTTCCGGGTTCTGACTCACCGAACAAGTGACCGCATTGAACACCATGAACGCCATGAACACCATGAACACCATGAACATCCGACTCATTGCCGCTCGTGCGGCTGCCGTTGTCATTGCATTCATCGCTCCGAATGTAATCGCCGCAGACGGTCCGATGTTGATGCGCGCGATTGCTCCAGACACTACCTACGTGATCGTCTCGGCGGATGTGATGACGCAGACGGTGGAGCACTGGCAGAAGACTCCGCTGCAGGCATTTCTCAAGACGCCACAGATGGCGAAGGTGCTCGGCACCGATGGCGGCGCACAGAATGCCATGGAGAATCGGCTCAAGGAAATGGGGATTCCAGAGGGCAGCATCGATTGGCCGGCAGTCGGAGGCATGACGCTCTTTACCGTCCACGACGAGGAGCTTGATGTGGAGCAGTCACACGCGCTCGTCTACGGAGATTGGGGCGCGAAGGCTGACGGCATGGCGAAGTTGTTCGATGCAGTGATTGCTGAAGCCGTCAAGAAGGATGGAGTCACGGTCGAGAAGGAAGACATTGCTGGCCGCGAAGTGCAGGTACTCACTTTGCGCAAGCCTGACGCGAAGCGAAACGGCCGTGGCGGCGCCATGGGATTCGAGATGGATATGTCCTTCGCCAAGAATGCAGAGAAGGTCTACTACTGCAGGGATGGCTCGCGATTCCTGGCATCAACAGACTCAGGTGGACTCGAAGACGCATTGCAAGCACTCGACGGCAAGCGCAAGGCGAAGTTGCCGGAGCAGAGTGATTTCCGGGGCGCCATTGATCAATTGGGCGACACAGATATTTCGGTTGTCATCCTGACGGGGCCACTGCAGAAATCAATCGCCGGCGAGGGCGCGGGCGCGCTTGCCATGGTGCAGCCAGTCTTACAGCCGCTCGTTGGCGACGTCCAGGCATGGACGATCGGCATCGGTATCGACACTCCGCGCGGGCAGGTTGAAGTGACGTCGGGCATCTATGTGCCCGGTTCGAAGGTTGGAGTCTGGGCACTGTTGGGACCGAGCGCACCCATCGAGGCTCCGCCGCCGATGATCGGACCGGACGCTATCGGGTTTGGTCGCGTGAATGTGCAATTGAAGAATCTGATGACTCTGATCAACTCGGTAGTTGCCAATCTTCCTGAGGAACAGGCGCAGGAGATTGATGGGTTCCTCGTCAACTTTGGACCAGTGATGTCAAAGGGCTTTGAGGCACTCGGCCCAAGCATCTGGACCTACGAAACCATTCGTCAGCCAGTGACGCCTGAGAGCCGTGTGACGGGAAGCATCGTCACCTGCGGTAATCCGAAGGCCGTGGTGCCGATGATCACTCAGTTCGGTGGCACTATGGGTTTGGAGCCGCGCGACTTTGATGGCAACACGATCTTCTCAGCGGATTTCTTGCCAATATCGATTGGCGTTGCAAATGGATTCATGGCAACGGGCGACAGCAAGCTCGTTGAGCAAGCCATGCGCTCCATGGGTCAGAAGGACTTGCCGAGCATCAGTGAGAACCCGGCATACAAGGCTGCAGCGCTTGCAGTTGGTGGCGAGCCAGTGATTTCCTGGGGATATATCGACCTTCCAGCCCGTTGGGGATTTGAGCGCGAGCTGCTCGAACACTTTGGCGATGATGACTCCAAACTCGACAATGCAGTTGACAAGGCCGACGATTCATCAGTGGCTAAGCGACTCGGCTACAAGGTGCCCGCAAACGCGAGCGATGTCTTGAAGACGATGGATGCGGCCATGGTTGCCAAGTACTTCGGATCCTTTGTGTGGAGCATGAAGTCTGACAGCAAGGGATTCGTGACTCGTGCAGCGGTGATGCAGCCAGCGAAGTAACCGGCAGTCACTGCACGCCGAGTTCCGAGTGCGGAATACCGGTCGTGCGGTGCAGCTTGGAACTTGGCAGCGCGGCGTGAATCGCTTCGGAATCAGCGAGCGGAGATACGGTGTCGAGGCTGTCTGCGTGAAGCGTGAGTTGGGTCGGGCCAAGAGTAGCGGCGGCATCGCGAGTGATGCGTTCCGGACCGTTCGCGCGACCGCACATCCAGAGAATGGCATCGCTGAACGGGCGGGCGGGTAGGGCGCGCAGTTTCAGGCGTGCATTGAGCGGCGTGGCCACACGGTCATAGGCGCCCCAAGAGATGACTTCTGAAATTGCGGCACCCGCTGCAGTGCGTTGCGCGGCGGCATGAATGGCAACCACTGCGCCCATCGAGTGTCCAACGAGCGTGATCGTGATCCCGGGGTGTTCCGCCTCGATCGCAGCTATGAGAACGCAAATATCACCAGCCTCGCGGCGGGCGAGCGCGCAGCGACCGGGTGCGTCGCCGTGACCGCGGAGGTCGGGGGTCACGATCAGCGCCGCGTTGTCTGCGTGTTGGCCGATGCGCCGCAGCGAGTCCCAACGCGAACGCCCGTGCCCGTGCAGGATGATGACCGCGCGGTTTGAATGCGGCGCTCGACCGCGAATCCACCACGCGGGCATGGTGCCATCGGCAAGAACGGTCGAACGCTCTTCAAACTGGAGACCAACATCTTCCGGGCTCGCAGGCAGGCCCTGTCCAAGCGCCCATCCCATGCTTCGCCGCGCTGGCTTGACGGCATCGTGCCAAAGACCTGCGAGATAAGCGCCACTTACAAGGAGCGCCGCAGTGCCGAGCAGCGTTGCGAATCCAAGCGTTGCGCCGATCGCGGAACTGACCGACGACGCCAGGATGTAACTCTGCGTTGACGCCAGCATAAAACTCTGCGAAGACCCGAGCGTGTCACCCAGCATGCTCACGCTTTGCGTGCTCCGGCAGCGGCGGCTTCGCTGAGGGCGCGCTCCATCGCAGTGCGGCGAGTGTTTCGGTCGCTTTCATCTGTAACAGACGGCAGATTTACTTCCACGTTGTGCGCAGCCGCGCGGGCTGCAACGCAGGCGAGGTCGATAGCAATCGCGAGATCACTTGCTAAGTTTGGACTGGTGCGTGCCGCGAGTCCGCTGCAAGTTGCGGCAATCTCTGCGGCGGCATTCAGAATCGCTTGCGGGGCGTCGATCGCTGCGGCCACCGAAGCGTCCCAGGCATCGAGTCGGGCCGCCGCGTCTTTCGGCAATTTCCACAAGGAATTCAGCGCTCCGTATGCCTCGGCATCGCGGTCAGCGAGCGTGAGGGCATGATGGCGCAGTTCAGTGAGGCGCTTGAGTGCGGAGGCGTTCGACGCGTCATTTGCCGCAAATTTTGGCTTGCCAATGGAGAATTCCAAGACCATGGCTCCCAATGCTGCTGCGTGTGCAGCCGTTATCGCGGCCACCGCGCCGCCACCTGGCGCTGGCGTCTTGGCGGCGAGCATCTCTGCGAATTCATCAACCGTCAGTGTTCGAAAGGCCATGGTTCTGCTCCTGCGGTTGGTGTTGCAGTTCTACGCGCGGATCTCTGCGGCGAGTTGCGCTTGCAATGCGGCTGCAAGCGATTGCATGGCTGCCTCCGCATCTTCGCGCTTCAGCGTGCGGTCATGCGCGCGGAACGTCAGTCGCATGGTGACGCTCTTTCGCCCTGCGCCGGTTTGCTTGCCGCGGTAGGTGCCAACAAATCCCAACGACTCAAAGCACAGAAGGTTCAAACTCTGCACGAGCGCTTCAATGCTCGACCAGGTGGAGGTCTCAGGCAGAATGGCACTCAGGTCGCGCTCGATACTTGGGAATGATGGCAACGCCTGCGCGCGGACTTCGGGTGGGAAGTTGGCGTAGAGCGGTCGGAGCAGAAGTTCTGCGGCAGTAAACGTTCCTTCAAGACCGAAGAGCGCCGTCACGGCAGGACTGAGAATGCCCCATGACGCCACGGCGTTCCCATCGACGGTGAGTTCCGCTTCGCTGGAGTACCACGCTGCCCGTGCGGTGTCGCTGACGGCTGAAACCTGCAGTTTGGCGTGGTTTCCAGCCAAGAGCCGCACGGTCCGTTCGCATGCGCCGCGGATCCAGCGCATGGCGCCGTCGGAATCACTCGGCGCATCAGAGAGCAGGGTGACGAGCGATCGCTCGTTGTGGCTGCCATCGGCGCGGAGGGCGAATGCGCCTGCAAATTCAAAGACGCGCAATTGGCTGATGCCGGCATCAGCATTGCGGCGTCGTACCTCAAGGAGACTTGGAATCACCGACGGTCGCAGCACAGGCGTCCCGCCAGCGCGCTCGTCGCTCACGCGCAGCGGCATGCATCCCGGACGGAAGAACGGCGCAGCGTTGCGTTCAGAGATCAACGAGTGCGTGATGCTCTCCATGAAGCCAAGGCCAACCAAGAGACCCTTTGCGGCACGCGGCGCTGCCACTTGTGGTTCGACCGGAGCAACACGAACCGCAAGCGTCTCCTTCAGCGGGATACGGTCGAGTCCGTGGATGCGGCAGATTTCCTCAATGACATCGATCTCGCGCTCGACATCAAGCCGACGTGCGGGCACCAAGCAGTCAACGGAATCGCCACGGACGACTGGTGAGAATCCCAAAGTTGCCAAAGCACGCACGATTTCTTCAAGCGGAATGTCCGTTCCAAGGATTGATCGAACGCGCGCAGGTCGAACCGAAACGCGACGCTCCGCGGGCAGCGGCGCACCGGCTTCAACCACGCCGTCGCACAGCGTTCCACCCGCTGTTTCAAGGATCAAAGCAACGAGGCGCTCAGCAGCAGCATCAATATCCGCCGGATGAACGCCGCGTTCGAATCGGTATGAGGAGTCGCTGGCGATCTTCAACGCGCGACTTGCAGCACGCACTGCGGCAGGATCAAAGGTGGCGGCCTCGACCAAGATATTGGTGGTGTTGGCAGTGACTGCAGTCAGTGCGCCGCCCTTGACGCCGGCGATGGCAACGGCTCGGTCTGCATCGGCGATCAGCAGCTCGCCACCGGCAAGGGTGACCTCTTGTGCGCCGTCGCCGATCGGAAGAAATCGCTCGCCTTTTTGGGCGCGTCGTACTTGGATGCGCGCGCCGTGCAGCAAGTCAAGATCAAAGACGTGCGTCGGCTGACCGTATTCAAACAGCACGAAGTTGGTGCAGTCCACAAGATTGTTGCGCGGAATCTGTCCGATCGCGCGCAGCCTGCGCTGCAGCCACTCGGGACTCGGTCCAACCTTCACATCACGAATGACGCGGGCTGTGTAGCGCGGGCATGCGGCGGTTTCAGTGTTGCTTACCGCGATGTGCTTGGATGTCGCGCTACCAGTTGCCTTTGCGTTGCCTTGGGGTGCTTTGAGCGAACGACCGCTCATGGCGCAGATTTCGCGCGCGAGTCCAAGGTGACTCAGGCAGTCGCCGCGGTTCGAGGTGGTCTCGATCTCCTGCCATCGCTCGCCGTTTTCGGCATCGTCGCCGCCATCAAAGTTCAGCCCCGCGGCGGTGAGTAGGTCGGCCTGCTCCTCTGCGGTGGCGGGGCGGTCGAGGTAGTCGTTGATCCAAGTGACGCTTGTTCGCATGGTGAAGGGTCGAAGGGTAGCATTCCGGGCACTGTGACGGCCGCCGTGCGCATCCAAATGACTGCTTGCGCGCTTCTTGCCGCCGCTGGGTTGCTTGCGGGCTGTAGCGGCGCGGTGGGGACGGCCGATGGACCGGCAGGAGCGCCCTCGAATCAAGTTGCTGAGTTAGAGCCGGTATCCAGTGAAAAGCCGGGAACGAGCGCTGCGAGCGGTCGGTTTGTGGAGACGACAGAAGGCGCCCCGGCGGAGTCTGGCGCACTGGCTGATGGCGCCTATCCGCGTGATTTCACGATCGACCTGACCGTCTTGGTTGGTCTCGGCGCCCCTGAACTCCTGAAAGTAGAGGAGCGACAGGCCAAATATGTAGTGCTTCCCGATGGCGCACTGCATGCTGACGCGAGCCCATTCATTGATATTTCAACGCGCCCTGGTCGCACCCGTTGGCTCTATGAAGACCAGGTGCAGTTTCTGTGGTCGCTGTGCTCGCAGCTTGGATTTACTGATGAGCGCAATGCCAACGGTCCGCCCAACCCAGACATGTTGCAAGTGCCACGCGGTGAACGATTGGCAGTCATGACGTTCCGCGCCCGTGGGCGAACGTGGACATTCGTTCGCCGCGCGACCGACGCGCAGCCGTTCGATGCCGCCGCGGTCCGCATCATTCGAACGATCGCGATTCTCAGTTGGCTGCCCGATTACCGCGCCGAAGACATTGCGCCAGAGCGCTACGACTTCGGCCCGGATCCCTACGCCGTGTACCGCGCCATTCGTGCTCAGCAACCAGCAACCATTCGACGATGAACAGTTTCTTACGCATCGCACTTGGCGCCACACTTGTCGTGGCATCCGTCACCTTCACCGCGTGTCAGTCCACGCCGATGGTGCCGCCGCATGATGAGAATTCAAGTACCGATGGAATGGGCTTGCAATTGTGGTACGCGCGCGTTGATACGCGTCAATATGACTTCTTTCAGGTGCGCCCCGATGGGTCGCTTTCTTACGGCGGCGGGATGACTGCGTTCAATCGCAACATTGAGTGGACTGGACGACTGACCGCCGAAGAGGGCTATCGCCTGCGCACGCTTGTCAATGAAGCGAAGTGGATGACGGCAGAGAATCCATCATTACATACGGCAGAGACACCAATGGCGGAAATCATGGTCGCAAGTGGCAAGAACGAACGCTCGTTGACTATTCAGGGTCCGAACGAATATGTGCTGCAGGTCGTCGAAGTCCTTTCCAAAGCGGCATCGCGCCGATTCGACCGTTTCATGCAGCGTCTGCCGGATGCTGGCACGCAAGTGCGCTGATGTGCGCTGCGCGCCATGACTTGTGAGGCGGCGGAGCAGGGGTAACCACGGTTTATATGCGGCGGAGGTTCTTGGGTGGCTAAGAACCTAGTATCCACGGAATGCCCGTGACGTCTTCCATCATTGACCCGATCGTCGGCATCGATCTTGGCACCACCAATTCCTTGGTCGCGTTCTGCGATGACGCGGGACCGCGCATTCTCATGGACGATGCAGGTCACGCGCTTCTGCCGTCCGTGGTGCGCTTTGTAGAGGGCGCGGCAGCAGTCGTTGGTCATGAAGCGCGCGCGCATGCGGTTGAATATCCGGTGGACACGGTGTACAGCGCCAAGCGATTTATGGGCCGCGGCTTTGCGGAGCAGGGCGCGTCGATCGGTGGATTGCCGTTCGCAGTGGTCGACGGCCCGCGTGGGTTGGCAGCATTTGCAGTTGGCGGTGCCGTTGTCACTCCGCAAGAAGTGGCCGCGCATGTCTTGCGCGCATTGAAGGCCGTCGCGGAACGTCGACTTGAAGTTGAGGTTCGGCGCGCGGTAATCACCGTGCCTGCGTACTTCGACGACGCGCAGCGCCAGGCAACGCGCGACGCGGCGCGGCTCGCCGGACTTGAAGCAGTACGCATTGTCAACGAACCCACCGCCGCCGCGCTTGCTTATGGAATCGGCGCATCGGAACGGCGCCGCACGTCGTCGGAAACAATCGTCGTTTATGACTTCGGCGGCGGAACATTCGACGTCTCTGTATTGCAACTCGTCCCCGGCGGACCTGATGATGGCGAGTTCTTTCAAGTGCTCTCCACTGCGGGTGACACGCGTCTGGGTGGCGATGACATTGATGACGCAATCATTGCGCTCGTCACGCGCGAGATCCGGGCTGCATTTGGCACGGAACTCGAATTCCCTCCAGCCGCGCGTCAGGCACTTCGGAACTTCGCCGAGCGCGCCAAGATGACACTTTCATCAGCCGAAAGCGCCACGCTTGAAGTGTCGCTTGGAGTCGATCGCAACTACCGACGCGTTCTTGGGCGCGCGGAATTTGAAACAATCATTGCGCCGCTCGTGGATCGAACGATTGCCGCGTGCCGACGCGCCATGCGCGACGCCGGTGCGCCAGAGATTGATCGCGTAGTACTCGTCGGCGGCAGCACGCGGATTCCGGCGGTGCGCTCAGCCGTTGCAGCGTTCTTCGGTCGCGAGCCGTATAAGGCACTTGATCCGGATCAAATAGTAGCGCTCGGCGCAGCAGTGCAAGCGGCGGTCCTGTCAGGCGCGCGTCGTGACTTGCTGCTTGTGGATGTCGTGCCGCTTTCACTTGGCATTGAAACGGTTGGTGGTGGTGTCGCGAAACTTGTCATGCGCAATGCGAGCATTCCAACGCGCGCGACAGAGATGTTCTCGACATCAGTGGACGGCCAGGTGAATGTTGGCATCCATGTGCTGCAGGGCGAGCGTGAACTGGTAGCAGACTGCCGCTCGATCGCCCGCTTCGACCTGCGCGGAATTCCTCCAATGCCGGCCGGGATCCCGCAGATTGAGGTGGAGTTTATGGTGGATGCCAACGGCATCCTGTCGGTGACCGCCGCCGAGCGCCGGAGTGGGCGCCGCGCCACGGTTCAGGTGATTCCAACTTATGGCCTGACCGCCGCGGACGTCGATCGCATGGAGTCGGAAAGTTTCACCCACGCGCGCGATGACATGCAGCGCCACCGGGTGGTGGATCTTGTGGCAACGTCGAGGCTTGATCTGAAGTGGATTTGCGACGCCCTTGCTCGGGTGCAGGATGAGTTGGATCCCACCTACTTGCAGAGCCTCGAATCCGCCATCATGAGCCTGAAGGGGCATATTGCCGCCGCCGAGCACGACGCCCGGGCGGTCGACGCGAACGCCTTCTATCAGGCCAAAGAAGCACTCGACCGCGTCAGTGTCCGGATGCATGAAGTGGCGATTACCCGCAGTTTGCGCGGCGGAACTGATTGATGACGCGTCTCGGCTGCGTCCCGGTGCGCGGCGCCGATCCTGGCACGCGCGCGGCGCGAGGGGGCAAGTGAGAACTCGCGGCGATTTCACTTTTCTTTTTCGACATTCTTCCTATCATTTACTCCTCGGCGCCGGTGGTCCTTACCGCGCGCCTCTCCATCGATGGCAGACACACTCACCGAATCCACAGCATCCGCTCCCGTCCCCGCACCCCGCTCCCGCGCCACGCGAGCGGCGACCGAACTTGGGTGGAGTGTCGAGGAATCGGCATCGCTCTATTCGATTCGCAATTGGGGCAAGGGATTCTTTGATGTCAA
>JAPLMU010000162.1 GCA_026386795.1 Planctomycetota bacterium
TACAGGCGCGCATGAAGGAGCTACGCGCAACGACGAAGCGCAGTCCGCAGCAGCGATCGACAATATCCGGCCACAAGCGACGGACCTACGCACCTCTCACCCGCCCGACGTGCAACAAACTTCATGTATCCAGCCGCGCAGCAATTGATAGCCTGCGCGCGCAGTGGCAATCAAACTTCCCACCCTTCGAATCATTGAGCCCAATCTTCGTGGGCCAAGTGGTCACTATGCGGAGTTCGTCCGTGCTGTTTCCAATCGAAGCCAGGGTGTGCTTGGGAACATTGACATTGCCGCTTCCGCTCAGGCGCTCGAGCAGTGCGATCTTGGTCCGCACACCACCGTGCGTGGCGCGTTTCATGGACATAAGTGGCGCGAGGAAGTATCTGAACTTCGGAGCGCACTGCGCTCAATCGATCCATTTCTGATTCTGACCGCGCGCCCTGCCACTGCGCTGGTCCTGGAAGTGCTGGCACGCCGCGTCAATGCGACTGATCCCAAAGCCTTGCAGCGGGCGCGACTGTATTTCCACTGGTGCAGTCGCGGGATCAGCGAGCGACTCATGTCCCGGATGGCGCAGAACGTGCGTGCGCAGGCGATGGCCATTGCACCGACGCCAACGATCGCTGACTTCCTGCGCAACGCTGGCTGGAAACGTGTTGAGCAGGTTCCGTATCCGATACTTGCGCCGGCGACCATTCCAGCCGCGCAGCCGCAATGCCGAATGCTGCTGATGGCTGGCGCAGCGCGCATGAATAAGGGCCTGGCGCTGGTCGCGGGCGTGGCGGAACTGTACGGACAGGCCGGGCGCACAACGAAACTTCTGGTGCAGACCACGCCCAAGCGTGCGTCCGAAGGGCACGGGCGGAATGTCCGTCAAGTGCTTGCGCAGTTGAGTGCCAGCGGCGCGCCTGGACTCACCATGGATCCGGTAGCGCCACAGAGCATTGCATACGGCGAACGTTTCAACGGCGCGTTGGTGCTTGCGCCGTATGAGCCCGCGGCATTTGCTGATGGCGTGACTGGCGTGGTGCTTGACGGTTTACTCCGAGGCGCGCCGTGCGTGACCAGCGCTGGCAGTTGGCCAGGCAGATTGGTTGAGCGATTTGGCTGTGGTGTCACATTCAGTGAGCGGACTCCGCGTGGACTCGCGGCGGCGATTGATGCTGCGCTGGCAAACTGGGATGGAATCTGTGCAGGCGCCCAAGAAGCAGCGCGCGCGCTGGCAGCGGAGCATGATCCGCGCGCGTCTTGGCTCGGGCGGAGTGAAGTACCGGCGGCATTTACTTGGCGCGATCGGTCGCCACGGAATATCCATTCACTCGGCGCGATCAGTCGCTGTGGAAACTCCAATTACTTAGCGCGCTGATTCGCCACTGAAATTCGAAGAATGGCCGCCTCAAGTTCTGCCACACACGCCGCAAGTGAATGCTCCGCGGTGTGCAGGACTACTTCGGCGCTGAGCGGCGCCTCGTAGGGATCATCGATTCCGGTGAAGCCCTTGATTTCTCCAGCGCGGGCCTTGGCATAGAGACCCTTTGGGTCGCGGCCTTCGGCAATGGCGAGTGGCGCATGCACATGCACTTCAATGAATGGAATACCGGCGGCCAAGTGGCGCGCGCGCACGCGGTCGCGATCGGCTCGGTACGGGCTGATCATGCCAACAATGGCAACGACGCCGGACCCCGCCATCAACAGCGCGGCTTCACCCGCGCGGCGCACCGCTTCTTGCCGTCCAGTGGCATCGAACCCGACGCCAGCGTTCAGCCCGTGACGAAGGTTGTCGCCATCGAGGCAACAGGCCAAGCAGCCGACCTGCAGGAGGCGGTGCTCCACATCCACGGCGATGGTGCTCTTGCCGGAGCCACTCAGGCCCGTGAGCCACGCGGTGATGCCGCGTTGACCGGCGCAGCGCGCGCGAAGTGCGGCGTCAGCAGCGGAGGCGTGCCAGCGGACATTCGGGTCAGCGGGCGGATCGACGGATTCTTGCATGGAATGCACCGGCGAATGGTACTTCAGCGGGCACCGGCTGACTGCGATCGGCACGCGCCCATGGCTACACTTTGCCATTCCTGTGGCAACCGAATTCACCCATCTTGACGAACTCGAAGCAGAGAGCATTCAGATTCTGCGTGAGACCGCCGCGAGCTTTGAGCGGCCGGTCCTGATGTACTCCATTGGCAAGGACAGCACGGTGTTGCTGCACCAATGAAGGCGTTCTGGCCGGCCAAGCCGCCCTTTCCACTGCTGCATGTGGACACCACTTGGAAGTTCCGGGAGATGATCACCTTCCGCGATGCGACTGCCAAGCGACTGGGTGTTGATTTGCGCGTGCACATCAATCAAGAAGGATTGGCCGCGGGCGTCAATCCGTTTGCAAGCGGAAGCAAAGTGCACACGGATGTCATGAAGACGCAGGGCCTCCGCCAAGCGCTCGACCAAGGAAGATTTGATGCTGCCATCGGCGGTGCACGACGCGATGAGGAGAAGAGCCGCGCCAAGGAGCGCATCTTCAGTTTCCGTGACAAGCATCACCGTTGGGATCCAAAGAACCAGCGCCCGGAACTATGGAATGTGTTTAACACGCGCGTTCATCAAGGTGAGTCGATCCGCGTATTTCCGCTGTCAAACTGGACGGAACTGGATGTGTGGCTGTACATCTGGAAGAATCGGCTGCCGGTAGTGCCGCTGTATTTAGCCAAGGCGCGCCCAGTGGTTGAGCGCGAAGGCGCGCTGATCATGGTGGATGACGATCGCCTGCCGCTGCTGCCCGGTGAGAAGGTGAAGACTATGAAGGTGCGATTCCGCACGCTTGGCTGCTACCCACTGAGTGGCGCCATCGAGAGCGAAGCAGAGACGCTCGAAGCGATCATTGAGGAAATGCTCTTGGCCAAGACCAGCGAGCGTCAGGGTCGCCTGATTGACCATGATTCATCCGGAAGCATGGAAGAGAAGAAGCGCGAGGGCTATTTCTAATGTCGAGCCCAACTTCCATTCCAGTGATGAACGAAGGCGAGCGCGTCGAGGATTACCTGCGCCGCTATGAACGCAATGAATTGCTGCGCTTTCTTACCTGCGGCAGCGTGGATGACGGCAAGAGCACGCTGATTGGGCGCTTGCTTCATGACACCGGTCGCATTTATGAAGACCACATGGCTGCGCTTGAAAAAGACAGCAAGGTGCACGGAACGACGGGCGGCGGGTTGGATCTTGCGCTTGCGGTCGACGGCCTGAAAGCTGAGCGCGAACAAGGAATCACTATTGATGTTGCGTGGCGATACTTTGCTACCGCGCGCCGGAGTTTCATCATTGCCGACTGCCCGGGCCATGAGCAGTACACGCGCAATATGGCAACTGGTGCAAGTCATTGCCAACTGGCCATCAGTTTGATCGACGCGCGCAAGGGCGTGACCACGCAAACGCGCCGGCATGCGTTCATTGCCAGCCTGCTTGGTATTCGCCACGTGGTAGCGGCGGTCAACAAGATGGACATTGTCGGATGGAGCGAGGATCGATTCCGCGCCATCGAACGTGAGTTTGTTGACTTCTGCGCGCGCATTGGTATTCCTGATCCGGTGGCGGTGCCGATCAGTGCGTTGAACGGTGACAACGTGGTGAAGCGCAGCGAGCACACTCCGTGGTACAGCGGTAGTCCGGTGCTTGAACTTCTTGAAGCGGTGCCGGTTGATCGCCCCAGCCCGGATGCCAACTTTCGT
>JAPLMU010000091.1 GCA_026386795.1 Planctomycetota bacterium
CAAGCGCCGCTCATGGGGCTTTCCAAAGTGCCGCTCGTGAGGCTGTACGACCCGGCTGAGGGTGCGATCATTGCCGCGGGTGGCGAAGTGCGCATGGGTGTCAGCGCGCTATCGATTGCCTTTGACGGGGTGCGTGTGACCGGAGTCGTTACTGACGAAGGTGTCTTCAGTGCTGACGTCATCATCAGCACAGTTCCCGCTGATCGATTGGCAAAGTTGCTATCTGCAACAGCGATTGCCCGCGACCGTCGGCTGCAGCATCTTGACGAAGTTGGTTCCAGCCCGATTCTTGGAGTGCACTTGCGCTTCCCGTGTCGTGTGATGGAGTTGCCGCATCTGGTACTTCCGGGACGCGCTACGCAGTGGCTCTTTGCAAAGGATGTTGACGGAGCGCCAGTTGATGCTGACGGAAGTCAGCACATTCATGCTGTCATCAGCGGCGCGCGCGATTGGATGGAATTGACGGAGCAAGAGATCGCGCAGCGCGTCCTTGCGGATATCCGTTGGGCGTTGCCAGCGGCGCAGGGCGTCGAGCCGCTCTCCGTGCGCAGCGTGAAAGAGAAGCGCGCTACCTTCGCAATTGTGCCTGGATTCGAGCGAATTCGGCCACGGGCAGCTGTCGACGGATTTGATCCGCATGGTGGCATTCGAAACTTGTTCTTGGCGGGAGACTGGACTCGAACGGGTTGGCCAGCCACGATGGAGGGGGCGGTGCGCTCTGGGTATCTGGCAGCGGGTGCGGTGCTCGGCACGCGACTCTTGGTTGCAGATCTTGCGCCCGCGCGGTTGGCACGCATGCTCGGAGTGGCGCGGTGACGGAAGCGGGGGCGGGTTTGCAATCGTCCGTTCCGTTAGAGCGTTCGCGCGCAATTCTTGAGCGGTGTCGCGAACACGGATTTGCGCTTGCCGGCATCGCTGACGCGCGGCCGACCGCGCACGCGGATGCGTACCGAGCGTGGATTGCTGCTGGCAAGCAGGGCGGTATGGGATACCTCGCCGAAGAAATTGAGAAACGGCTTGACCCGGCTGCGCTCGTTTCCGGAGCGCGCAGCATTGTGTGTGTTGCGGATCGCTATGCAGATGGGCGTCCTGATTGTCGTGTGCCGGGGGTCGGACGTATTGCGCGTTACGCACGTGGTGAGGATTACCACGTTGTGATTCGTGCGCGGCTCGGTGCGCTTGCGAAAGAGCTCATTCGTATGCATCCGGGCGAACGCTTTCGACCGTGTATTGACACGGCACCCATGCTTGAGCGCGAACACGCGGAGCGTGCGGGACTGGGAAAGATCGGAAAGCACACGCTGCTTATCGCGCCCGATGGCATTGGAACATGGGTGCTTTTAGGGGTGATTGTTACAAGCCTTGAACTGGCGCCAATACGGGCGGACGGGTTGATGGCTTCGCACACTGTTCAGCAAAATGACGACCGCGATCCGTGTGGCGCCTGTACGCGCTGTATTGACGCATGCCCAACCGGTGCTATCACGCCGTGGTCCGTCGATGCGCGGCGCTGTATCAGTGCGATCACTATCGAGGAACGCGGTGAAATCGACGCGAGCCTTGTTGGCAACACCAGTGATTGGCTCTTTGGCTGCGATGCTTGCCAAGAGGCATGCCCGCATTCGCAGCCGACGCAGCGTTCGCGTGCTGTAGGAATTCATGAGGCGTACCGCTCATCGCGAAGCGGATTTCCGCTGCTTGAAGTGCTCGGCTGGGACGAAGCAGCCTGGAATGCTGCGCGATTGAATGGAGTATTGCGGCGCGCTGATCCCGATATGTGGCGTCGCAATGCTGCGCTGGCCGCGGCGCATGCGATGCGTTTGCCCGATACGTCTGCAGAACTGCGCGCGACATTGCGTGCTGCGCTCACCGCGATTGTTGCAGACGAGGGCGTTGCCGGGCACGTTCGCGCCGCCGCGCGTGATGCGCTCAGTTCAGCCAACAGCGCGTGACTGTGTGACAGCAGTCAGGACCGCGACGCGACCGTTCCGCGACCGCAACTCGTTCGGAGCCGAAACGCGAGTGAATTACTTGTTGGGTTCTTCAGGCGCCGGCGCAGGGTCAGCCGGTGGAGCCTTTGGGTCCGCTGCGGGTTCAGCAGGGTCAGCCGGTGGAGCCTTTGGGTCCGCTGCGGGCTCAGCGGGGTCAGTCGCTGGAGCCGGCGGGGCAGCTGGATCCGCCCCCGGTGCCGCCGCTGGGGCTGCGCCTGGAGCGGCAGCTGGGTCAGTCGCCGGATCGGCAGGCGCTGCATCGTTTGCTGGCGCAGCGTCATCCTTCGGCGCAGCATCATCCGTGGTCGCTGGTGCCGGCCGGGCGGCGGCCGTCGTTGGAACCTCAATTCCAAGCGCGGCAGCAAGTTCGGCGATGGAGCGCAGCATCGGACTCGCAGCGGCTGCTTCAACACCAGAGAGGGCATCGCGCGCTTCTATCAGTGCGGTCTTCGCGTTTGCCAACAACTTGTCGCGTTGTGCCCGCAACAGAGCTTCGCCGCCTGAGGCGCCTGCACCCTTAGCCTGCGCGGGGGACATGAGAGCCTGCGCGGCGGACATGAGAGCCTGCGCGGCGGACATGAGAGTCATGGCCTGATCGACCGCATCAATCTGAATCGCTGCAAAGCGCGCCTTGGCAATAGCAATCGCTGCTTGGTCGGTGGAGTTCTTTGCGGTCAGTCCGTCAGCATTGATGTTCTCTTCAACATTCTTAAGTGCTGGTTGGAAGAGTTCTGTGTCAAGCGTAACGAACTCCTTCATCAACTTTCCGGATTCTGCGCTGAGCTCAGCGCGTCGCTTCAGCGCAGCGTTGGCTCGAGCCTTTGCGCCCTCTTCAGCCTTGCTGGACTCTTCGATTCGTGCATCGAGGAATTTATTAGTGTCTGCGATCTCCGCGTTTCCCTTGGTAGCCATGTCCGCAATGCGAACAGTGCTGCGGTACGGCTCGGCCTCGCGGTCATCGCCGCTCGCGGCAACGCGCAGCGTCTGTGCGGCATCGAGTTTCACGCGCGCATCCAACATCAGCGGCAGCGCAGCCGAAGGAGTGCTCGTTGCGGCCTTGGCGCGCAGCGTTTGAATGTCGATATCAAGGGCTTCCGCGCTGGTTTCCTTCTCATCGATCGATGCATCAAGGGGCTGAAGTGCGGTCCGTGCCGTGTCGGCGCGCTCGGTCTCTTCGGAAACATTTCCATCAAACGCGGCCTTGGCCCCTTGTGACGCCTTGCTGCGGGCTGCGGCTTCGAGCGGGGCGCGCGGATCTCCGGACGCGTCGATTGAGCGAATCGCTGACAGGCGCTCTGCGATACCAGACGCGAGCGCAGACTTCAATTGTGAAATGCGCTCAAGGTCCATGAGGTCAAGCATCATTGCGTCGCGGCGCATGCGGAGCGCAAGTGTCTTCGCTTCCTTGCGCTGTGAGTCGCTGCCAGCAGCAGCGGTGACTTCGGTGGCGAGCGCGCGCAGTTCCTTCGCGGCGTCGGCTGGAGCAAGGAGTCCCTGTGCAAGTTCCTTGGCTTCGCCTCCCTCGACGGGCAGGGTCTTCGATACGGCATCTGGTGAGTAAGTGATGCGGCTCGAAATCCCTCGCGCCTTCGCGGTGACCTGCGTCATCTTCTTCGCGCCTTGCTCTGCTGGCGATGGAGTGTGCAATCCATTGCATGCTGGCAGCGAAGTGGAGACGAGTAGGGCGGTGGCGGCGAGGATGCGTGCTCGGTTCATGGTTCGTATCTCGTGAGTTTCAGCAATGTTGCGGTAAAGCGGCAATTTACCCGCATGGTGCATGCGGGGGTTCAGCGGGGTGTGCGGTCAGCGATCCGGGCCATCCGTACCCGACGACCGCTTGTCGACCGCATCAAGCTTCGGAGCGATGTATTTCACCGGATATTCCGGTCGTGGCTGGTACATGGTGCGGATCCATTCAAGGGTGTCCTGCAGCAATTGCGGGGTCGATGAACTAAGGATCGGCTTCCAACCCTTGACGTCCGGATGCGGGTACCGCGCTGACGAACGCGTCATTGCGTACTGGACGAGGAGTGAGTTCGGGGGATCCTCAAAGTTGACGAGCGGCTTGCCGTCCACCTTGAAGCTGAGGAGCGTCAGCAAGTTGGTGTAACGGATGCGCTGATCCTTGGCGTTCCCCGTGTAGAGAAAGAATCGTCCAGCGTCTACGCCACCATGGCAACGGCTGGTGGCGCAGTTTGAGATCAGCCACGAGTTGTGAACGCGCGTGCGAAACTTTGCAATTGACGTTGGGTCTTCTTCTACTTCGATGTAGTTGTAGAGGTCGCGCGCCTTGAGGTCAAACATCAGTCGCGCAATCTCTACTGAGCTCTTGGAGTAGAGCGCGTTCCGTTCTGCAGTGGTGGCGGGAACGAGTGCACTGGAACCGTAACGAAGGATCAATTGCCGCACGCCTTCGGGCGAGACAGTCAAGCGCGGCGGATCCTTGAAATCAATCTCATAGACCCGCACCAAGTTCACATCTTCGTTGGAGAGAAGATCCTTGGGGAGCATCTCGCGGGCTGTCGGTACGGCGTGAGGGCTCGGATGAGGGGTGGTTCCGCTGGCGTCGGTCGTATGTCCGGGCGCAGTCGCAGCGCCATCAGGATTTTTTCCAGCGGCCTTCTTTGCGCCGTTTTCCTTGGATTCCTTGACAGATTTTTCCAGTTTCACGCGGGCGTTGATTTCGCGCAGCATCTCGCGCGCTTCGTCAACATCACCGTCGCGCAGGAGTGCCTCAAGTTCCATGATGGCAAGATCGAGTCGTCCTTGATCGGCGAGCCACCGCGCAAGCCCGAGCCGACGTCCATGTTCTTCTGGCGCGATGGCGGCTTTGATCCGTGCGTAACGTGTCTCGAACTCCAGTTCCAACATCACGCGGTAGACCTTTACGCGCGGTAGCCGACCGTGCACGCTGTCTACTTTGAACTCGACTTCTTCAAGCGAATCCTTCAGGATCTCGCCACGAACAATCGTGCCGTCACGCAACTGCACCAAGCCGCGCTGACCGGGCTTGGGGTGAACGAGTTCAATGATGTCAAGGACCTTCGCCTTGTTGAAGGTGCGCGTCTCGAGACCGTCGGTGACGGTGATGTTCAGGTCGGTTTCGCTGACGACCGTGCCGCCAAATTCTTTCCAGCGATCGATGAAGATCCAGACTTGGTGAATGGGCTCTGGCTCTGAACTCGGCGCGGGTGGGCCCACGGACTCAGCGGCGGATAGCGGAGGTGCGGTGGGTGGGGTTGTGGCGGACGGCGTAGGGGTGGCAACTGGTGCATCGGCGGGCGCAGCGTTCTCTGGCGCTGGCGGCGCGGACGGGGTGGTTGCCGCTGGCGCGGTCTGCGTGGCTGCCGCCGGCGCTGCCGTGGGGGCGGGCGCGGTCTGCAATAGCAGGGTGGCGATGGCGGCCAGGAGCGGCATTCCGTGCATTGTCGCACGAATGGTTCGTTCGCGCCGACCCCCCGGTTGCCTGCGGGTTGCCGGGTTGGGCGCGCTTGCCCACATTGAGCCCAACGCCAGTGGCAACTACGCTCCGCGGCTTCCCCGGTGGCGCCAGCGGCCATCGTTGGGCGGTCTCGCTCGTCACCATGAGGCGCTTGGCGCCCCGAAAGGATTGTCATGAAGCTTGGAGTCATGTCAGCGCTCTTTGCCGGCCGCACCCTTGAAGACGTTTGCGACTACATCGCCGACATCGGTCTTGGAGCGATTGAACTTCCAGTCGGAGCGTGGCCTGGGAAGCCGTACTTTGATCCGAAGAAAGTCCTTGGCAGCAAGAAGGAACAGGAGCGCATCAACGCAATGCTCAAGGAGCACGGTCTGATTTGCTCTGCGCTTTCTGTACACGGCAACCCTGTGCACCCGGAGAAGGGTTTCGCGAAGAAGCACCATGATGACTTTGTGACGGCCGTTGAGTTGGCGCCGAAACTTGGTACTGACATTGTCATCACCTTCAGCGGTTGCCCCGGCGGCAGCAAGCAAGACCGAACACCCAACTGGGTCACCTGCCCATGGCCAAACGATTTCCTAGAGATCCAGAAGTATCAGTGGGACACCGTGTTGGTTCCGTACTGGTCTGCGCAAGCGAAATTTGCCGCCAAACATGGCGTACGGATTGCATGGGAGCCGCATCCCGGTTTCACCGTTTACAACGGTGAGACGCTCATCAAGCTCAGTGAACTGGCGCAGAAGAAGGCCGGAATCAAGGGCAAGCCGATCTTGGGTGCCAACCTTGATCCGTCACACTTGTTCTGGCAAGGTTGCGATCCAGTCTTGGCCGCTCGACAACTCGGCGAGGCAGGGCTGCTCTTCCATGTGCATGCCAAGGACACGGAACTTGATCGTCACCAAGGTCCACTCAATGGATACTTGGACGCCAAGCCGTACAGCGATCTCAAGGGCCGCGCATGGAATTTCCGTGCTTGCGGTTGGGGCCACGGCACCGAATTCTGGCGTCCGTTCATCAGCATGTTGCGTCGCCATGGCTACGACCATGTGCTCTCCATTGAGCATGAAGATGCCATGATGTCCATCGATGAAGGCTTCGAACGCGCCGTTGCATTCCTGCAAGAGTGCATCGTTGAGGAGAAGCCCGCAAATCCGTGGTGGTTCTGACCGATCCGGCTTAGTCCGGCAGTGGCGTGGTTCGAACATCGTTGGCGCGGCTGATGTCCACGGTCCAACTCAC
>JAPLMU010000115.1 GCA_026386795.1 Planctomycetota bacterium
GATTGTTGAACCGTTCGTTGTTTTCAGGCATTGGGCGCCGCCTGGGTCGGGCGCTTTAAGAAAGTTGGAGCAACGAATGTTTCGCATCTATGTCGGCAATTTGAGTTTTCGCACCACTCCCGAAGCACTTCGGGAGCACTTCGCCGTTTACGGAGAAGTTCTTGACGTGTTCATCGGTACTGATCGTGAAACTGGTCGCTCACGCGGCTTCGGTTTCGTGACCATGGCCGAGAAGGACGCTGGCAATAAGGCTATCACCGAGCTGAACGGCAAGGACTTCGAGAGCCGCGCTCTCGTCGTCAATGAAGCCCAGCCACGTGCTGAGCGTGGTCCCGGTGGCGGCGGCGGCGGCGGTGGCGGCGGCGGTGGCCGTGGTCCCGGCGGCGGCGGCGGTTTCCGCGGCGGTCGTGGCGGCGGTGGCGGCGGTGGTGGTTACGGTGGCGGCGGCGGCGGCGGGGATTACTCCCGCGGTCCGCGTCGCGAGCGTGGCGACCGCAAGAGCAGCGACCGCGACGGCGAATGGTGATCCACGGAGCGGGCATTCATGCCTGAACCATGGAAGATCCGTTTCGCATCCTCGGTTTACCGCGTCAGTTTGATCTGACGCCTGCCGAGGTGACAACGGCTCACCTGCGTGCTGTTTCGCAACTTCACCCTGACCGCGCGACCGATGAGGTCCAGCGAGTTCAGATGGTGCAAGAAGCAGCGGCCGTTGGTGCTGCCAAGCAACGGGTTGCGCACGATTTAACGCGCGCCGAGGAGCTCCTAAAGCTTCTCGGCGCGCGGTCTTTTTTGTCGGCGCCGCTATCGCCGGAGTTTCTCATGGAAACGATTGAGCTCCGTGACGCCATTGAAGAGGCGTGTGCTCATGGGTCATCTGACGCGCGCGATTCGTTCACGGCAAGAGTCCGACTGCGCAGGGGCGAGGAACGGGACGCGCTCGCGGCTGCCTTTCGGCGAGCGATTCCGCAGGCAGCGCGCGTTGGCCCCGAGGGTCTGTCCGCGACTTCCAGTCCAGCTTCGCTGCAGAACGACACGACCGATGCCCCTGTACAACTCAGCGGAGACCAGCGCGCGGCATTGAAAGACGCCGCTGCGGCGCTTGTTCGTTTGCGCTACCTCGACCGCATGCTCGATCGCCTTGCTGGCGACCTGTAACACATGCTCTCGAGAATCCAAGCGAAGCGTCCGCATATGCAGTCTGGCACGCTGCGCTATACTCCGCAATCCCTCGGGCTAGTAGCTCAGCTGGCTAGAGCACGCCCCTGATAAGGGCGAGGTCGAAGGTTCGAGTCCTTTCTGGCCCACTCCGAGAGCATGCGCGGCGCCCCGAAATGGGCGCCGCGCTGCATTTTTCGGTTGTATCGATCGCGCTGATTGAGAAGCGCAGCAATCGTTCGCAAACGCTCTATCATGGATGCCCTTCGCGGTCGAGCCATTTCGACCCGATTCCATATGTGCGGACGCATTTGTGCATCCGCTTATTCAACGAACAAACGGAGCCACTGCAATGCGACGCGCCAAGATCTCAATCATCGGAGCTGGAAATGTTGGAGCAACCTGCGCACACTGGGCCGCAGCAAAGGAGCTCGGCGACATCGTGCTCGTGGACATTCCTGACCGCGTTGGTGTTGCGCAAGGCAAAGCATTGGACTTAGCGCAGTGCGGCCCGCTCGAGCGCTTTGACGCGAATATCAAGGGAACTTCGGACTACGCAGACACCACCGACTCGGATGTGGTTGTCATCACCGCTGGAATGCCGCGCAAGCCGGGCATGAGCCGTGACGACCTGATTGAGGTCAATGTCAAGATCGTCAAGGATGTCACCGTTCAGGTTGCGAAACACTCGCCGAACGCAGTGCTGATTGTGGTGAGCAATCCACTCGACGCGATGGTCTACACCGCGTGGAAGGTTTCGGGCTTCCCCACTCACCGAATTCTCGGTCAGGCCGGGGCGCTTGATGTGGCTCGTTTCCGAACATTCCTCGCCATGAAACTTGGTTGCTCGGTGGAGGACATCAGTTCGCTCCTTCTCGGTGGTCACGGAGATGACATGGTTCCGCTGCCGCGCTTCACGAGCGTGGCCGGCATTCCAATCGATCAGCTTCTCTCCGCGGCGGAAATTACCGAGTGCGTTGAACGCGCGAAGGTCGGCGGCGGCGAGATCGTCAAACTCATGGGCACCAGCGCCTACTACGCGCCGGCATCGGGCACCATCCAGATGGTCGAAGCGATCGTCAAGGACAAGAAGCGCATTGTTCCCTGCGCGGCGTATTGCGAAGATGCGTACGACGTGGCTCCTGGTCAGAAGGGCAAGGGCTACTTTGTGGGCGTACCCGTGGTCCTTGGATCCAAGGGCATGGAGCGTGTGGTTCCGATCAAGATGACTCCCGACGAAGCCAAATTGATGGCCGAGAGCGTCAGCCACGTGAAGGACCTCGTCAGCACTGTGCAGAAGATGTTCCCGGAACTCGCCTAAGCGGGGGTCAGTAGGGTTCTCTGGACGTTCGTCCGTCCCGGCGCAATACGCGCCCGGATTGCTTTCCCGTACCCATAGATCCTGTAGCCAAGCGCGGGGTTCGGACGATGAATATGCGATGCGAAACGGTCGTGCTTCAATCTTCTTCGACCCTGGCTGGATGTTCCTCATTGCAGGGCTGGCGCTGGTTGCCTCTGCGGCACTGGTCCCCGCTACGTACGACCTGTGGGTCATGCGTACCCAGTTGCGGCATTTAGACGCCCAGGAGCGGGAGAACTTTAGCCGGCTTGAGGCCTATTCAAAGTTTGTGAGCGAGCTCAAGTCCGCCGAGCCGCAGTTGGTGCGCCGACTTGCAGCTTCCCAGTTGAACCTCGTACCCCGCGGCGAGCGGCCGCTCATTGTTGCTCAAAGTGCCAAGCGAAACCCCATTGAGTGGGTGAACGACACGGTCGCCCCGGTTCGGGCCCAGATTGTTCCATTCCCGGATTCGCTGCTGAGTCGATTGACGCTCGGTCGCAAAGCACTGTGGATTGCTGGTGCTGGTGTCATGTGCATCTTCCTTGGTCTGTTGTCTGCTCCGCTGCGTCTCTTGGTTCCAACTCCGCCGACTCTGGAAGAAGCAGGAGCGGCTGCATCGCAATTGTTGGCGGGGCGAACACCGAGCCTTGCATTCGCGGGTGTTCCTGGTGTTCCTGGTGTTCCTGGTGTTCCTGGTGTTCCTGGTGTTCATGGTGTTCATGTTCATGGTGTTCATGGTGCGCATTCTGCGGGCCAGCTCGAGAGTCTCTCGAGCGCCACGCCGTCGGTGCGCCTGGGGCACGAAACGCCGCATGAGAATGAGTCCAGCGCGCACGGCGCCGACTAACAGGGCGATCCATATTCGCCGGGCTTCCGCGCGGTTGCAACGCATCACGCGCCATGCATCACGGGCCATGGGCCATGCATCACGCGCCACGAAATCCTTCCGTTATAGCAAGAAAAAGGGCTTGATATGTCCGGCGGTTTCGCATGCGCCCGTACGTTGCGTGCATGTCACGAACTCCTGATGAGATTCCGGATGCAATTCTCCGTCTCGCTCTCTGTGACGAGTGCGGACCCGCATTTCACCATGCCGCACTTGCGCGCTTCGGCACGTTCGAGGCGGTGTTGTCTGCTTCCGTGGCAGAGTTGGCGTGTGTAGAGAGGGTTTCACTCGCGCGGGCCGAACGCATACATGCGCAGTTACGCATGGTGGAACCGGATGATGAGCGTCGTGAAATGGAACGAATCGGTGCACGCGCAGTAGTGCTTGGTGATGATGACTATCCACCACTTCTTGCGCCGGTTCCGCTGCCGCCCATTGTTCTATGGACGCGCGGACGAACGACCGCTGCTGCGGAGGATGCAGTGGGCATTGTCGGTGCGCGTCGCGCGACTTCTTATGGGTGTGCTCAGGCCGCGCGCTTTGCCGCCGCGATGGCTGCGGAAGGCATTGCTGTTATCTCTGGCGGCGCACGCGGGGTTGATGGTGAGGCACACCGCGCGGCACTGCGTGTAGGCGGAACGACGGTGGCGGTTCTTGGCTGCGGGCTTGCAGAACCATATCCTCCTGAGCACGTGGGACTCTTCGAGGCGATCGTGGACGCGGGCGGTCTGCTTGTGAGTGAGTTCCCGGTGCGGTGGCCACCGATGGCATCGAACTTCCCGCGGCGCAATCGAATCATCTCTGGGCTATCGCTGACGGTGTTGGTGGTTGAGGCCAGTGTTTCAAGCGGCGCATTGATTACTGCGCGCCATGCGATTGATGATCATCGTCGTGACCCGTGCGCACTTCCTGGTCCGGTTGATAGCCCGCGATCTGCTGGCTGCAATGCCGCCATTCGCGATGGTTGGGTGCACGCGGTGTTGGATCCGGAGGACCTTCTCCAGCTCATCGATGAAAATGCGGAGCGGCTCGGGCGGCTGACAGCGGTGCGCCCGGATCTTGCCGGACTTGGCGTTCCGGAGTCGATGCGACCCATGGTTGCGCGCGCTGCGGAGTTGATCGCGCGTCGCCCACGCATTACTACGGAAGATTTGGCAGCGTCACTTCAAGTGGATACCGACAGCATTCCGATGCTGCGTACCTTTGCAGAGTTACTACTTGTACAAGTGAAGGACACCCGAACCCAGCGTCGACGAGCTGCGCGTACTCACGCGGAGGCGCCGCGCATGGTGGTGCGCGGTTGGTCAGGTCCAACCGATGGCGTAGAAGATCGCCGAGAAGAACAGGTCACTCAGGATGACGAAGATCACGGTCTGCACGACGGTCTCGGTGGTTGCTTTGCCGACGCCGGCCGCGCCGCCGGTGACTCGCAGGCCGTTGTAACAGGCGATCAATCCGAGCAGCAATCCGAAGACGCCTGCCTTCATCAGACCAGTGAGGAAGTCTGACATCTTGAGCTGTGAGATGGTGTTCGACACATAGAGGTCGTAGGGGATACCGAGTACGAGCGTACCGATCACCATTCCAAAGAAGACAGCGGTCAAGTTGCTGACGACTGCAAGAGCCAAGAGGCTCGTGACGGTTGCGGCAAGGCGGGGCACGACCAAATAGCGCACTGGGTTGAGCCCCATGGCCTCGAGAGCCTCGACTTCTTCACCAACCACCATGGTGCCGATTTCAGCGGCGATGGATGCACCTGCGAAACCAACCATTACGATGGCGGCAATCAGTGGCCCGAGTTCACGGAACACAGAAACGCCGACAAGGTTGGCGACCTTGTCGGTTTGGCCGTACTGCTCCAGGGTTGGCGACGTCTGCAGCGCCAGAATGATTCCGATTGATCCGCTGACGAGCATCACAATGGAAATGGATCGGACGCCCACGCGAACGAGCTGCGATGTGATGGCTCCGCTACCGATGCGAACGCGTCGCAGCACGAATGCGCGCCACATCCATTCGCCGGTATCACGACCGAGCCAGAAGAGCGATCCGACTAAATCAAAGATCGACATCCAGAAGTCGATCCAGCTGTCGAGCAGCCGGATCGGGGCGCTTGGGGCGACTGTGGCGGTGGATTCAGATTGCTCGGCCATGGGGTCAGAGAGCGAGGGCTGCTTCGAGGGTTGGAGTCATCTTGAAGACGTCGGAGAGTCGGGCAATTTCAAAGATGCCGCCGACGCGCTCGTTCGCTCCTGCGAGAACAAGCGAGCATCCTCCGCGTTGGCTTAACTGCAGGGTCTGTACAAGGATGGCAAGCCCCGGGCTGCTGAGGAACGTGGTGCCGGTGAGATCGATGACCAGCTTTGTGGGCTTCTTGGCAATCGCGGTGGCGATGGCTTGCCGAAATGGGTCGATGTTCGCTGCCGAAATGTCTCCGACGGCGTGCACGATGGCGGCGCCATCGATCACCTCGACTGAGACTTGGAGTGGGTTGATTGCCATGGGTTATTCATACTACCTGTGGTCAGAGGAGGGCGGTAAGTGCCTCAGGTAATCCGAGACCGACCGAGCCTGCCTGAGTCATCTCTATGACCGCGAGCGCGCCTCAATGCGCAGGTGTCGGCTGCTTGGCAAGCCATGCTTTCCAAGCAGAAATTGCCAATGCCCGCGTCTCCCACGGATCGTTGAAGCGGTAGCCGTTGGTCTCACCGGTCAGCCGATGCAGGGCACTAATTGCGGCAAAGCGCACCGTCGGGTCGTCGGAAGCAAGATTCTCAACAAGCGATTGCGCGTCATCGGTGTTGCCGGACTGGGCGCTCTCGCGAATGGCTCCAAGCCGTGCAGCCGGGGTCGGGTCGGTATAGGAGGGAGCCACCGGCGCGCACGCTGGTGTCAGCACAGAGATGGCGAGAGCTACGCGGACAGGGCCCAGGCGAGGGAGTCGATTCACTTCGGCAGTGTAGAGCGAATCAACCGCCTGTAGTATTGCTTTCTTCACTATGAAAAACGCGACCGAGACCGTCCTTATCCTCGACTTTGGCAGCCAGTTCGCGCAGTTGATCGCCCGTCGTGTCCGCGAACTCGGGGTTCATAGCCTCCTCGTTGCGCCAAGCACGCCGATCGAAGTATTGCGGGGATTGGGGGCGAAGGGCATCATCATGTCTGGCGGTCCGGCGAGCGTCTTTGAGGAGGGCGCGCCGCGCTGCGACCCGGCCGTTCTTGAGATGGGTATCCCGGTGCTTGGCATTTGCTACGGCATGCAACTGGGCTGCCACATGCTTGGATTCGAAGTGAGCCCCGCGGACAGTCGTGAGTATGGTCGCGCGCACCTTGACATTCATGACGGTCATGGGCTGATGCATGGAATTCCGCCGAGGACCACCGTTTGGATGAGCCACGGTGATCAGGTGCGTGACGCGCGCGGTGATCTTGCGGTCCTTGCATCAACCGATACTTGCCCGGTGGCGGCAGTAGCGCATCGATCGAAGCCATTCTTTGGAGTGCAGTTTCACCCTGAGGTGACGCATACGCCGCATGGCATTGATGTGTTGCGCAACTTTCTCTACGGCGAGTGCCATTGCACAGGCAACTGGCGCATGGCGGATTTCTTGGAACGCGAGACGGCACGCATTCGTGCGGAAGTGGGCACGGATCGCGTCATTTGCGGACTCTCTGGCGGCGTCGATTCGAGCGTGGTGGCTGCGCTCCTTGCGCGCGCCATTGGTGATCAATTGACATGCATCTTTGTCGACAATGGTTTGCTCCGGACCGGCGAGCGCGATTTGGTGGAGAGCACATTCCGTGGAGCATTTGATGTTGATCTGCGGGTGATTGATGCATCAGCCGAATTCCTTGCCGATCTCGAGGGCATCACTGATCCACAGGAAAAACGCCGACGAATCGGGCATCGATTCATCAATGTGTTCCAAGCAGCAGCGAAAGACATTGGCGCAAACGCACGGTGGCTTGCGCAGGGCACGCTCTATCCCGATGTCATCGAAAGCGGCGCAAGTTTGGCGGGGACTGCGGCAAACATCAAGCTGCACCACAACGTGGGTGGCCTTCCGGCGGAACTCGGATTCCAACTTATTGAACCGCTGCGCGACCTCTTCAAGGATGAGGTTCGACGCCTTGGTGAAGTGCTTGCACTGCCGCCGCAAATCGTCTGGCGACATCCATTTCCAGGCCCGGGTCTTGCGGTGCGCGTGATCGGCGAGATCACGCCCGAGCGGCTTGCCATTCTGCGCGACTGTGATGAGATCTTCCTGGAAGAAATCGTCTCCGAAGATCTCTATCGAGTCACCAGTCAGGTGTTTGCGGTGCTGTTGCCGGTGAAGACGGTGGGCGTCATGGGCGATGGTCGCACGTATGACTCCGTGGTTGCGCTGCGCGCAGTCACCACCGAGGATTTCATGACCGCCGATTGGGCGCGTCTGCCGTGGGACGTCTTGGCGCGAATTTCGAACCGCATCATCAATGAGGTGAAGGGCGTGAATCGCGTTGTCTACGACATTTCAAGCAAGCCGCCTGCCACTATTGAGTGGGAGTAACCAAAGTAGAGCGGTGCGACGCGTGTGCGTTTAGGGGCGATGCGTTCCGCCGGTTCGATTCAGCGCCATCTCAAGAACATCACACACGATGTTCACTTCTTCTTCGGTCATGTTGTTGAAGAAGGGGAGAGCGATAGTGCGCGCTGCTGCACTTTCAGCAACGGGGAATTGGCCTGGTTCCGTGCCCATGACGGTACGCACTTGTGGCAGCAGGCTTGTGGCTGGGTAGTAATTGGCAGCGCCGATGTCTTGGCGATGCAGCACGCCGATGATTGCATCGCGATCGTCGCAGGTGTAACGCGTCGAGAGGCGGATCACGAAGTTTGCCCAACTTACATTGCTGCCTTCAGGAACCGTCGGCAGCACGATGTCAGGGTTTGCCGCAAGGCGTCGAACATACGCGGTGGCAACAGCTTGTCGGCGTTCAATAGTTGAGTCGAGGCGCCGGATCTGGCCGCAGCCGAGGGCGGCGGCGGATTCAGTCATGCGTGCGTCGTAACCTCCGAGTGCGAGGTGTTCCAGTATCGCGCCGATATCGCTGGGCTGTCCGGAGAAGCTCATGCGGTCGACGCGGCCTTGGTGGCGAAGCGCTCGGCACGACGCAGCCAGCGTGTCGTCATGGGTGACGAGCATGCCGCCTTCGCCGGTGGTGACTTGACGATTCGACCAGAAACCAAGGCAGGCAACGCGTCCCCAGCGCCCGGCATTGTCGGCCCCATAGGTGGTTCCGAGCGCTTCTGAGGCATTCTCAACCATGGGTATTTCCATCCGCGAACAGAGCGCGATGAGCTCCGGAAACTGGCCAGGATTTCCGAAGGTAAGCGCGGCCAACATCGCCTTCGTCTTTTTGCCGATGCGGGTTGATGCGGCCTCTGGATCCATGTTCAGGCTCATGGGATCGACGTCGACAAAGACTGGTCGTGCGCCGACGTTCAACACACTGTTGGGCATTCCGCTGTAGCCGAATGCGGGCACGAGCACTTCATCGCCGGGTCCAATGCCGAGCGCGCGGAGCGCAATTTCGATGGCGATCGCACCCGAGGAGACACCAATCCCGAAGGAGCGGCGCGTACGTTCGGCAACGAGTTGCTCAAACTCCAGAAGGCGCGGACCCATGCTGAGTGTTCCGCGTCGCAGCGTGTCAGTGACCAGGTCAATGTCTGACTCGAGGATTTCCGGTCGATTGAGCGGGATTACGGGATTAGCAGCGGGGTGGGGCATTGGAGTTACCTGATTCAGCCAGAGATTTATCGAGGAGCAGTTGCTGGCGGCGTCGACGGCGCTGGTGCTGTCTCGCCAGAAACGCGTGCGATCAGATCATCGGTCTTCTTGCGTGCGCGGGCATAGAACCATGCAGCTTGCAGCGTGCGCAATGCGTCAAGATCGCCCCCGCCAGCAGCGGCGCGACCAAGTACATCAAGATCATTGTCAGAAAGCGGAGCGCCTGCCCGCGCGATGATGAGTACTGCAAGACCCTCGCCGGCGCGCGGCAGCGAACCGCGGCGCGCACGGGCGATGTCTGCTCCAGCAGCAATGCAACTGTCGTTGACGCCCGTCATTGCCGCAACAACGAGGTTGGGGTCAGCCTTCACGCGTTCTACCAGTGCACCGACCGCGGCGGGATCGCTCTTCATGAGTTCGCGTGCGAGTCCAGACACCAACACGCCGGTGGGTCGATTTGCCGGATCGGGATCATCCATGCGTTTGAGCAGGTGCTTCCACACAATGGCAGACGATTCCGGTGGAAGTTCCGAAGCATGGATCAGCGCCCACTCCGCGCTCAGTGGATGTCCAGCATCAAGGAGCGTGATCAGTGCGGCGACCGGATCTTTGCCTCCGCTGATGGCAGCGCCAGTGTCAGCCATCGCATCGAGCACTTGGTTCCCGTTGCGGATGGCATCGAATGCAGTTGGTGGAATGCCGCGGTCCGATGACGCCAAGAGTTGCAACCCCGCGCGCACGAGCGCTGTTTGCGATCGATTCGCCGCAACATGGTCTTGCCAGGCAGCAACGCCAGCGGGCGTGTCAATCCGGAGTGCCATGCCGATGGCGCCAATCCGAGTGTCGGTGGTGAAATTCTCAGTGCGTGCGAGTTCAAGAAGTGGCGCGGCAGCACTCTTCAACTCAAAGATCATGCTTGCTTCAATGAGTGCGCGCATCGTTCCGTTGCGGTCAGCGGGCGAAAGTGCAAGGAGGCGCACGCGGAATGCATCCCACAGCGCGGGATCGCCGGGATTCTTTGCACTGCCGTCGCGGATTAAAAGTGCTGCGAATCCTGCTGCGACCGGATCAGTGCTCGTTGCGAGCGCGCGAACCGGTGCGGTGTCCCATTCTTCATTGCGGCGATTGATCTCAGCGACGAGCGAAAGCAGTGCGGCGTCCGGGAAATTCCCCTGCGCCAAGATGGCTGAAACCGGCGACACGCGGAGGATGCCAGTGATGTTGGCTTCGCGAATAATTGCGGCGCGTTCATCGCGGGCGGTAATGGCCGCGAGCAGCGTGGGATCGATTCCCTTCTTGCTGATGAGCGCGGTGCCGAGGACGCCGTAGACGCGTGGGCCAGCATGGTTGTTGCGCACCATGGCACGGAACAGTGCCTCGGTGCCTGGGTCATTGGTGCCGGCGATGCCCGCAACATAACTTCCGGTTGCGGGGTCGGTGCCAGTCAAAGAGTTCTCAAGGACGTCAATCGCCGCCTTCGAGAGATCGACCTTCTCGTAGAATTGAGCAGCGGCGGGGGCGACGCAGAGCATCGCAGTGATCACCACGCCCGCAATGCGCCGGGCGTGGTGGAGTGGCTCGGTCAGCAGCATGGGCAGAAGTCTATCGCGCCGCCCGACCGCGGCGCTCGACTCCGCGGCGCACGGTTTCAACCAATTCACGAACGCTGCGGGCGCCGGGGCTGTTCTCGTCAGGCGGCAATTCATCACCACGGTCGAGCATCTCACGAACCCGTCGCGCGGCGGCGTGCGCGCTCGAGTGGGCGGTGCGACCGAGGTGCCGAGCAATCTCCGGAAAACTGAGTGTGGTCATCTCGCGGGCGAGGTGAACCACCACTCCGCGTGCAAGTACCACCCGGCGATGGCGACCAGTGGACGCGAGGTCGTCACGATTGACGCCGAGTTCATCGCAGGTGGCTTCAACAATCGCTGCAATTCGCGGCGGAACGCCACGGATGCTCGCTTCGCCGATACCCAGCGCGCGTTCCACAATGCTGAGGGTGGCGATGCCGCCCATGTCTTCGAGGAGCAGTGCTGCGGCGATGCGGGCAAGGGCGCCTTCGATCTCGCGGACGCTGCCGATGGCGCGGTCAGTGACGGCACGCGCTGCCGTTGGTTCGAGTGCAATGCCGCGCTCTTCTGCCAAGCGCAAAACCAGCGCCTCGCGGGTACTGCGATCCGGTGATTCCACCTGCACCACCATGCCTCCGAGCAGGCGACTCACCAAAGATTCGCTGAATGCGCGGAGCGCGCGCGGGTGCGCGTCGGTCACGATGGCGACGCGCGCGCCGGCAAGACCAATGGCATCAATGGTGTGAAGGAATTCTGCTTGCGTCGCGCCCTTGTTGGAAAGGAAGTGCACATCATCAAGCGCAAGCAGGTCAAGCTTTCGAACGCGGGCGCGGAAGGCTTCGATGTTGCCGGCGCGAACCGATTGGATGTAATCGTTGGTGAACTGCTCGCCGGTGGTGTAGCGAATGCGCTCGTTGGGGAAGCGCGCGCGGCGATCGGCGCACAGGCCTTGCAGCAGGTGCGTCTTTCCGACGCCGCATCCGCCGTGCAGAAGAATGCTGCGGATGCCGCCGAGGTTGTCCTCAGCAAGACGTCGTGCGGCTTCGAAGGCAATGCGATTGGAATCGCCGACCACAAAGTCTTCGAGGCGGCGCCAGCGCGGTTGATCGCGGCGGACGGCGGGAACCGTGGTTGCGGCTGACGACCGAGTTTCGGCGCTCGCGGGGGAGCCGCTGGACGGGGTTTCTTCCTGTGCAACGATGCGGACGGTCAGGAGCCCCACATCGGCAGCAACGCCGGCAAGTTCGTCACGGAAATTTCTTTCGATCCACTCGGCAGCAAAGGGGCTTGAGGCGTCGACCACCAGTTCGGACCCGTTCAGGCTCAGGCAGGCGGGTTCGGCAAACCACATGCGGTATCGGGCTGCACCGATGCGGGCTGCAAGCCGGCGCTCGATGGACGCGCTGCTCGGAGCTTCGCGGTCCGCTGGATCTGGGATCCGGGACGGGGTGGGGGTTACGGCGGTATCCGTGGTGAGCGCTGCCTGGCGCAGCGTTGCTTGGTTTGCAGAGAGTTTGGATGCCTGTACGGTGGCGGTGGTCACGGTTTGGGGGATCCTGCAGTGAGGGCGCCGAGGCGCAGTGACGACCGCCGAAGCGGGAAGTGGAAACAGCATGCTGCGATGGCGATGACGCCACCTCTCCCTCGTTCGTGATGAACGACGAAGTGCATACCGACAGGATTTGAGGATCGTCCGTGCCCACTCCGCGAGGTCATCTCCGATGACCTGCACGGCGATCAACGGTCCGCTTGCGCGGCGCTCCAGTGGTGGCCAGCGGGCTCAGTATGCCGCGCCAGATCCAGTGGGGCGCCACACGAGCGGCGCCGTTGAATGCTCCACTTCCTGCGGAGCATGGCGAAGAGTAACCGGGTTCTATCTCAATGCAAGGGGCATATCAAAATGACGATTCGAACTGTGCGCGTAAGTGCCGTTCGCGGTGGCAATTCCTACTCAGGAACTTTTTTCATCCACCGTGCGCGACGCTGTGTGCTTGTCGATTGTGGACAACCGTCGTCACTTGACAGCCGACCGAGCGTTCGCGTAGGGCTCGGGATGCGCCACAAACGCTTCGCGCCGTCGCAGAGTACGGAAACCAGCGCGTGCATAGAGGGCAAGCGCGGGTGAATTGCGAGAGTCGACGGCGAGCGCGATGTTTGGTTCGCGGCGCTTGGCGGCAAGCGAAATTCCATGTGCAAGCAGTGCGCCTCCAAGCCCACGCCCGCGAGCATCGGGCGCGAGTCCGAGGTAGATCACCTCGGTGGAATCAGTGGCCTGCGACGGGGCAAGGAGCAGCGCACCGACGGGGCGATCGTCCTGAAACGCAATGGTCCACAGTGACGCATCGTGTTCGCCAGCAGCCAGGTGACCATCGACAATGTCAGACGGCGCACGTAGTTCTGCAAGACCTGGGCAGTCAAGTGTGTCTCGATAAGTTTCTACAAGGAGTGCCTCGAGCATGATGCGATCATTGGGGTTCCACGACTCGAGGCGAAAGTCAGCAGGGACTGCCGCGACATATCCCTCGTTCGGGTGAACCGGACGCTCCATGTACTCAAGCGTGGCAAGGTGACGCATGCCGCCGGCAGTCCACGCGCTCGCTCGGAGACTCTCCCCGGGAGACGAAAGCGCCTGGGCGAGCCGGATCTTGGGCACCTCGAAGCCTTCTGCGAGTGTGCTGTTGATGAGGCTTCCCACTTGTGCTGCGTGGGCATGATCGCGCGGGGCGGTGGACATGAGGAGCGCGGTTCGTCCCGGATGCGGTATGAGCAGGGTGGCGGCAATGACCCGGCCATCGTGGCGCGCCGTCCAGAGATGGCTGAGGTCGACGCCTTGGGACGCGGCTCGCCGCTCGAAGGCGGGCGCCGAGGCCACCGTGGTCCCGAGGACCGACGAGAGGGCGGCGGCCCGGTCATCGGGCGTGGCCTTGCCACACAGCAATGCTGCATGGGCGCCATCACTTCCGCCAAAGAGTCGTCGAAAAGGCACATGATGAGCGTAACCGGGAAGGCTCCCGAGCCGTAGAATCCCGACCATGTTTGCAGCACCGAAAGCCGTGATTCGTCCCCTCGCTTGCGCACTGGGTCTTGCCGTCTTGACGGTTGGGCTCGTCGCCGTCCAGCCCGCCGCGGCGCGCACCATTGCTAGTGCGCCTCCCGCAGTGCCTGATTCCAAGTTGATCCCCAAGGTTCGACCCGCCACTGCAGACGACCTTGAATTCCGCCCCGGTGCATTGACCATCGTGACCGATGCAGTGAGTGGTGGTCGTTTCTGGGTATTCACCTACACGATTGCCAATAAGACGGGAAAGACGCAGCGTTTCTCGCCGCGCTTCGACCTCCTGATGGGTGACGGCGTGATCTTGGAGGCTGGTAAGGATGTTCCCGTCGATGCGGCGCGTCGCATGCAGCGCGCGGTTGCTTCAGCGCAGGCCGTCGATCAGTTTCAGGTGATGGGCGACATTCTTGATGGTGAATCGAACGCTCGCGAGGGATTTGTGATTTGGCCTGAGAAGGGTGATCCCAAGGACATGACGCTTTTTGTCACCGGGATGAGTGCGGCTTTTGATCGCCGCACGGACCCAGCGACCGCGAAGGAAGTGATTGTTCGACGCTCTTGGTCGCGTCATTACGCGGTTCCGGGCGTCACTGATCCGCGTCACGGGACCGAGGCGACCTTTGATGTGATCAAGGATCAGTGGCTGATGCGCTGACGGGGCGCCGTTTGCCGCGCGGACGGACGGGATTTGTTGCCGATAATCCTATTTGGCGAACATGCCGATTCTCTCAAATTTGATGTTAATCGTGCCGTTTGTGCCGTTCTTGCGCTCGCAGCGGTTGAGAATGAACTCTGATTCCGCTACACTTCGGAACTCGATTTGATGGACTGACCTTTGTAGGAGACTTTGCTATGGCACATAAGAAAGGACAGGGCTCGACCCAGAACGGACGCGATTCAAACCCGCAGTTCCGAGGCGTCAAGCTCTACGGCGGAGAGTTCGCGAAGAGCGGCTCAATCATCGTTCGCCAATGCGGAACCCGTTGGAAGGCCGGCTACCTCGTCAAGCTCTGCAGCGATCACACGCTGATGGCTCTGACTGAAGGCACCGTTCGCTTCCGTGGACGCATGGTTGACATCATCCCAGCTGACCCGACGACGCCGCGCTTGGCGATCGATCGCGTCTGACCAGGATTCGACCTGAACACTTAACCGCGCAGGTCGCTCGATCTGCGCGGTTTTCATTGCATCTAACGAAATCGATACACCATGAATGTCTTTGTCGATACAGCCGTCATTAATGTCCGCTCCGGCAAGGGTGGCGATGGTGCCTCGCATCTGCGCCGTGAGAAGGATCGCCCCAAGGGTGGCCCAGATGGCGGCAATGGTGGTCGCGGTGGCGACGTGGTGGTGGTGGCTGATCCGCACCTCGACACGCTCATTGAATTTTCGTTCCGATCGCACTTCTTTGCGATCGACGGCGGCAAGGGCATGCAGAAGAGTTGCCACGGCGCTGACGGCGCGGGGATTGAGATTCGTCTGCCGGTTGGTTCGGTGGTGGTCGATGCGGATACTGGCGAATTCTTGGTGGACCTGATTGTGCCCGGCCAGACGGCAGTCGTGGCGCCCGGTGGGATGGGTGGACTTGGGAATGAACATTTCAAGGGTGCGTTGAAGCAGACTCCGCTCGAGTGCACTCCCGGCGAGTTGGCTGTTGAGCGGCGACTTCTTATTGAATTGAAGTTGATTGCTGACGTCGGGCTCGTGGGGCTACCCAATGCCGGCAAGAGCACGCTGTTGAGCGCGATCAGCCGGGCGAATGCCAAGGTGGGCGCGTACCCATTCACAACGCTGAGCCCGCAGTTGGGAATCGCGGAACTTGACCCCGACCGACGAATGGTGTTCGCGGATCTTCCGGGTCTCATTGAAGGCGCGGCGCAGGGCGCTGGTCTTGGTCATGACTTCTTGAAGCACGTGGAGCGCACCCGCGCCATCGTGCATTTGGTGGATCTTGCGCCGCTTGATGGCAGCGATCCCGCAGACAACTGGCGCATGATCCGCAACGAGCTCTTGGAGTTCTCAGCGGAACTCGCTGAGAAGCCGGAGCTCGTGGTCTTGAACAAGGTTGACCTTGTTGAGCCAGAGGAGCGCGAGGCGCGCATCGAGCGATTTGCCGGCGCCATTGGCATGGCAAAGGGCGAGCGTCCGATTGCGATATCCGGTGCAACCGGTGAGGGCGTTCGTGCCATGCTTGAGGGCGCGTGGAAATTAGCGGGCAAGGTGTCAGAACCGATCGGCGGTAGCCCTGAAACCACGCGACGCCCGGGCACTGGAAGTTGGGGAACTGCTCCGGGGTCAGTCTCTTAGCGACAGAGTTGCAGATAGCGTTCAAAGACGCCGACGATCTGGTCATGCCACGTATCGCTGAGAGCGATGCCAGCGAGTTCTGCCACGAGATCGTTGCGATCGCTCAGACGAATGACGCGACCACCGCCCATGCGAGCGATCTCCGGGAAGTGCTTCACTTCTTCAGTCTTCGTAATCGACCGCGCGCTGATCACGTAGGTGGTTATTCCGTGCGAATGGGCGGCTTGTGACATCTCCACAGTGCGGATACCCCAGCCGGGGTGCGGTGGGGCATCGCCGATGAGCACCATGACTTCCTGCGCTTCTGTTCGCCATGTGAACTTTCCGTACGCCATCCGCATGGCTTCGTAGACCATTTCTGGTTCATCGCCGCCGCCATCGGCGGAGAGTTTCCAAAGACGAGTGCGCGCCTCGGTGGGATCAGTGGTGAAGTCCCATCCCATGAGTTGGAACTCGTCCTGTTGATCTCGGAATCCAACGATGGCCACCCGCATGCCGCCAGTCGCGGCGTTGATGAAGCGCATGAGATCATCAATACCTGCTTGAGCGGCAGCAATTTCGGCAGACATGCTGGCAGTGCAATCAATGGCAACAGCGAGGTCGATTGGCTTTCTGAAGAGTTCGTCGAGTGCCGCTGTGAAACGCACGAATGCGGCGTCGTCCAGTTGCGCGATTGCATTCTGAACGACCGCGACCTTGGGGCCGATGAGTGCTGCGGCGTCAATGCGCATGCTGGCGCGGTTATGATCAAGCCATGAGCGCCATTTCCAGCCAACGCGTGTGTCGCGCGCGCCGGTGATGGCTGCGATCCGTGGGCTCAGTGCGCCGCCATCGTCGCGGTCGAGGCGGGCGATCACTGAGGCGAGCGTGTCCTTGCCGAATTCGGTGAGTTTGCGATCGCTTCGGCCTTGTGCTTCGAGTGCGCCGATGAGTTCAACGGCGAGCAATCGGTCCGTGCCTTCACTTGCTTTCGCCAAGACGCGCGCGCCGCGATCGACTCGATCCGCTGGTACCGCCCAGCCGCAGCGCAACATGGTGCGAATGACGCGCGGGTCGTCTTCGCTCTCAGCGAGAAGCGTGATAGGCGGGGCACCGGTGCGGGCGAGGGCGAGGATGGCGCTGCTGCGGACGCGGGGGTCGGAGTCGAGTGCGAGGGCGTTGAGTCGCTCGCGAACGGCTACTTCGCCGGTACGTTCGAGGCGCATGGTGGCGATCATTCGCCGCAGCCACGCGGGATGCGCAGCAAGTGATTTGAGCGCGGATTCACTGGCGGCGCGCGTCGCCGGCGACACCGTGAGCTGCGATGGCTGTGGGTCGACGGACTTTGGCGGTAGCGGCTCCGCTTGGTTGGGCGGCGCCATCACCGACAAACACAGTGCCGCGGCGAGCGTAATCACCACGCACGACATTGATTAATCGCCGTGCAACTGCCGCAAACGCGGCGAGGTGCGGAGCATCAAGTGGACGCGTTCAAACTCCTCAAGCCAGTCCTGCAGGGTGGCACCAATTTCGTCAGCGGCAACGGTCGCCCATGGAAGTGGGCACGATGCGCCGAGTTGTCGCGCTGCGATGGCTCGGTAGCGAGCAAGTGTGCGATCGCCCATCATTGAGCAGAATTGAAAGTCTTCCGAACACCAGACCACGGTCGGTACGCGGGTTCCGCCATTGATGCGGAGTTGGTCGGCGAGGTCTTTGTGATCAGCCTGCTCAAGGAATCGAACATCTGTAACGGGGCATGCCGCTGCGATCGCGCCAAGCATGGGGCATTGCACAGCGCAGTCGCCGCACCACGCGCCGGTGAGCACGAGCACATTCATGCGTCGTGTGAAACTCGCGAGCAGTGTGCGTTGTTCCGCAGTGACGACGGACGCGGCGATGTGTGCTTTCCAGCCAGCGGTGCGGTCAGAATTTGCAGAAAGATAGTTATCCCAGGTCAATCCGGCGGTGTGTGCGGACTTCCATGTATTGCTGTCAAGCATCGGTTGTGGTCTCTTTCAGAAGTCGAAGGATGTCAAATGCCTGAAGCGGCGTCAGGCTGTTCAATTCAAGGAGGCGAAGTTTTTCGATTGCCGGGTGTGGCGGGGCGGGAGTTGCAGATTCATGGTGAACGCTGCTTGCGAAGAGCGGCATTGCGTCGATGGGACTAGCACTCGTCGCGAAGGAGGCATCGTTGCCGCGCGCGCGTCCGCTACGTGTTGGTTTCGGCGCGCTGTTCACCTCAAGCGTGCTGAGTACATCCTTCGCGCGCGTCACTACCGACTTTGGAATGCCGGCAATCTGCGCAACATGAATTCCATAACTGCGATCGGTGGACCCGGGAAGAATGCGATGCAAGAACACAACGTCGCCCTTCCATTCGCGAACCGATACATGGAGGTTGCGAACGCCAGCGATGCGAGTGGAGAGATCAGTGAGCTCGTGGTAGTGCGTTGCAAAGAGCGTCCGCGCGCCGGCAGCGGCGAGGTATTCGGTGATCGCCCATGCGAGGCTGAGTCCGTCGAGCGTGCTCGTTCCGCGGCCGATTTCGTCAAGCACTACTAATGAGCGCGGCGTTGCATGATTGAGAATGCGAGCGGTTTCAGTCATTTCCACCATGAAGGTGGATTGGCCGGAGTGCAGTTCATCGCTGGCGCCGATGCGGGTGAAGATGCGATCGGTGACGCCAATGATGGCGCGTTCTGCTGGAACGAAACTGCCCATATGTGCAAGCAGGACAATGAGCGCGGTCTGACGAATGTAGGTGCTCTTGCCGGCCATGTTGGGGCCAGTGATGAGCGCAAGCGTTGCAGGCTGCAGCGCGGTGCCAAGTTCAGTGTCATTGGGAACGAATCGGTCGCGCAGCAATTCATCAAGAACGGGGTGGCGGCCACCGGTGATTTCGAGGACGGATTCTTCCACAATTTCTGGGCGAACCCAGCGGTGGCGCGCGGCAACTTCTGCGAGGCTGGCAACTGCATCAAGGCTTGCAACGGCGTCAGCAAAGCGGACAAGTTCCGGGAGGCGTTCGGCGGCTTCGGTGCAGAGTGCATCAAAGAGTGCGCGTTCGCGGGCGACGGCGCGCGACTCGGCGGAGAGAACTTTGTCCTCAAATGTCTTCAACTCCGGTGTGATGTAGCGCTCGGCGTTGCGCAGCGTCTGTCGACGCGTGAACTCTGCGGGCGCCTTTAGGGAGTGGGCATGCGTGATTTCAATGTAGTAGCCAAACACGCGGTTGTAGCCAATTTTCAGGCTGGGAATGCCGTGTCGTTCGCCGAGTTCTGCTTGATAGCGCGCCATCCATGCGGTGGCGTCGCGCTGCAATGATCGGCATTCGTCGATCTCTGCATCGGCACCGTCTTTGAATAAACCACCGTCGCGCATGTGGGCAGGTGGTTGCTCGTTGCATGCAGCGCTGATGCGGGTGGTCAGTGTTGCAACTTTCGCTGCGGCTTCTTCCAGTGCGGTGCGTGCGCCAGAGAAGGCGGGGGCGTCGCCGAGCGATTGCGCGATGCGACCAGCGAGCGTCATTGATTTACCGAGCGCAACCAGATCGCGTGGCGTTGCACGCCCCATCGACATGCGGCTAGCGATACGTGCGACATCTTGCACGCCGTCACACGAAGCGCGCAATTCCTCGCGCATACGCTCATCGGCAACGAGTGTGGCGATAGCGTCTTGGCGCGCGCGGATAGCGGCGCGGTCGCCCAGTGGCGCACAGGTCCATTCACGGAGAAGGCGTCGGCCCATCGGGGTGCGCGCTCGTTGCAAGACGCTGAGGAGCGTGCCTTCGGTTCCGCCGGAGCGGAGGGTTCGTTCAACTTCTAAGCTGCGAAGTGTGGTTCCATCAAGCACCACGTGCGCGGCGCGTCCGGCGCGACGTGGTGGGCGCAGGTGCGCAAGCGGGCGGACGGAGCGCCCGCCACTCGCGGCGGGGTCGGTGCCGAGGCCACGTTGCGTGTCGATCAGGTGGCGAAGCAGGGCGCCGGCGGCGGTTGCTGAGGGCGCGTCGTCACTCAGGTCGAAGCTCTCCAGCGTGCGCACGCCGAAGTGTTCTTTGAGAAGTGCTACGGCGTCAGCGGGGCGGAACATCCAGCCGGGGACTTCGAGCGCCGGGCAGCCAAGGGCGCGCGCGGCACGAGCCGCGGGGCGATCGGCGTCTTCGTGGTCGCCTTCGGGAAGGAGGAGTTCGCTTGGACCGATCCGTGCGAGCACATCTTCAAGGAGCGCGGCGTCGCACTCTTCGACTGTGAATTCACCAGTCGATAGTTCAACAGCGGCCACTGCGGCGCGCGCTTCATTGCCGGTACCGGTGATCCATGCGGCGGCAATGCGGTTGGCTCGCGAGTCGTCGAGGAGCGTTTCGTCAACCAACGTTCCTGGCGAGAGGACGCGGGTCACTCCACGCTCAACCACGCCCTTTGCTTCGGCCGGGTCTTGCAGTTGCTCGCACACCGCAATGCGGTAGCCCTGTTCAACCAAGCGCCGCAGATAGCCCTCAACGGCATGAAATGGAACGCCCGCCATCGGCTGGCCCTTGGTGCGTTCGGTCAGAGTGATGCCAAGCGCGCGGTGTGCGGTGACGGCGTCTTCATCAAAGAGTTCGTAGAAGTCGCCCATCCGGAACAGCAGCAGGCACCCCGGGTGCTGACTCTTGATGCGGTCATACTGGCGCATGGCCGGGGTATCCCGGTTGTAGGCGCGGGGCGCGATTTCAGCGGTTGGTTCGCCA
>JAPLMU010000141.1 GCA_026386795.1 Planctomycetota bacterium
ACGGCGTCTGTAACCTCTGCAGCGGAATGGTGCGGTTTGTGATCGCGCGCGATCCGCATGCGCAATGCCGGTTCGCGGCGCTGCAGTCCGAGGCGGCGCGTGCTGCGTGCGCGAAGGTGGGTTACGAACTGCCCGCCTTCGACACGCCGAGCACGATCGTGGTCATCGAGGGCGGTCGAGCACTCGAGCGTTCCGATGCAGCACTTGCCATCGCGCGCCGCATGTCGTTCCCGTGGCCGATGTTCGGCGTCTTCCGCGTGCTGCCGCGCGGGCTTCGCGACGCGCTGTACCGCTTCGTGGCACGCAATCGATACCGATGGTTCGGGCGCGCCGAGGCGTGCATGGTGCCAAGAGCGGAGCTTCAAGAGAGGTTTCTCGACTAACCATCGACTGCATCGAGGTTCCCGGCGACGACATCGGGCCGGGATCGCCCATGAGATCACTCCATCATGACGGCTCACTCGGCTACGTCAGCCCCGAAGTCGATCCTCAAGTTCTTTTGCTTGGCGCTCAAATTCAGCCGCGTTAGCCGTTCGAAACTTCTCAAGATTTTCAATCCTCCAGCGAATGGCCGGAAGGTTCTTCGCGTGTTTGCACTCAAGGAGGGACCAATCGGGTGCTGCCCGCGCTAGACCAACGAGAAACGTTTTGTGCTTGTCACTGATGCGAGTCGGAAGTTCGCCGAAGAGCCGAGCTCGCGCTTGAAGCAGCGTTTCCAGAGTCACTGATTCTCTCGTCATGCCGACAAACGTGGACTGATACTCATGCGCGATGTCTTTGGGCATCGCGAAGAGCACTTCGTGCATCGGCCGATTGTGCCCGGCAAGGTATGTGACAAAGCACTCGACCGTCCTCTCTGTGAGTCCATCGGCTTCGTACATTTGCGCGACATCAAAGAGGTCTCGTGGGTGCTGGCGATCAAGGGCGGCGACAATCTTGCTCCCATAGAGTTCCGCAACCGCAAGCGTGGGCACGGATAGTTCTACGCTGAACATTTCAGCGGTACGTGCTGAGAGTGGTCGCTTCTCAACCGGGAGCACCGTTCCACGGAAGACGAGATTGATTTCGACTTTGACTTGAACTTGGGTGTTGCTAACCAACAACTTGCTGTCGCCAATGTCTGAGGCAGAGGTGGTCTTCACCTCAAGTCTCATTCCACGGAGCCTTTTCGCGATGGTTCCGATCTCATCCGAAATTGCTTTAAGTGCCGCATCCCTCGGCGTTTCCCAAGAGGTGTAAGCCACGTCGATATCCACAGAGAGTCGCGGCATATCGCGCACGAAGAGGTTGATGGCGGTTCCGCCCTTCATGGCGAAGATGTCGCTCCGAAAAATTTCGGGCGCTACGGTGAGCAGTAGTCTGACTGTATCGGCGTAGGCTTTATTCATTGGGCTTGAGTGTCAGCAGTGAACCGTCCGGGAGGCGGTTTATCCACCGCCGATTGCTGCCCACGCGGATGTCAAACTGTGCGTAGAGTTGTTCTACATCCAAGAGCCCAGTCTCACGGCTCCACTTGAGAAAGAGTCGAACCGCTTTGACGGACGTGCAGCAAGCAAGAAGTTTGCCCGCCACGTCGGTCCGGAAATTTCTGAGCCCTTCAAAAACGTTTCGAGTCTCCTCAAGCATCTCGTAAGTGCCGACCTGGTAAAGCATCTCAAGAGTTGCTCGCTCAGGCGTTGAGACACGGAGACCTTCGGTTTCTCCGGGAGGTGTTGTCACTGTAGATTTGGCGAACTTCTCATTCGGCCAGTCGAAGAGGTGGGCGGAGACATAGCGAGCAGGAGTCAACGAGGTGAACCACGCGGGAAGTACAAAGCGACCTTCGCCCCAGAGGACGAGCGTTTCTCGCATGGCGAGGTTGTGCTGTACACCGTGGAGGGCGAGGGCCGATTTCCCTCCGACATGGAGCCCCTGCACTTTCGTTTGGAGAAACTTGACAGCACCGTGTGGCGAAAGTTGGTCGCCAGGAAATGCATAGACCCCGTGCCCGAGACGGACGAGCCAGCCCTCTTTGGCGTAGTACGAAGCAGCTTTAGCACTTATGCCAAGGCTCTCCAGCGTGGCGACATCGAAGGGCGTTCCTCTATGAAGCCCTAACTGAAGCCGCTTGATTAAACCATGTCTACGACTTCGCTCCATATGTGAATTATATCGCCATTTCAAATCACTTTCCATACAAGTGTTTGGAATAATCGCTGAAATGTCTATCTAGTCGGAAGTTTCATGCAGTTTCAAAGCACCATGCAGAGCAAAAACCAAGGTTCAACCCTTTGCGGCACTCTGCCATTCGGCAAGTTATGGGTCAAATAGCCTCACAAATGACCGGTCGATGAGTGCCAGAACCTGCTTAGGGGTGTGCTCACGCCCAGCGTTCGCAAGTGGGTACATACCGGTCACATAGGTGACAAAGTGGCCCACCCCTCGAAAACGCTGCGTAGAAAGCGAAAGACGCGCGCTCATGGAGGACGCATCTCTCGTGCGTTCGGCGAGGGCTGCTGCTCGCAACGCCTCTTGAAGTAGGGAGAGCTGGACGGATTTCGAACGTTTCGAGGGATCTAGCTCGCAGAAGAGAGCTGGATAGCCCCTCGTGGCGCGCTCAGAACAGGGTTCTAGCTCTCTCTAGTTGCCTCGCACCATGTCCATCCGCGGGAGCGGAGGCAGAGGGGGTGGCGAGAGCGGTTCCTGCTCCCGATCAATCGTCGACATGTCGAAAGCAATCCTGTCACCACCGGCAGCCGAGGAGCGACGTACTGCCTAGCCAAGGTCGAACTTCACCTGTAATCCACAGTCTCCAAGCGTCCCGACTACGACTGGTTCAGTGATTCCCGGAGTATTGAGCACGGAACGCCCGTAGTAATCCTGTGAGAAGTCGGATGCCCGGAAGGGCCTGTTTGCGAAGACATAGCCCTCGTAGTTCCCCTTCCATCCGACGCTCTCCTTGAACAGCACCAAGACTCGTCCGTCTGCTTCGACCACGACAGTCACAAATCCACCGAAGGAAAGTCGCGAATCGCTGGCTGACAATGCGAACTCCGGATAGACGCCAGGGACAACGCCCTGAGCAGAGATACCTGCGACTGCTCGGGTGTACTCCGCGCACAGACGTCGGGAGTGATTCCAAGTAGATATTCCTGACCAGAGAAAGGCCGAAGGAACGGAACCAATGCGAACACCGGACGGCCAGGCCACCCCAACCTTCTTCGGACGCACAATACCCCTCCGCGTGCGCGGAGTCATCACCCACGGGTCACGAGTCGCAACGGTTCGGGACCGCTCCAGCGGGCCCGACCCACTCTTAACCTAGCACCCTCCCGCGGAGAGACCCCGGAGAGACTTTCGGCCCATCCGGTCGGCCAGCGGGGGTATCCGGGCGACTCGGCGGTGAAGGCTCCGAGACTCGCCGCGACCGCCCGCCCTGGCCCACCCCTCGAAATCCCTGCGCACAAAGCGAAAGACGCGCCCTCGTGGAGGACGCCTCTCTCGTGCGTTTGGCGAGGGCTGCTATTCGCAACAACTCTTGAATTAGTCAGGACTGAACGGGTTTCGAACAGTTCACGACGCCGACGCGTAGAACCGAACGCCGACTGCTCGCGCCACCCGAAGGATCGAGCGAACTCTCGGCGCAGTTTCCTTGCATCCGGTAGATCCAGGGAACCGCTCCTGGTAGTCTCGCAATCCGCAGGCTACGGGGGCCTGCATCTCAACCGCGTGGCATCGCCACTGGAGGAGCAGAAAATGCGAAATAGAACCGGGTGTTGCATGAGTGTCCTTTCGCTGGGCCTTTTTGGATATTGCGCCTCTGCACAGGTGGCTGGCTATGAAGTCATCGACCTTGGGACGCTGCCCTCCCCCGCGGACCCCAAGTCATACGCCTCGGCAATCAATGATTTGCATGAGATCGTGGGCTGGGCGATCGACTCACTCAACCAGACGCATGCCACGATCTGGCTATACTGCCCAAACTACGGACTAGCTGCTGGGCAATGGCACGATCTCACCGACATGGCTGGTGAGACTGAATTCGGCGAGGCGTACGACATCAATATGTCTGGGCTGGTGGTTGGTCGCCAGGCGGTCTCGACCTCGAGCGGCTCGCTGCGCGGCTATATCTGGGACGTCTCATCCAGTCCAATCGTGACGACGGAATTGGATACGCTGGTTGGCGGCGCGACCACGCAGGGGTTTGCGGCCGCGCTCAATGATGCAAGCCCGGCGATCGTCGTAGGTTTCGCGCAGACATCTGGAAGCTGCATCGGCAGCTCTTCGCGATTCGAGGCCTTCAGTTACCAGTATGGCGACCCGCCGACGACGCTGACGGCGCTGGGTGCGAATCCCGGTGACGCCTTCAGTATGGCCCCGGGCGTGAACAACGCTTCTCCGCCGCGAGCGGCCGGACGATCAACCTCTGCGCAATGCCTGACGTCGCCCTGCGAGAGCGACCAAACGGCCGTCAATTGGACGATCTCTGGGTCGCCGACGCTAACGACGCTGCCGGACAACGGCGCGGCGTACGGTGCCCAGGCATGGGGAATCAACGATGCAGGCCACAGCGTCGGACTCGCGCTCACCGCAACGTCATCATGCCTCAGGCACGCTGCCTTCTGGCAGACGTCTGCATCGAGTCCGGTCGATCTCGGGTCCATGGGGATCTCGAGCATCGTTGAATCGCGAGCCTTCCGTGTCAACGAAGCGGGCGCCAGCGGGGAGGTCACGGTGGTCGGTGGCGATACGTACAATCGCCTCGCGTATCGTTGGTACCGCGACAGTTCTAGCGCTTGGAGTGGCGCGGACCTCAACACGCTGATCTCTCCGTTGTGCGGCTAGTCGCTCGTGCAAGCGCACGACGTGAGCTCTGACGGCTGGATCGTCGGCGACGGCTGGGTTGCGTTGCCGGGTGGTGGGGCGGTGTACCACGGTTTCCTTCTGAAGCCAATCACCTGTGTGGGCGACATTGACGGTTCCTGCTCGGTGAACGGCGCAGACCTAGGGATTCTCTTGGGGGCGTGGAGCTGCGGCAGCCCTTGTCCGTCATGCCTGGCCGACCTCAATCGAGACGGGCTTATCAACGGTTCGGACCTTGGCATTCTTCTTGGCGCGTGGGGTAGTTCGTGCAAGTGTTGGTCGTGCCCAAGCGGCAGCCGGGGCTCGGCCGCTCAGGAGGCGGTATCGGATTCGGAAGGCACGCTCATCGACGGACTCGCCATTCTCGGATTCAACTCGGTTGCTGAGTTCAACGCCTCACAGAGTGCCCGGACTGACGCGCAGAACGCCGAAGTCCTCGAATGGCTCTACATTTACTTGACTGCGCGCGACTAACCGAGCATAGTATCTTTATGGGAATCCGGAGGACCGTTATGGCAAGCAAAGTCTGGTGGGCCTCAACTCTGGTCGCGGCGTGCACTGCGCCCACGGCACTCGGTGGATTCGCCGTCGTCACGGGTGCTACGAATGCGAGTCAGTGGCTCGGCAATGCAGGGGCGTACAGCACAATCACGTTCACCGAATTCCCCTACGGCACGATGATCAGGGAGCAGTACGCCTCACTTGGGATTCACTTCGTCGAGCCGCAGGGAAACTGGATTAACGGCTCGGACATCAATGGAACGGACGTGTTTCTCCAAGACGGATGGGGGCTGCATGGACAGAATTCGATCGACATGCGTTTCGATACGTCGATGCGAGGATTGGCGGTGTACTACCCGGGGATCGTGAAGGCGCAGTTCTTTTTCGGGAGCGAGCTTGTCTACTCGTGGACACAAAACGGCGGCGGCGGATCGAACAAGTTCGCTGGGTTCTTTGGTGACGTCGCGTTCGATCGGGTCGTGTTCAAGAGCGCGACTAACGCTCCACCCTGGATGGACCCATATCCCGCCGTATTCGACAACCTTTACTTCACGCCGGTGCCGGCGCCAGGAGCGGCCGCGTGCTTGCTTGGGTTCTTAGCAATCGCAGGTGGAAGGCGAAGAGCTTTCTAGGCTCCGGCCGCCCTCAGAGATCCGCCGGCTGCAACCCCGTGCGCTTGCCGATACGCGCAAGCATCCGCGGCCCGATCTCCTCGCCGTCATGGAACGCGAAGACGAAATCCGGCCACTGTTCGCGTGACAGGGTGCGATGCGACCCGCTCGTGCGCTTCACGCGCCAGCCGGTCCGCAGCAGTGCCGCCAGCACCTGACGCGCCCGCGTGCTTGGCCACTCGCTCATGCGGCGCGGAACGTAATGGTGAGTGCTTCCGAACCGGCTTCCTCATGCTCGAGCCGTTCGGCAACGACGCGGAGCGCCAGCGCCTG
>JAPLMU010000102.1 GCA_026386795.1 Planctomycetota bacterium
AAGCAAACGGAACCGCTTACGGAGGAGGATCTGCCCCGCAAGGTGATTGTCATCAACGCAGATAGCAACAGCTGGATGTTCGCCGCGCAACATGATTGGATACGCGAAGCGAATGTTGAGTTCGGCGCCCAAGAGGTAGAGGCATGCGCCGCTCAGGCACTGCTGCTCGCCGAGTTCCATGATGATGAGGTCGGTCTCGGCGAACGTGTATTGGCTGCGCCGCAGAATGTGCCGCGCTGCGTCAGCGTTCGTGAAGATCATGCGAACGACGGCGTAGTCGCTCGAGTCAACGATTGAGAATGCTGCAAGCCGCGTGGACGGCGCTTCATCAAAGGTACGGAGAAGTTCGAGGAGCTTGCCGACCTTATTGTTCAAGAACACACTGAACTGCCGCACCGTTGGGGGCGCGTATCCGTACTCAGTCTCAGTGGCGGGTGGAAGCGATGCACTCATTGCGTTTCAATCTCAAGACCTTGGAGCAGTGAGCATATCTGCGGGGCTCACTGCGCGCCGCCCACAAATTCAGGAGCATCAACACGCGGCAGAAGACCTGCATCGGCTGCGCGCTCGAGCAGCGTTCGAACCGCAAGTCGGCCGGTGGGACCGTAGTCAAGCGTCCAGGAATTCACGTACATCCCAATGAATTCATCAGCAAGTGCCGTGGTCATGCCTTCCGCAAAGGTCAGCGCATAGCGAATGCTCTCCTCGCGGTGACTGAGCGCGTACCGCACGCTCTGCTCAAGGAGTGCGGCAACTTCCTGCATCGTTCCAGCGCCATGGCGCTCATCGAGCGCACGCAAGACACCGTTGGCTCCAAGCGGAAGCGGCAGACCGTACTGCGAATGCCACCAGCGGCCGAGGTCCTCCACGAGGACGAGGCCTTCATCTGCAAAGGTCAGTTGCCCTTCGTGAATGACAACACCAGCATCAAATTCCCCGGCGGCAACCCGCGCTGGAATTTCCTTGAACGGAACCACAGTTGCCCGAAAGGTCCCGGGCCCAAGCAGAAGGCTCGTGACCATGAACGCGGTTGTCCCCTGTCCGGGAATGGCAATGTGCGCCCCACGCAACGACTCAACAGTCCGCGGCGCGCGCGCCACCACTTTGGGTCCGTAGCCATCACCAACCGAACTTCCACACGCAGTCAGCGCGTAACGGGCAGCAATGCGGGGATACGTTGCACAACTGAACGCGGAGATCTCCAACAGATCTTCGCCACGCATAGCGCGCTGATTCAGCGCCTCAATATCTGCGGGCACCGCCTCAATGCGAAAGCGGCCTGAGACCACCCGCGGCGCTTGGCCGTCAAGTTCCAGAAGTGGCCACCACATGAAAGCATCATCCGGATCCGGAGAATGCCCAAGTCGGAGAGTGGCGCGCGTGTCCATGGGTTGAACAGCGTAAGGCAAATCCGTTTCCGTATCCCGTAAGCAGACCAGATTGGAATGCGCCCACCCTGGCCGCACTCGCAACACACATGCATGCGCAATCTGGAACCCGCTCCCCTGGTCGCACTCGCCGGAGAGGACAGGGCCGCGCTCAGCGGCCGTCCTCGTAAGGCGATTGCGAGCCAGTAAGAAGGCGATTGCGGGCCAGTACGAACGCGAATGCCCTCAAGTACGAACCTCATCCTGCCGCAGTAAATTACCCGCATGCTGCCCGCCATCATTGCCCTCTCTGCCATGCTGTGCGCCCCCCCCACGACCGTCGTGCCACCGCCTGCGCCGATGCCTGCGCCGATGCCCGCAGCCGCTCTGAGCAGCACCCGCGCCCGCTGGCTCGCCATCGTTGATGAGATGCAACGCTGGCGTGACACCGAGTGGCCCGAAGATGCCATTGCCAACGGTCGATTTACCCCGTGCCCCGACCGCATCACTGACGCGTCGATTGTTGGCATTGAGAAACGACATGCGCAGGAAGGACTGTTCCTGACTGACCTCATGCAACTCGATCCGGCTCAGCTCACCGGTGACGATCTCTTGGGATGGCAACTCCTCACTCGGCAATTGCGCGAATCGCAGGATGGTCACCGCTTCCGCTCGTTCCTGATGCCGGTTGGCGGCCGCAATGGACCGCAGCAAGATATTCCGCAAATGGCTGATCGCGTGCCGTTTCGCACCGCGGCGGATTGCCAGAATTACATCAAGCGACTCAGTGCAGTGCCGCAGATGGTGACTGACGTGCAGGAACTGATGGAGCTCGGCATGGCTGAGGGGCGCATGCCCGCAAAGGTGACGATGGAGAGCTTGCCCGCGCAGTTTGATGCTGTACTCAAAGGAAATCTGGAATCACTGCGCATCCCGTTCGCAAAGCTTCCTGACTCGATTCCTGCTGCCGAGCAGGCTGCCATGCGGAAAGAGTTGGATGCAACGCTCTTACCCATCCTGCTGCAAATCGGCCTGACCCGTAACTGGATCATCGCTACGTATTTGCCGGCATGTCGCGACACCGTGAGCGCGTCTGACCTTCCCGATGGCAAAGCGTGGTACGACCACGCGCTTCATGTGCATACCACCACCAACATGGATGCCAAGGAGATTCATGAGACCGGCGTTGCAGAAGTTGCGCGCATTCGTGCCGAGATGTTGGCGGTGATCCGCACCACCGATTGGTACGCAGCGGACCCTGCGCGCACGCTGCAGCCGGCCGACGAACTGTTCAGCGAATTCATTCAGTACCTGCGAACTGATCCACGCTTTTATGCCAAGAGCGAAGACGAATTGCTAGCGCGTTACCGCGATACCTGCAAACGGATTGACGCCAAACTGCCCGCTCTCTTTGGAACCCTGCCGCGCAACCCATACGGCGTGCATGCCATTCCAAAGTTCATGGCGCCGACGCAGACCACCGCGTACTACCAGCCCGGCTCGTTGCGCGGCGGAAATCCCGGCTGGTTTTGTGCGAATACCTACGCACTTGAACAGCGGCCGCTCTATGAAATGATCCCACTGTCACTCCACGAGGCCGTGCCTGGGCATCATTTGCAGATCTCCATCGCGCAGGAGTTGCCCGATCAACCAGAGTTCCGCCGTGACATGCACTTCACCGCGTTCGTCGAAGGATGGGGGCTGTACTCGGAACGATTAGGTATCGAGATGGGATTCTTTCAGGATGATCCGTATGCAAACTTCGGTCGCCTGATCTACGAAATGTGGCGCGCCACACGGTTGGTGGTTGACACCGGCATTCATGCCTTCGGATGGAGCCGCGAACGCGCCATCGATTACATGAAGCAGAACACCGCGCTGAGCCAGATGAATATCGAACGCGAAGTCGATCGTTACATTGACTGGCCCGGACAGGCGTGCGGATACAAGATCGGCGAGTTACGCATCCGTGCCATGCGCGCCAAGGCAGAACGTGAACTTGGAGCGGCGTTTGATGTTCGCGCTTTCCATGATGCCGTGCTTGGGGCCGGCGCAATCCCGCTTGATGTTCTCAGCACGCGGATCGATGCATGGATCGCTGAGCGCGCTCAGCCTTCCGCTGCCCATCCACCGTCCTGAAGCCATGGATTCGTGCGCCGCTCGGCGCCAATAGTCGTTGATGGACCGTGCCCCGGATGAGCGCGCACGGTGTCCGGCAACGCCATCAATACCGTGTGCAGCGAGCGATGCATGGTCGCGGGGTCGCTCGTTGGAAAGTCAACGCGACCGATCGACCCCGCAAAGAGCGTGTCTCCAACAAATGCCTCGTTTGCGGCGTCGCACACAATGGTCACACCACCCGGGCTGTGCCCAGGGGTATGCAAGACGCGCCACACGGACCCAGAGAGTTCAAGTCGATCGCCGTTCGCCAATGTGCCATCAGCGCCGCGCGTGGTGATCGGCATACCGATGAATGCGCTCAGGTTGAGTTGCGGATCGTTCAGAAATGCATGCTCTGCGGCGTGAAGCAACACGCGCGCTGCCGGAAACGCGGCGCTCACAGCATTCAGACCCGCAATGTGATCGGCGTGCGCGTGCGTCAACAAGATGTGGCTCGGAACAAGTCCCTTGCTACGAACGAATTCGATCACTTCCTCTGGATCCTCACCCGGATCAATGATCCAGCACTCGCGCCCCGCGGAACCTGCGTCCGCGGCCGGCACCCACGCCACAAAGCAGTTGGTCTGAAAGGCTCCAAGTGGAAATCGCTGAATCACTGGCTTCGACATGCGGGGAGGGTACGCAGGTATCGTTCCGGTGTGGCACTCGGAAGGACCCGGAAACCACCGCTTGATTCGGCACACGCGACCACCGCGCCCGGTATTGGCACGCCCGCGCGCTTCCATCGCGCTCCCAGCGCCGCAGCTTCTGCGCTGTTCGCGACCCTGCTTCTCGGCACCCCCCTGCTCTTCACCGCCTGCGACCAAATGTCGAGCGACATGGGCGATGCTTCCAACTCAATGTTCCCGCCCTCGCCTGCTGAGGCCGGTCGCTGGGCGGTGGATGACAGCGACCCAGAGAACCAGCGGCGCGGCGTCCTTCTCATCGGCAACTCAGGATTCGGCGGCGAGCCCGTCTACATCAACCTCTACCGACTCTACATCGACGAGAACAGCGACCCGGTTGTAAAGGCCACGGCCATTCAAGCGCTGGCTCGACACGCGCGCGCTGAAGATGCGGTGATCATCGCTAACCAGCTCGAAAGTAAGAACGAGCAGATTCGTATCGCTGCAGCCAAAGGCCTGCAGCGCATTCACAATCCAAAGATTGCCGATGTGATCTGGAAGAAACTCATTCAAGAAGACGAGACCCCAGCGGTGCGCGTGGAACTTGCGATCGCGTTGGGGCAATATTCAACGCGCGATTCGTTTGAAGCACTCTGCAGTTCTCTTGATGATCGCGAACTTGCAGTGAACCTTGCATCGGCGGACAGCCTTCGGCTCATCACTGGCGCTGACTTTGGTCTTGAACCAGGTCTGTGGCGCAGTTGGGCCGATGCAAATCCGAAGGCATTGCGCGCCGACGTTCCCTACTACTACCCCACCTTCGAACGGCAACTGGGAACGCTCGATTACTTGATGTTCTGGGCCATTCCTACCTTTGAACAACCGGGCGTTCCCGCAGGAATGCGTGAAACTGCGCCCGCGGACGGCGCGCCGCAGAACGAATTCGGAAACCTCGGCGAGAAGGGCTGATATCGACGATCGCAACGATGCGGTCGCCTACACTTGTCGCCCTTGCCCACCGACCCAACCGCCGCTCCAGACCACCGCACGCGCGCAGCAGTGCAGCCTCCTGAGAGTGCGAGCGATACGGCAGCAGAAGCGAAAGCGAACGCACAAGCAGAAGCACGCGCCGAGATGGCAGACTTGCGTCGCCGCGCGGCCGAAGGCGACATCGATTCATTCGGCGATGGCGCACTCTCCATTGCCGGTGCCGAAGCCGCTGCCGACGATGAACGAATCATTAAGAGCGGACGACTTGCCGGCAAGAGTCTGTGGCAATCAATCTGGATTCTTTCCATTCCAGTATTGGTGCAGCAACTCATGGCGGCACTTGTTGGAACCACCGACACACTCCTCGCTGGAAATCTTCCGCCAGGCACCGCGGGCGCGGCGCTTGACGGCGTTGGTTTCGGGGCGAGTTTCATGTGGGTGGCGTCGATCGTTCTCATGGGAATTGGAATCGGCGCGCAGGCCATCATTGCGCGCGCCATGGGCAGCGGCAACCTCAGCGAAGCGCGCGCCGCGGGCGGTACGGCCGTCACGGTCAGTTTCGTTGCAGGGATCGGCGGTGCAATTGCCACTTGGTTCGCCGGTCCGATTGCCGCCGAATGGATGGGGCTTTCCGACGAAGCGCTCCGTTACGCAACCGAATTCGTACACATCATCGCTATCAGTATGCCGCTCATGTCCGTGATGATGGTGGGCGGAATGGCACTGCACGGCGCGGGCGAAACCGTACGACCGAGTGTCATTGCGGTGGCAACAAATGTGGTTAATGTGCTGTGTTCATGGGCTCTATCTGGTGTTGTGGTTGTCTTTGGCTCACTGACCATTGCCAATCCTTCACCGGTTGATCC
>JAPLMU010000149.1 GCA_026386795.1 Planctomycetota bacterium
GAAAGACTCGGCCGATACGGCGAGCGATTCGCCTTGAACGCGCAGACCTGCTGCGGTCTGGCAAGCACCGAAGCTCAAGACGCGTGTGTGCAGCAACTCCTGGGAAGGATGGATAACGCCGAAACCCTTCTGGAACAACTGGACGCCGCGTGCCGCGCGGGCAACCAAGAGGTGATCAACAGGTTGCTCGAGCGGCTCGCGGGCATTGTGGGAAATGTTGTGACCGCTTCCGCCAACGGGCAACCAGTAAATGCACTGCCTGTTCTGCGGACCACAGACACCGTGCAATTCAACATGAACTGGCGGAAGTCGGATACCGCCATTGCCACCACCTCGCTTGCATCCGTCGATGACACCATTGGCCTGTCTGCTTCCGCCGGGCCGCGAGCGATTCAGTTAGGAACTCCGGTATCTATTATCGCTGTTGACGAGAGCTCGGCGGCCAACGGGATTGAAATAGAGCGTTGGGAGCTGAACCACGGCAGTGTGGTCATCGCAAACATCGCCGGATTGCCAGTCGACGTGCAGGTCTCCGGTACGGTCGAATTTTCAGTCGCTGTGCTTCCGCTGTCGGCCGGTCCAGCGAGGCTGCCAACCGGCGCAGACCTTCTCTTGCGGTGGGGAGAACAGCGGGTCCGCCTTGCGTTGGACGAAACCTGCCCGTGGAACCGTGTCACCTCTTCGCATCTGATGATGGGGCTACGCCCAGCCTGTATCGACGAGCGCTTGCACGCGGAATTGAAGGCATATCCCACGATATTCGTGACACTGCCTTTTCACATGAGCGCGCAAGGTTCCGCTACGAGTTCTACCGGTGGCTCGGTTGCTGGTACGGAAATTTTCCCGAGCTACTTCGGAGCATTGGCAGGTGGGGCGTTTGACACGACAGGGGCAGCCAACTGCGGGGATGCCGATGCTGACGGTGTCACAAACCTCGCCGAGCGCATTCGGAAGTCATACGAAACGAGAATTGCCAACCAATGCGGCAGCCAAAGCGGAAACTGATTGCGCCGCGAAGTACGGTTCCGCGCGTTCAAGGCCCGCCACAACATCGAGGCGGGAGCACGTCGGACAGCGCCGGACGTGGCGCCCTGCCCCACAAACGCCCGGATCGCCATGAACTACAGAGCGCGATCAGGGGCCGTTAAAAAAAATTCAAAATCTGGCGGATTGGTCGGTCACAGCGGGGCGGGTCAGACGGTGATAGGGGGGCCGTGATTCGCGCGGAAATCCACTACTAAACACAGCCAATAATTTATGGAGACAACGAATGCCGAATACTTCCCGATCGCGACGATCCGTTATCAGCCCGTCCACATGGACGCTTGCAACCGCGCTTCTTTGGATCACATCCCAAGCGGCGATGGCCGATCGACCCTACAGAATACTCAAGGTAGACGACCTTCCTGACGCATCGGCGAGTCGAAGCGATGGGCAGCTGCTGAGCGCCTACCAACGAGGCGACTACAGGCTGTTCCCCGCTGCTTGGTCATCCGTGATCGGGCTCCCGAAGGTCAACGTTGACCTGCGCTTTCGTATCCGCGCACAAAATAATGTGTATGGGACCCTTGCGAGCACCGATCCAACAAAGCAATTTCTGTATCCGAGCCGCTGGTCGCTCGATTCGTCGCCGACATCATGCACGTCGGGAGCACCATCCTTCATGCGGCACCCACTATTGGATGAATCGACTCCAGCGTGGAATGTGCTCGAAAGCGTAAACGAATCGGGGTTCTTTGTCGGCGCTTCAGCAAATGGCGTCAGCAACGGGACCGGATCAGTCGCGTGGACAAGCTATGTCCCATCGGTATGGTTCGCGGGATCTACGTTCCCGTCGGAGCTTCGATGGCAATCAACCGAACCAGGATTTGCAAAGGATGTCGGACCCGGGCTGACGCCGTTCGTCGTAGGCGCAAAGTTGACTGGCTGCAGCGAAGTCACCACGGCCGCAGAACAGACACCTACATTCGTACAAGTATCCGGCAGCTGGTCTTCGGCGCCTTGGTCCTATCTATCCGTGACATGTCCCGCATCGGCTGCCACGTTGGTACAACGAGGCGCAGCGCATGCGCTTCGGACGCTCTGTGGGCAGGATGTCGCCCCGGAAGTAGTAGGTTGGAGCGAATGCATGCGGTGCAGCCCGGTGCTGAACTCGCTCTGCGGTCCAGAGACTCGGGATGACCGGATGTCCGAGACCGACTGGCGGATCTTTGACGCGTCATTCGCCCGTTGGCATTCAGGTCAAGCCGATTTGCTCGAAGGCGCTCCAGCAATCCGCCAAATCACAGCGTCGAATTTTGCGTCGGCAGGTTCAGCGCTCAGTCGGTACCGGCAAATCGACGGGGCGGCATTTCCAGGATTCCCATGCCAAGTCGAGCATGCCGAGGTGCGGCTGACACTTCAGGCCGGCTTCATCGACCTCCATTGCGCGCTGCCCGGTAGCGGGAGCTACGACCTCGAGAACCCGACAATCAGCCAACCGGATGGGCCGGACCCCGACGGACGATATCGAATCAACTCACGAATCGCATCCATTCGCGAACAGTATGAAAGTTGCGGTCAGGCCCAGCCAAAGTGGGTTGCGGCAGGATCACGATTTGGAGAATCCTTTAACCCAGACCCCGATCCAACTACTTGGCCGGGCAACTGTGCGGGCGTGCTCTGGCGATCATTTTGGAGGAACAGCCAGATTCAATGGTGCGGCGTGCATGCTGACGATCTGATCTGCAATCTGCCGAATCTCAGTCAGGTGGATGGCATTTCTGCACTTCATGTGACTGCCTTGCACGACATCGATAGCCGCGGACTGGCGGTCGGCATTGCGTACCTGAAATACCCGAATGGAACTTCGAACATTTGCCGATGGGGCGCGGAGGGTCCTAAGCTTGTCGTCCTGACCTTGGCGGCCGACTTCACCGGAGACTCATGGGTTGACGGTGGCGACTTGGGTGCGCTACTCGGGCATTGGACTGGAACTGTCCAGGCGACCTCGGACGCTGAAAGAGAATTCGATCTGAACGACGATGGTCGGATCAACGGAGGCGATCTCGGACTTCTGCTCGGCCAATGGGGCGGAGGCACGAGCAATTTGACGCCGGGGACGGTACTTTCTTGGGGAGGAGATTGTGGCCAAAGCGTGCCGATCATCCCAGCCGCGTTGACCGCCGTGAATGCTCTCGGGTTTGAAGATCTGGACCAGTTCGCTTCGATCGGATTAATGCTCGGCGCCGAGGGGTTCCAGCCATTTGTGGATCTCGCTGCCGATATGACGCGAACAATCGTGTTCGAAGGGGCCCCGCAATGAACACACGCAACTCAATCAACCTGTCGGTCTTGTTCGCCATGGCCATCGCCACGTGCGCGCAGGCGACGCCCGGTGAAGGTCACATCTCGGTCTGGGGCGCCAAGCGCTGGGAGCAGGAGTTCGCGACGCCCGGGTTCACGCAGCTGACCTGCGGCGGCGGCTTCGCCGCGGGAGTGCGGGCAAACGGCTCGGTCGCGTGCTGGGGCCTCAACGACGAGCTCCAATGCCGACCGCCGGCGGACATCGGGCTCGTTGCGGCCGTTGACGCGGGAACATCGCACGTGGTGGCGCTGCGCCATGATGGAACAGTGGTTTGCTGGGGATCGGCATGGGATGGCCGGACCGCGGTGCCTGCTGGTCTCTCCCAAGTGGTCGCAGTGGCCGCAGGTGGGAAGCACACGCTCGCACTTCGGGTAGACGGCAGCATGGTCGGCTGGGGGAGCGGAAACGCGGCCGTCATCCCCAATGGCCTTCCCCAAGTCTGGGCGATCGATGCATGCGGCCGCTTCAGTGGAGCTCTCCTTGCGGGCGGCTCTGTCCGTTGCTGGGGCGCCAGCGCACTGGTCACGAGGGTACCGCAGGACTTGCCTGCCGCAGCAGCGATCGCCTGCGGCGACGGGCACATGCTTGCGCTCCTTCCGGACGGAAGCGTCCGAGGATGGGGAACAGGGTCGGAGGCATCGGTGCCCGCCGACCTCGGACTTGTGTCACGCGTGTTCGCCGCCAAGGGCGTGAGCGCGGCACTCCGGGCCGATGGAGCTGTTCGCGTCTGGGGCGATTGGTCGAACACCTTTGGCTCAGCTCCAGCAGCCCTTCCGCCGGCGACATCAATCGCCCTCGGCGGAACGGACTACTACGGCTCATCAACCCTCCTGTCACTCGACGCAGTCGGTGCGTTCCACGCCGCCGGCGCCTACGCAGCACGGCTCCACGGCACACCTCCTGACCTTGGTCTGGTGCGCTCGGTCAGCGTGCAGAGCGACCACGGCGTGGCGATCGACGATGCTGGCCAGGTACACACCTGGGGCACGAATGCCTACGGAGAGGGCGATCGCCCTGCCTTCTCCCATCCCGCACTCAGCGTTCATGCCGGAGACGCATTCAACGTTGCGCTGCTAGACGACGGCTCGGTGAGCGCCTGGGGTCTGGGAACGTCGGACCGTTGCAGCGTTCCCGGAAATCTCGGGCCCGTGACGGACATCCGAGTCGGCAAGGATCACAGCATGGCGCTGCAGGCGAACGGAACGGTCCGCTGCTGGGGATCGAACGACGTCGGCAAGGCCACCGTTCCTGCGCAGCTGGGCGGTGCGCGCGCGATCGCGGCCGGCGAGCAGAATTCTGCCGCGGTGCGCGTCGACGGCACGATCGTGTGCTGGGGAAGCAACGCCTCCGGCCAGTGCGACGTCCCAGCGTGGGTGACCGGCAGCATCGGTGTCGCGGTCGGGTACAGCCACGCCTTGGCGCTTTCGGCCACTGGTTACGTCACGGGCTGGGGAGACACCTCGTTGATCAATTCGCCCCCGACCGGGCTGAGCGGCGTCGTCCAGATCGCTGCCGGATACCGCACCTCGTGCGCGCTGCGCTCGGATGGCAACGTGGTCACGTGGGGACTGCCGTCGCTCGCGGACGCGCTCGTCCCGCCTGCGAGTGTGCAAGGCGCCATCGCGATCGACCTGGGTTCTGACAACCAGTTCACCGCGGTACGTGCGCCGGCAGGCCTGTCCTGCCCGGAGTTCGGGGATCTCAACAGGAGCGGCGTCGTGAACGGATCTGATCTCGGCATGCTGCTTGCTGCGTGGGGAACTACCGGCGGCGATGCAGATCTTGACCGGAGTGGACTCGTGGACGGCGCCGACCTCGGTTCGCTGCTGAACCACTGGGGCACATGCCCCGGAAATTGAAGCAACGACCTTCGCCGCTATCGCAACTTCAAGCTCACCAAGGGCACGATCGCTCGGGCTTTGCTCAGTCGTTGAAATGCTCGCAGACGCTTTGGAAGGAACACAATGATTTCATTTCACATCATCAATCAAACTGACCGGTTCGCCGCCATGATCGCTTCAAGCGTGTGTTGCTTGGCTGCGAGTACAGGCGTCGCATCCGCTGGCATTCTCACATTTGAAAATCTGCCTTCCACTAGTAATTCAACTCATCGTGGACAGGCTATAACGGATCAGGACACTATTGATGGATTCCAATTTGTTGTTACTTGGACCCTTGATAGCCCCAATAGTTGGGCGTACTACAACGTCCCAAACCCATATCTGAACTCGGTAAATCCCGCCTATACGATTGGTGCTAATGGCACTGCCGCAATGTTCAGTGGATACTACGAAAATACCAGTAGTCCTAACACCTTGGATTTCATTATCGCGCGCCCAGATTGGAGTCTGTGGAAGTTCAATCAGGTTGTGTTGACCTCTGTTTGGGCTATGGGGCGTGTTGAATTGTTGGGTTACCGAAATGGTCAGCAGGTTTCCTACCTTACGCAAAACATTAGCAACACCCAACAGACGATGGTGAGCGCTAATGGCTCCGAATTCGGAGCCAACGCTTGGATTGACTTCCTAATAATCAGAAATTATGTAGGGGCTGGTGTTGCTAGAGACTTCATCATGGACGATATGTCTTACACACTTCCTGTTCCCGCCCCAAGTGTCTTAGCAATGATTGGAATTGCTGCATGTGGAAGTCGTCGCCGGCGATGCCGAGGATGAATCGCTGAATCAGTGAATTCATAAGCCGCCTCGACTAAGTCGAGGCGGCTTATTTCGTTGATGGACCGGGTGGATCGATCGGCCCACAAACGCCCGGATCGCCATGAACTACAGAGCGCGATCAGGGGCCGTTAAAAAAATTCAAAATCGGGCGGATTGGCCTGTCACAGCGGGGCGAGTCAAACGGTGATAGGGGTGATGGAACGTGTACGTCCATCCCGCGTCAGGCCGCGGGGAATTCACAAGAACCAACGCTCGTACCGGGTCGACCGATGCGGGCAGGCCTGTCACCTAACCAAAGAGGAATCGCAATGCACCTGAATTGGAACCCACTTAGCCGACTCGTCACGCCCCATCACCTCCTGAGCGCCGTTACCGCTGTTGCCGCCGCGCTGATCGTCCTGCCAGCGTTCGCCGACACGTCGGTCACCGTGGCCGCCGGGGCCGTCGAAGCCGAGGTCGGCGTCAAGTCATACGAAGTCTCCACAGAGACGGAGCTGGTGACCGATGACAGTTACTGGTTCTGCCAGGTGGTGGGCACGCCGTCCATCGCGGGATCGGAGGTAACGGTGATATTGCTCGAGTCTCGTTCGTTCTTTGTGACGAACGCGGGAGTGCAGGTGGCCTGCCAAGCGCTGTGTGATTGCAATCTGTCGCTCGCCCCTGCGGCCTGCAGGACCATCGCGTCGACTAGGCACTTGGCTGAATTCGTGGCCTGCTCCTACCAGTACCTCGTGCCTCAGTGATGAACATCCACGAACCCAACAAGACCGGCGACCGCACTCGCGCCTCCGCCTGCCCCATATGCGGCGCACCAGCATCGCTCGGATCGGATGGCGCACCATGTGACCGCTGCTGCGGCGAATTCCGGCAGCGGCTCACCATCGGTGCAGAGACGCCAGGGGTACTCGGGACTCGCATGGCAAGGGAGAGTCGGATGCTCCTCGCCTTTGTGCTCGGATTGGCGGCGATCATGGTTGCCGTCACGGTGCTTGTGTCGCACTACCGAGGCGCCGTCCCGACGCCCGTTGCAGTCTTGATGCGGGCAACTCAAATCGTGCTGATGGTGTTCGGCGTCGCGACCTGCCTGCGTGCCGATGCATCGGCACGCGCGCTTCCGCGGGCACCACGCATCGGCGCCGATCTTGCGTCTGGGCCTGCGGCAGCGGTCGAGGATTTCGTTCCAGGTGCGGCACCGGCTGTCCTTGCACTGCTGCTCCCCTGGGCACTCAGGGGCAACGGTCACTCGATGCTCCTGGCCGGCGCCGACCTGGTGCTCGCACTCGCAACACTGACCGCCGCGACCGTCATCGTCTACCGGTCGCAGCTGCTCGCACGGATGCGGATGACCTGCCAAAGCGAAAGCAGCGATCGCGCTGCCATCTGGGCACGCGTCTCTCCGACCAAGCGGTCACTTGTCGTAGTGCTGGTGTGGGCAGTGGCCGTCATCGGCGGATGCGCCATGTCAGACGCGTTCGGCGCTGGTCGCAACGCGCTGATCGATCGCGCGGCGGACGCGGCGCTAGCAGTGGGGGCACTCCTCTGGTTCATCGCATTTCGAGCGGCACGGCGAGAGTGCGAACACCTCTACGCATGGCTCGGCACGAGGAATACTTGAACCGACACCCCGACTCAACACCGAGCGCGCCGTCCTCGTTTCTACCGTCCGTGCGGGGCGGAGTGCCATTAGCGGAATCGGAACTGATCGACCGCATGCGGGATGACGCGATCCGTTGCTTCCGCGACTTCCTCCTCGTTCCCACGATCGGACGGTACGCCAAGGCGGTCAATCCGTTGATGCAACCCTTAGCAGCGCGTGAGGTGAGCTGGCAGGTGCTTGAATCGTGCGAATCAGAAATCGGCGAGGTGTCCGCAGTGCTTTCCGAAATGTACCCGGCGTGGTCAGCGGCACTCGGGAACGCGCAGACCCGTGCCGTCACATCCGTCGCGGCGGATTGCTCCCCGCTGCTCCCCGAGTCATGCGGTCCGATGATGCCTGATGGCGGCCACCGATTTACGATCGGGCCACGTATTGCAGCGGGCTCGAGCGGGGTTATTCATCGGGGTGAGGACCGCCGTGGCGATCTCGCTCAACGCGAATCGGCTCATCACATCATCATCAAGCTGCTGCCTAACCACGCTGGCGAAGACGATTCGTGGCGACACGAGGCACAGCTCGCCGCGACCGTCGGAAGCCCGTGCGGAATCCGAATCATCGACTCCGGCATCGCACCGACGGGCCACGGCTACATCGTGATGGAACGCGTCGACGGCCTCACCTTGATTGCGCTCGCTGCTTCCGAGCAGATGACGCCAGCCAGGCACGCAGGTTTCGAACTTGCCTACCTCGCGGACGCGCTTGCAACCATTCACGGACAGGGACTTGGTCATGGGGATATCCATCCCGCGAATGTGATGATGGATCGGGTCGGACACCTCCGGCTGTTGGACTACGGGAAGGGACCAGGCGCGTCGACCAACGAAGACGTACGGTCCCTCTGTGCCCTCAGTCTGTGGATGACACTTGGCTATCTGCCTCCGCCCGGCACCACTGTCCCTTGGCAATGGTCGCCGATGCGGGCGGCGGTCGTCGAGTCCGCGGTCGATGCGCTGAACAACCCGCGGACAGCAGGTGAATTCGCACGGAGGCTGCGCGACCGAATGCGACGAGCGCGCATTCAACGAAACACGGTGACGACGCTGCTGATGGGTCTGTTGTTAGCGGTGCTCCTGTATCTTGGGGCATCCGGGCAAGCAAGCGGCCCCGGGGCGAGTCATGCCGCAGAAACAAACACCCACCACACCGACCCCTGAGAACATCGACCCGGAGCTGATCCGCCAGCTCGAGGCCTATGTCCGATCGGAACGCCGGGGTCCGCGGATCGTTGGCTTGCACACGAGCGAGATGGTCTCTGCCACCGTCCTGAAGTTGCTGGTGAAAGGAGACACGTCGGGAAAGTCCTTGGAGTGTCAGGACTTTCGGAAACTTGCGTACAAGGTCGCCCACGATGTCGTGGTCGACGCCGTTCGCGCGATCTCCCGGGCAAAGCAGCGAACGAAACCGCTCCACTTGGTTCCGGAGCCGGAAGCCGCGCCATCCGAGCAGCCCCCGCTCGAGCCGCAGGTGCGGGATGCACTCATCCGCGCCGTGCAGTCGCTGAAGCCACCCGACTACTGCCTTCTCATCATGTGCCTTCGTGGCGCGGGCTGGGAACACGTCGCAGCCAGCCTCGAGATCACCGAAGAGGCGGCCCGAAAGCGTTGGCAGCGACTGCTGGAGAAGTTCAAGCGCGAGATGTTGGACGGTTGAACCAGTGAATCGGCGAAGGAACCCGCGTTTGTAGCGGCGGATGGCGGGAGCGGGTCGGACAGCGCCGGATGCGGCGCCCTGCCCTACAAACGCTCATTCGGCCGTGAACCGGAGAGCGCGATCAGGGGAGTTCAAAAGAATTTTCAAAATCTGGCGGATTGGCATGTCACATCGGGGCGGGTCAGACGGTGATAGGGGTGATGGAACATGTCTGTCCATCCCGCGTCGGGCGGCTCCCTACATCAAGTCGCAATCAACGGAAGGTAAACAGATGAGCTCCACTTTCACCGTCGTACTTGCCGCACTCATCTCTGCGGTTCCGCGGTCGGGTCCATCGCCACTCTGCCTGCACGAGTTGCCAACTTGATGTTGCCCGCAAGGCGCAACAAGTGGCTCGCCGTGCTACTCGTGCTGCTGTGCCATGAGTTGGTCATCGCGCAAGACGGCGGCACAGATGAGCACTCTGCCGACACGTCCCAGCAAACTCCAAGTCAGCGGATTTTGGCAGCCTTCCCGGGGAGTGCACAGGTCGACCTACAGCTTCCGGAACCGATACGCGCTATCGACGCGGAGTACTTCGCGTGGATCAGCGGCACCGAAACGAAGTCGTCGGGGATCGTGAGCAACTGGGCCGCCACGATGGGCGCGATTGATGGTCAGGCGTGCAGAAGCATGCGCGCCCGACACAACCTATTCACCGCGTCTGGTCGCGAACATTCTTCGCCTCCTGCACCTTGCGGCTACTGATCGCAGTACCAGTCCGGAAGCCAGCGCATCAATCAGGCGATTGGCACTGGATAACGCCCCAAGCATGTGCGAACAGCGACGAGTTGTCTTCGAGGCAATGAAGAAGTGCGGCTATCGAGGAAATGAGGCTTTCCAACGGGCGATTGATTCCGGAAACTCCACAACTGGATCGATGGCGAGCGTCTTTCGCCCCATTGCTCTGGGATCGGCACGCGTCGCAGCCACAACCCAAGATATTGCCGCCATGGCGCGAGCCGAACTGACGCCCAAGGTCGCTAAGAAACTCGACGACAGTCTGCTTCGCCTCACGTACGGCGCACTGGCATTCGACATCTTCAGTACAGACGCCGTTGCGCACGTGCTCATTCCACTCGTGCCGGATCAAGATCGGGAAACATGCGTCGCGCTGGTCCTCGACTCCGCTCGTCAACGTGCGGTGCTGCGCGAGCGAATGCTCAAGAGTTTCGATATGGAAAGAAGCAAGTTCATCGAGCGCGGCTTAGTGCGCGACGAAGCCGCCAGCGATCGCTTTGGGAAATCACTCCTCGGCTACCTCAAGACATCCCGAATTGGCGCTGAGCAAATGCTCACCAAAGTCGCCGCCATCGCACGTACAAACCCGAAGTGGGACGAAGCAGAGTTCGATGCTGCGCGGCGAGAGTGGCGGTCAGCAGTGCGGCAACGACTCCAAGAAGTAGCAATCACCGGCGGGGCGTCACCTGTCCTGCCCTATCCGCGGATGGAAACGATTGTTCAGGCAGCGCTGGACGAGTGACGCCGAGCGAAACGCAAGCGGTTCGGTACTCGAGCGAAAGCTTGTAAGAAATACTGTGCACAATTTCTTACAAAGCCAATGGCAATAGGAAACGATCGTTTCCTTACGCCATTGACTAGGAAGCGATCGTTTCCTAGCGTGATGCGGTCGCCGATCCTATACCTGAGCCACTCGTTCAAGCGCCACCAACGCGAGTACGACGACCGGCTCTCCGCCGGGCGTGTCAGCCTCACCTCATAGTTTGCCACGACGCCGCATCTCCTTCACGACGGACTGAAGGGAGTGCCTCGGCTCGTTGCGGCGCTTGCGAGCGATGGCGAGGTCGGCCAGGTCCTCCTTCAGCGCCCGGCGAACCATCTCGTTCACGACCTCGGAGAGATTCCGGTCACTGGCGGCGGAGTGCAGCCTGAGCGCCCGGTGCACGGCGGGATCGAAGTAGACGGTGGAACGACGGGCGGTGGCCATGCACACAGAATAGCTGCTGACGTTAAAGCGTCAAAGCGCTAATTTAAATTTCTGGTCGAAGGCCTTCGATTCGTGTCCTGTCCGATCGGCTTCGGCGTGGGTCGCGGCGGTCTGACGTTCAACGACTTCGGCGGTGCGAACAGGATCTACCTTGATCGCCACCCCGTCGGCAAATGGAGTTGTGGCTTCGAATGGCATCAAGATGCCATGAAGACCAACGAAGTCGAATCGGACGTAAGAAGTGGCACACACACTGGGGAAGGTCACGGCGGCACATCACCGCGACGTTGGGGAGCACGGCGCAGGCAACGCCGCCAGCGCCGCGGACACCGGTGATAGACGCCCGCACTCTGGGCATCGCGACGTAGCACGGACATCCCCGACACCGGCGAAGTAGGCGCAATAGGCGCATCGTCCGCCTCGCAAGAGCCAACGCCGGACACCTGTGGCAAGCATCCACCATGCGCACCAGACCGATGCGCTCCAGAAGGCCGCATCGCCGAGTAACCCGGGGATGATCGGATCCAACGCTAGCGAACCAATCACTACGTCAGTGGTTGTCACCCAGTCTGGGGGGGGCTCGACCCCCGTCCCGGCATCCCGGTGCAGCGTGAGCCACCGCGCGTTAGACCGGAACGGCCAGCCATAGCCCCACGAACGCATATCGAATTCGTTCGACCCCGGCGCGGGGTGCGCGGCCCAGAAAGGCAGCTCACGGCGAAGATCCATCGCACTGTCCGCCCATGTGCGCAGATCGGAACGCAGGGGCCCAACCACGTTGAATGCGGGTGATGCCCGGAGGGCTTGCACCCTTCGCTCCAGATCGCACGGCCACGGGAACGCCGAGTCACCGAACTCCTTCAGTTCCGCTTCCGAGTAGCGAATGACCTCGGTGTAGTCATGCCACCAGGTCGTTCGCCAGTAGAACGCGAGCCGCTCTCCGCCAACGAGTACCGAGATGCTTGGCTGAGGCGTACCGTAGATCAGCTCTTCCGGGATGTCTGATAGAGCTCCCACCTGTTGGTGGTCCAATCCAGCGACCGCGTGCATCGCCGAGAGGCCGACGCCAAGCACGTAGCTGCCGACAATACCGACGCCGAGCGCCGCGCACACCGTTGCGGCGCCAGACCGCGCAGGCTTGCTGAAGAAGATGCCGGCAACTGTGGCTCTCAGTTCGATCATCGTGACACATATTTACATGGGCAAGGCGACGATGCGTGGTAACGCGATTCGCCCCCAAGGCGTAAGTGTGGGGGGCCTATAGGCTCACGCTCACCGCGGATCGCCCGGCGACCGCGGCACCGGCACGCAATCAACCACGACTCCTTGCGACAGGACTTTCGCCATGGCCTCGCTCGCCGAACCGTCGGCAAATGGAGTTGTTGCTTCGAATTGGCGGATCGGGGTGCACGTGACCGTACTTCCCGCTACGAGTTCCACGGAACCGTTGACCACTTCGGGAGGGAACGCCGTCAGCTCGATGACCGGCCACTCCGAATCGCTCCACGGCTGTGAGCCACGTGAACGCCCGGAGCCAGAGACGGATGGCCGCGCACGCAAGGTGGCGTTGAGCGCGTTCCAATCGTGCAACGAAATTCGTGCGCTGGTTTTCATCACGCCATGCGTCGTTCGAGCTTGGAACTCAAGGAGCACCGCTTCGAATCGAAATGTGCCCCAGTCAGGCTCAACGGGTGTCGCGCGTGCCGACCAGTCGTTCATCAGGCTCCTGATGGAAACCATGATCCACGCGTTGAAGATCACGCCACCGGCCGCGACAAGAAGTGTGACAAGCACCACGGCCACTGCAATCCGCCGAAGCGCACGCTGCCCACGCTCGAGTTCGGCCAGTCCCTGCCGGAAGTGATCCACTGCGTTTCCGAATCGCTCTTCCGCCTGACGCGTCGCGCCGCGGCCGGCACTGACCGAGTTTGGGTCGTTCTTCATGACATCCTCCTCAAGCATTTCAAGATGACTTTCAATTTCCCGTCGTAATTCAGACGCCTCGTCCTGTGGGTCATGCGAATCGGACACGGTTGCTCCCTTCAATCTTGTCTGCCAACTTGGTGTTCAGGAACTTGGCGATCGCGCCGGTGACGGATGTCCACTCTTGGACGCCCTCGCGCAGCGCTACCTTCCCCGCCGGCGTGATCGAGTAGATCCGCACTTCCCGACCGTTCTCTTGCTTCTGCCATTCCGCCTCCACCAGCTTGCGCTTCTTCAGGCGCTGCAGCGATGGATAGAGCGACCCTTCCTCCACCGCGAGACGACCATCGCTCACCTCCTCGACGAGACGGGCCAGGCGATAACCATGGGTGGCCTGCCGTGCAATCAACGAAAGGAGGACAAGGTCAAGGCTGCCAGAAGGAAATGATGGACGACTGGATGGGGCTGTGGCCATATACATAGCGTAACGATGCATATGGAGCAAAGCAAGCATGCGGGGGAGAATTCTTGAGAAGTTTCTTAAAATCCATGTATACATAGTTACGCTAGGCATGAAAACGCGATACGTAGTCACGCCATGCTGCAGATCAGATTCAGCCGCCATCGCGCCGGGTGAATCACTGCTGCACCACCGGCTGTGACAAAAAAACACCCGCCGCCTCTTCGGGCGGCGGGTGCTTCATTTCGGCCTTCGGCCGATCAATGTGCGTTAGTGTCAGGGAGCGCAGTTGCCCCAGCCATTCAGAACAGTTCCGAGGTCAACGCCGTTGCAGATGCCGTCGCGGTTCACGTCCGCGGCGCCGTATGCCTCGCCCCAGTGGCCAAGGATGTTCGCCAAGTCTTCGCCGCCGATGACGTTGTATGGCGTAGCGAGGTCAGTGTCACAGATGCCGACGCAGGTCGGGCAGTAGAAGGCGTACAGCTGGCCACCCTCAACGAGCGGGTTGGCGAGCGTGTAGTGCGCCTGCATCACGGCGACGAACCAGCCGAGACCGAGCTGGTCACGTGCATCGATCACACCCGAATTCTCCTCGTCCACGTTGAACGGAGCCGTGGCAGCGGAGGTGCCGTTGCCGAAGCGAGCCGGATCGGAGTCGAGGATCGTGGTGCGTGTGTCGGTGGCCACGTTGTAGAGGTGAGTCTTAGCATTGTGCACGTTGTTGCCCGGATCTTCCTGCATGATCACCATGGTGCCGCCGGCCGGGGTGTTGTAAACGCAGAGGTTGTCCATCATCTTCTGGCCTTCGGTGCCGTCGAGGAGCGCCTCGATAGTGCCGCCCGCAGCCGGGTTGTTCACGTCGGAGAAACGCATGCGGAACAGGCGTGAGTTGGTGGTCATGGACGCGGTGGTCACGAAGTAGTAGTCACGGGGATTCGCCGGATCCCACGCGCCGTCCTCGGGACGAAGGAAGGTGGTGCCGGCAGCCGTCGCGCCCGTGGCGAAGATGAAGGTGCCGCTGTAGACCGGCGAGGTGGTGCCGAAGCAGTTGGCGGTGGTCTCGGTGGTGACGTTGGAGCCGTTCACCTGCACCTGGACGCCGTAGCCGGTGCCGCCCTGAAGGCCGGCCTTCTCGACCGGGGTGCCGGTGCTCTGCTTGGTGCCGACGTACATGAACACACGGTTAGCGCCGCCGTCGGAGTTGCCCATCACCACGGTGGTGTCGCTCGCGTACGGACGAGCGACGCCGGTCTCCCAGCCGCCCTGGAGCACGTCGAAGGACTGGAGCTGGTAGGAGATGCCGGTCTCAACATCGAGCGCCATCATGCGACCCGGGGTGCCGTTCTCTTCGCCCTGCATGAAGAGGTGGTCCTGCGTGCCGTTGCCGGTGGCGGCGTTGTAGTACGCGCTCTGCGCGGCGAGGTCAGCCGAGCAGAAGCGGGTGAAGTTGTAGAGCGTGCCGCCGGTGCCGTTGGTCGTGGTGACCACCGAGCTCATGGCCTCCGAGCCCGCGGTGACCGCAAAGGTGCCCGGGGTGATGGACCACTTGCTGACGAACGCGCCGCCTGCGAAACCGCTCGGCTGGAAGGTGTGCTGCTGAGCGCCGGCGACGGCCGTGAGCTCATGGTTCATGGTGACCGTGAAGGTGCCGTCGACGTTGTTGAACGCGCCGAGGCCGTCCGGGATGCCGACCATCTGGTAGCCGCCGATGCTGTCGCCGACGCTCAAGATTGAGACGATGTCACGCACCGGGCTGCCGGTAGTGGGACGAACGTACGGGGTGGCCGAGGAATTCGGGCCGGTGCGCACAGAAGTCTGCGCCGTAGCCGAGGCGGCAACAGCGAGGACGGCGGATGCGCCGATGACGAAGGTGATGCGGGTCATTTCTTTGTAACTCCAAGTCGGGTTTCAAGACGATGCGTACCGGACCTTCCGGTACGCAGCGAATAATGGCGGTCTGCTGTGAAGCGTGCGCTTGCTATTGATATGGAGTTATTGAACAAACGATGTGCGATGCGTTAGCGCGCTTCGACGCATGCCGCAACAGAATGCACAGCAACAAGTTGCAGTGACAACCGCCGCAACTGCGCCCCGTGTCAAGAAAGCGATCAGTTTCTGTTTGCCGCCGCGGGACGCTCTTCGATCTTGAGCATCACCATCACGTCTTTGCCATCACGAAAGAACTTGACAGGCACCTGCGAGCCGCTGAAGTAGTACAGAGACTGCTGGAAGTCAACGACGCCGATGATCTTGGTGCCGTTGATCTCGGTGACGAAGTCGCCACGGCGTACGCCCACCACGGTGGCGGGGCTTGGATCGTAGAGATCGTCGACAAGCAGGCCGAACTCTGGTTTCTTCAGCGCGTCAAAGGCGGCATCGTCCTTCATACGCGTCTTGAGTTCCTGCTGCGAAAGCACGGAGAATCCTGTCCACGGCGAGTGGTTCGAGCGCTTCTTGGTAAGCGCCTCGCCGACGCCGAGCGCCGTGTCGATCTGCATCGCGTAGGTGACGTATGCGAGCGGCTGCAGGCGTTCGGACGGTTGGAGCGAGGGCGGCGGCACCAGCATTCCCATCACTTCGCCCGCGGAGTTCACAAGCGAACCACCCACGGATTCAGGGGAAATAGCCATGCTTGAGTGGATAAAGCTGCCAGTGAGATCTGCCTGGTAGCACGCCGCAACGGGGAGGGCCATCACTACACCAGGGGCGAAAGTACGCGCCGCGCCAAAGGGATCCCCCACCGCGAAGACGCTGTCGCCAATCTCGAGCGACTCGACCTTCCCGATGCGTGCAGGCGCCAACCCGCCCACCGTCTCACCCGCCGCGGGCTTCAACCGAAGCACCGCAAGGTTGATGGTCGGCTCGCTCCCGAGTAGCTCTGCGTCCACGCGCACTCCGGTGGAAGTCTCGACGTCGATTCGCTCCGCGAAGCCGCCGTTCTCCAAGAGAAGCGGGGAACGACAGCAGATCACCGTGCCATCGGTGCCGACGACGATGCCGCTTGAGACCGCGGCGCGCGCGAGCCCGGCATACGGCGATTCGTCCGCGATCGCCCAGCGCCCCTCGTGGGAAACACCCTCGGGAACGCGCTGATAGGCGGTCACTGTGACGATCGAGGGAATCACTGACGCCTGCAGCGCGCGCCGTGCCTGATCACCAGCGGAAAGCGAGGGAACCGCTTGCGGCGCGGTGGCCTGCGCAACCTGCGCGTGCGATGCAAGGAATAGGCAAGCGGCGAGCGTGATCATGGGCGAAAGTTTATTGATGAAGAAAGTGTTACCCGCTAGCGAATGGTGAAGATTGCATGTGGGACCGCTGTTCACGCTGCAATCCCGCAACCCATCGCGCCTAGTCTTCGCGCGTGATCTTCCTGATTCCAGCACTGATGGCGTGCGCCCTGCTGCGCGCCTCCGCGCCCCCCGCGGACCGGGCCACAATCACTGCCGACGCAGTACGCGGTTACGTTCGTCACGCAGAGCGCACCTACGACGCCACCCTCACCGCAACGCAGGCGATGCGCGCGGCGGTGCAGTCTTTCTGCGCTGAACCGAGTGACGCCGCCCTTGCGCGCGCGCGCGAGTCGTGGACCGCGGCTCGCGAGGTCTATGGGCGCACCGAGGCGTTCCGATTTGGGAACGGCCCCATTGATGCCAAGCGCGGCGGCGTGGAGACGTTTGTTAACTCGTGGCCAGTGGACGAGGCGTACATCGATGCGGTCGAAGGTTCCGTGGGCGGCGGGATCATCGGCAACCCTGCGAAGTATCCCGCGCTCGGACGCGCCATTCTGCGACTCCATAACCGCCGCGGCGGCGAGACCAACGTCTGCACCGGATGGCACGCGATCGAGTTTCTGCTCTGGGGACAGGACCGCTCCGACTCGGGACCCGGCGCACGACCCGCGACGGATTTTGTCGACGGCAAGGCTCCGTTTGCGAACCGCCGGCGCGAGTACCTGTTGGAGATCACCGACATGTTGTGCGAGGACCTTGCGAAGGTTGACGCGCAGTGGCACACGGGCGAAGAGAACTATCGATCGCGGTTCGAGGCGGACCCGAAGGCTGCGCTGCAGGCGATCATGACCGGCGTTGCGCTGCTTGCGGGGTTCGAAATGTCCGGCGAGCGGATGGCGGTGGCTGAAGAGACGCACGACCAGGAAGAGGAGCAGAGTTGCTTCAGCGACACAACGCACCTGGATTTCCGGGCGAACATGCGTGGGATCGCAGAGGTGCTGCGTGGCGATGGCGCGCCTGGAGTGATTGTAGTGGTAGCCACCGTGGACCAAGCGCGAGCCGACGCGATGACCGCGGCGCTCGCAGCGGCAGTGGCGGCGGTTGATGCGACGCCCGCGCCGTTCGACCGCGCGATCCGCACCGCGAAGGGCAGCCCGGAGCACGCGCAGATCACGGCGGCGATCGCTGCGCTTGAGAAACTTGGCGAGGAGATCTCCGCTGCGGCAAAGTCAATGGGCTACTCGCTTCCCTCGGAGCCGCACGGTTGAGTATGAGCACACCAGCCTCTCATCGACACGCACACCCGCGAACGATGCTCGCCGTCGCGATGGCGCTCGCCGCGGGCGTCACGTGCGCGCTTGCGCCGCGCGGCGACACACCAGCGGAACTTGCGCGCCTCGGCGGACCTGCGACGGTGGAGATTGACACGCCGGAATCGTTCGGTCTTTCTGCGCCCGGTATCAGCAGCGAGGAGCGCCGCGCGTTCAGTGTTGGCAATTCGTTCTTTCGCGACAATTGGGTGACCGCACCGGCAAGCACCGAGGGGCGCGACGGCCTCGGTCCGCTGTTCAACGCCAACTCATGCAGCGCGTGTCACGCCGATGACGGGCGCGGCAGACCGCCGCTGGCGCGCGGCGAAGTTGGGCTGGGGCTCGTGGTGTTCGTCAGTCCACGCGATGCCGATGGCGCGCCGCACCCGCTGTACGGCAAGCAGCTTCAGGATCAAAGCATCTCTGGCGTCGTGCCGGAGACGGAGATCGTGCTGCGCGCGGTGCCCGTGACCGGCGCGTATCCAGACGGCACGAAGTATGAACTCAATCGCTGGGAAGCAACGTTCGAGCAGCCGGCGTACGGCCCGCTCGGCGAGGTGCGGACGTCGCTTCGCATCGGTCCACAGGTGATCGGCGGTGGATTACTTGAAGCGGTGCCTGACGCAGTGATCGCGGCACGCGCTGATCCAGAGGACCGCGACGGCGACGGCGTGTCCGGTCGTCCGCACATGGTGACAGGCGCGGATGGTGCGCGGCGCGTGGGTAAGTTTGGCTGGAAGGCATCGCAGCCGACACTTGAAGATCAAGTGATGGCCGCGCTGCACGAGGACATCGGTATCACCAACGACGCGCATCCGGTGGAATCACTCACCGCGGGTGAACGAACGGCGATCACGGCGCCGAGTGGTGGCAGCCCCGAGGCGGACGCGCACAAAGTTGCACGACTTGCGCATTACTGCCGCGTGCTGGCGGTGCCGATGCAGCGCGATGCGACGACGCCCGCGGTGGAGCGTGGGCGGCGACTCTTCGCCGATACGGGGTGCGTGACATGTCACACGCCAACGATGTCCACGGGCGATGCATCGCCGGTAACGCTCCTGCGCAACGCGACATTCCATCCGTACACCGATCTCCTGCTCCACGACATGGGCGAAGGTCTCGCCGACGATCGTCGCGACGGCGACGCAACAGGGCGCGAGTGGCGCACCCCGCCCTTGTGGGGCATTGGTCTGGTGCAAACGGTGAACGGTCACACACGTTTCCTACACGACGGGCGCGCACGCGGCCTTGAGGAAGCTGTCCTCTGGCATGGCGGCGAAGCACAGCGCGCGCGGGACCGATTCATGGCCATGCCTGCAGCGGATCGCCAGGCGCTGCTGGCGTTCCTGGAATCACTGTGAGAGACGCGATGCAAGTTGCGGGTTGTAGGTGAACACTCCGTAGCGCGCACACTGGTCACACACACTGTGGGCATATCAAAC
>JAPLMU010000065.1 GCA_026386795.1 Planctomycetota bacterium
AGGATGCCGGTCTTGCCAGGCGCTGTGTGCGTCATGTGCATTGTTCCTGCGCTGCGGTTTCGTCAGGTTGGCGCCCACTGGCGCGTCTGCGGTTCCTGGTGATTTGCCGGAGGTCGGTTTGCTTGATGCAAGCGACGCGGCAGTTGAAGAATGGGTCGCGCAAGCGCGCGAACCCGACGAGTGACTTAGGCCTTGATCTTTACAAAGACGCCGGCGGGCACAACGAGGCGGTTGAGGGCCTCGACAGTGCGGTGATTTGGTTCAATGATGTCGATGATGCGCTTGTGAGTGCGGATCTCGAACTGCTCGCGGCTCTTCTTGTCGACGAACGGCGAACGAAGGACGGTTTAGATCTCTCGGCGCGTTGGCAGCGGCACCGGGCCGGCGACGTGCGCGCCCGTGCGCTTTGCGTGATCCACGATTTCCCGTGCAGACGCGTCAAGCGCCTGGTGGTCGTAGGCTTCCATTCGGATTCGAATCTTGCCGCCCTGCATGGGTGTATCTGTCCTCAATCCAGCTTCGTCATCGTTCCAATCAGTGCTCAGCACGTTGCCGGGCACATGTGGCTGGAAAGACGCGAATCGGGGAGGATACCCAAACTCCGCAAACTGTCAATACCCCTGTACGCACAAACGAATGTCCACTATTGTTCGCAACGCATCCCCGTTCAGATTGGAACGGCTAGCCTTACAAGGACTTCCGGGCTCCAGCCCGTCACTGGAATACCCAGCACCGAGACAGGAAACGCACTATGCGCCAATTTCTCCAGAGAAATGCCCGCCTGTTTCTAACTACTTTCTACGTGTTTTTGACCATACAAGCCCACGGGCAGGCGCCCGCTGCTCCTCCGCAAAGTCCGAATAACAGCGGCGCCGGGCGTCAGAGACCACCCCAAACCCCACCCCAAACCCCACCCAAAACCTCGCCCAAGAAGCCTGCCGCCCCGGCGGGCGATGGGCTTGACCCGACCTACCTCGAGTTCGAAGTCCTCGGGATGCGCTTTCGGCCACCGGTGCAAAGCATCATGCGCGCGGATGGCAGCGGACTCACCGCACAGTGGACCATTTCAGAGCGCGCCGATCCACCGCGCTTTGTGTTGCGCGTTTCGCGGCTTATTGCCAGTGATGCAACGAGCACGCCTGCGCAGCAAATCGATTCCTATGTCAAGAGTGTGAGTGAGCGCCCCTCGCCCAACGCTGTCTTTGCCGTGCGTTCCCGCAAGGAGTTTGAACTTGACGGCCGCCCGGCCGCCCTGCTCTACACATCGCTGCGCGAAGGAACTGGTGAAGACGAAGTCTCCGCAGTTCAGGGCTATTTCATTCTGCAGACTGCACCCAATGAATTCGTAGTGATTTCATCGCTCCTTGCGGAGCAGGACTTTGCTTCGGTTTCTCAACTATTAGAACGCTCGTTCCGCACCATGCAGGTTGCCAATCAGGCGGCACTTGCTGAAGAACGCGCCGGGCGCATTGCGCGTGGCGATCACTTGCTGCACGGTCTTGATGAAGAGGCGATGCGCCGCGCACTTGATCCCGTGGGGCCCAAAGGCGAAGCACCAACACCACGCTGGTACCGAATCACCCGCGTTGATGCCACGGGTGATGTCAAAGATGTCGGATACATGACGATCGTGGTGATCGATGCAGCTCAGGGGTTAGCCAATCCAGACCGACGCGAGTCGGAGTGGACCAAGGTTGAAAAAGAGCGCGGATTACTGGTGCGCGTGCAGGTTCGCACGCTCATTGATGCCACTGGTACTGCCTTCAGCGACACCGAGGCACGCTACTGGACACGTTGGGACCGCGGACGCGAATTCTGGACGGTGCGATCCACCATGCGCAAGGATCGTGCGAGCAGCACGTCAACGCAGTTAGGAATCCGCTCGGAACCAACAAGTGGTTCACCGCGACCAATTCTCGAAGTGGCAGACGTGGTGCCAAAGGAAGTTGCCACAGCGCCGCGGCGTTGGCCGATTCCAAACATCGGGTACCTCTCGCAGGCGGAGTCGTTGGTCTTGCCGCGATTCTTTCCGAAAGTTGTTGCCCCAGCCGATTACGGTTTCTACTGCTTTGACCCGCGCAGCGGCAGACTTGCACAGCGTGTTGATCGACAAGTGCCAGCCGGCAAAGGATTCACCATTGCGACGCAGACCACGCTTGAAGCACCAGCGATCACACAGCTCGTTGATGAGCGTGGCATTCTGCTGAAGCGATCCAGTGACGATGGCTCAGTGATCGAGGCAACAACGGGACAAGCGCTGCTTGATTTGTGGCGGAAAAAGGGACTTCCGACCAATTGATGCGTGCAGTGAACAAGTCCTTGCAGCAGCGTCGTGACGCCGCGCACGCAGGCGCACGGCTATCGCCCACTGCGGCGGCACTCACGCTGATGACACTTCTCCTTGTGTCATTCCCGTTTGCTGGTTGCGCAACAACGCAGCACGTCAATCATGGCAACGGCGCGCAATTTGAAGTGATCACAGAACAGGCACCGGATGCCGATGCGGAAGTGAAATCACAAGTATTGGAGCCAACCCGAGCCACCGTCGAGCGATGGGCGGCGATCGGCGATAGCGAGCCATTTGAAATTCGCATGTCCGTCACTGGCAGCGCAGAGAACGAACGCTGGACGCGCAGCGAGCCATCCACAACGCGCGTCTTTGCGCGCACCTCCACCGGCGATGTGATTCTTATCGAGCAGACCGACGCATCTGATGGCGCTACGACGCGCTTCATACCGCCACTTCTGCTAGCCCCGCCGCTTTTGCGCGCGGGCCGGGAATGTACGGGTACTTCAGTGGTGCAGACGATCCGTGGCGATGCGGTCGACAATGATGGCGGTCGCGCCCAACGGACTGTGAAACTTGCTTCGAAAGACCGAATCCGAACGCCGCTTGGAGAGTTCAACGCGCTACGCTTTGACGCCGTGTTTACTATGAAAGTGCCATTTGCCAGCATGCGTCGCGAAACTTCAACATGGGTTCGCCCCGGAGATGGACCAGTTGCAATCCGCAGTGTTGAGAAGATCTTGGTGATGGGTGTGGTGCCGCGCAATCGCTCCGAAACCCGCGTGCGATTACCCGCGACTGGATTTACGCCATGACTATCTTTGGAATGCCGCGCGTTCTCTTGGCCATCCCCGTCTTCAATGAAGCGAAGTCGGTCGACCGCGTACTCACTGCGGTCAAGCCATACATTGACGACATCCTGATGGTTGACGATGGTTCCACGGATGAAACGCCCGCTCGGCTTGCTGCACACTCCGTGGAAGTGATCCGCCACTGCCATAATCGCGGGTATGGACGATCAATGCAGGACATCTTTCATGCCGCGGACGCCGATGGCTACGGTTGGGTTATCACCATGGATTGCGACGAACAACATTCGCCCGCGTCCATTCCTGAATTTCTGGAGGCGATACGTGCTGACAACACTGACGTGATCAGCGGAAGCAGATATCTGCGCGCAAGCCCGGAAGACACTGATGCCCCCGGGCGCCGCCGCGAAGTGAACATGACGCTGACTGCTGAAATCAATGCTTGCCTCGGCGCGGTGCCGGCGGCAAGCGGGGCACGCGCCGCACTTGGCACGGGAATTACTGACGCTTTCTGTGGTTTCAAGGCGTATCGCGTGGCTTCGCTGAGCACCATGAGCTTGGACGTGGACGGCTACGACTTCCCACTGCAGTTCTGGGTGCAGGCCGTTGCGCACGGACTACGCGTGGACGAAATCCCCGTCCCGCGCATCTATGTTGATCCAAATCGATCCTTCGGTGTAGCGCTCGATGATCCGACGCGCAGGCTCGCCCTCTACCGCGCCACATTTGAACGCGAACTCGCGCGCTGCACGGGGAGAATTCGATTGCTCAGTAGGAGCGTGGCGTGAATACTGCGGAGGTTGATCTGCAAACTACGGTGGTGAGTGCTGGTCCGCTTCGCGCAGTACAAGGCATGATCCTCGGTGCTGATCTCTCTTACTGGCGCGATGCATTGCGCGAGGATCTACAGATTCCCGCGGGAGTGATCATGGGAACCGGGCACCAAGTGGAATGGTGGCATCCGGGAATCGCGGCAAAGTTCATGTGGACGAACGCAGTTGCCATGCATGCCGGAGCTTCAACATTATGGCTTGTGATCGATACCGATGTTCGCGACCCGCGTGAACTGCGCATCCCGGTAAGTGTGGAAGGCACCATCGAATCAGTGCTGCACCGTTTCGGCTCACGCGCGCCACTCGGCACACCGGCGTGTCTGCGAAATGCCTGTGAACCAACACCGTTTGCAGATACGCGGGGCATGCCCGTGCCGCCGAGCGCTGCGGCAGGAACGCACGCGGTGCACAGCGCACTACTCGCGCACGCGAATGCTGTTGACTGCACCACGCAAGTGATTTCCGCGCTGCGCGATTGCACTCCACAACTCGGTATTCCAGATTGCATTGTGCGTTCTTCGCAACTGATGCGCACCGCGCTCGGCGTTGCCATTGTGGAACGCGCGGCTCGCGATCCGCAGGCATGTGCGCGCGCATTCAATGCCGCCGTAAAGATGGTGCCGCGGGTTGCGCGACCACTTGTTGAGGACGGACCACTGGGACCGGAACTTCCATTCTGGACTCGCGGAACGTATGGCGAACGTCATCGCGTGCACGCCGCCGAACTGCCCGCGCTGCGCGCCGAGAACGCACCGCTTTGGCCACGAGCATTTCTCACCAGTGCCATCGCGCGTGCTGCGCTCTCTGACCGCTTCGTACACGGAACGGGTGGCAAGATCTACGAACAAGCGACTGACGCATTCGCGCGCTCGTGGCTTGATGCGAAGCTTCCCGCCTTTGACATTGCAAGCGCCACGCTGCGACTGCCGTTCAGCGCAGACCCCCTGCCGCCACCAGTCACCGCTGGGGTCCGACGCGCTCGATGGTTTGATCCGGATGCAACTGGAAACGCCCCAAGTCCGCGCAAATCTGCCGCTCTTGCGGCCATTGAACACGCGCCGCGCGCAAGTTCTGCACGACGAAGTGCATGGCTACAGATGCACGCCGATCTCTCCCGCGCGCGTTCTGCGCATGCGGCTGAGTTTCACGAACTCGATCTTCGTTCCGCAGCTGATCGCGTGCGTGCCCGCGCGGCGGAATTGCGTGCGGACCGCACTTGGGCTGCGGTACTCCACGCCCCCGAGTCGCTCACGCGCTTGGCAGATTCACTCCGTCGGCAAAGTGTCTGATGATGTCGCCAATGGATCGGGGCGAAACAGGCGCGTATCAAGACTCCACACCTTGTCGGTGAATTCCTGACCGGGATAAACACCCTTCGAACGCTGCGCCGCGTGAATTGCGATCGCGGTCTTGGCATCAAGATTGTCGAGCATGGAAACAAAGATTGCCTCCGGTGTGGATGGAATCTTGGTCGCGCCGAATTCCAGCGATCCGTGGTGACTCAGCACGATGTGCTGCAGAACCAAGAGCGCGTCGGCAGGAATGCGAACATTTGCGTCGCGAGAAACCTTGCTAGCCATGGCGCTGAGCATGATGACGCCCTTCACCGTGTGGCCAAGCAGATTTCCTTCGGTTGTGTAACTAAAGCCCCGTTCCCAGGTGAGTTCTGAGGTCTTTCCGAGATCATGCAAGAAGAGCCCGACCAGAACGAGATCCCGATTCAGCTCCGGGTAAAGAGGCAGCATTCCCTCGGCAATGCGAAGAAGTTGCAGTGTGTGTTCGAGCAGCCCACCGATCCAGGCGTGATGCACGCTGACCGCAGCGGGTGCTTGTCGGACCCGCGCCATGAATGGCTCATTGGAGAGGTATGCATCAGCGAGCGCACGCATCGCCGGATGGGTCAGCGAACCCATGATGCGGCGCAACTCCACCTCCATGGCGGGAATGTCCTTCTGCGATGCAGGAAGCAAACGTGCAAGATCCTCAATATCCACTTCAACGGAGCGGATCGAATCAACGACAATTTGCACTTGACCGTTGTACTCCTGCGCTTGACCGCCGATCCATACGAATCCGGTCCGCGCGATCTCTCCGAGTTGCGACTCGTCAAATGTCCATTGCCGAATCGCTAATTCGCCACTCGCATCGCGAATGATCGCCTTGAGGAAATGCTTGCCATTCTTTGCAGTGCCACACTGCGGATTCACGAGCGAGTAAGTGCCATCCACATAGGTATGTGGGCGGATCTTGTCGATCGCGACATGTGGTCGGGGCTGGCCTGGGCCGGACGGCTGCGTTGCTGCCTGTGTCATGGGCGGGCGAGTGTACGCAGTGCGGCGACGGCAGCGGGAATTTCTGCCGCAAGTTCAGTAGCAAGCATTCCTGCAGTACCTCCAGTGCGCGCGGCCCCGTATTGCGCAACCAAACCGCCAATGACGCCGGAAAGCACGCCTCCACTTCCACCGATGGCTAACGCGTCATTGCCATGCGTACAGACCCAGGTGCGCGTTCCATCGGAGACCACTGTGCCGTGGCCCTTCAATACAACTATGCAGCCAAGACGTTGCGCCAATCGTTCCGCTGCCGCAGGACGCGCTGCGGATTTAATCGGATCTTCGTTCAGTTGCAGCGCTTGCGCGAGCCGCGCAAACTCACCAGGGTGTGGTGTCAGGATCATCGGCGCACGCACGCAACGCGTTGCTCACTTCACTCATTTCGATGACCCCTTGGAAGCAGCGACTGGCTTGCCATCGATGCTTCGGACTTCTATCGCCGTGTCGCCCATCAAGTCGACGATGCGCGACAAGTCGGAATCGATGGAGGCGCCGTCTGCTGCACTCAGTCCAGTGAGAATGTGCGACGCGTCAAAGCGTGGTCCATCCGGTGCGAGCACGGCGTCAAAGTCAACCCACTTGCCATCGATGATGGCCTGCGTCCACATGTGCCATCCGTAGGCGTTGTGAATGGCGCCGGACTGAGGAACATAAAGAAGACCAGAGGCGACTCGCGCTGGAATTCCCTGCGTTCGAAGGAGCGCGCAGAGAAGTACCGCATGTTCAGTGCAGTCGCCGGAACGCGACTTCACGGCCTCACTCGCGGTGGCAAAGCCGCTCGCGAGATTCTTGTTGGTGATGTAGCGGTTGACCGCTGATCGCAGCGCCTCGGCGCGCGCCAATGGAAGTGCTGCACATCCAATCAATGACTTCTGCGCGAGGGCGCGAATAGCAGGATCATCGCTATCTGCCATGACACTCGCGCGAGTGAATCGAGCGTCAGCAACATCGGCTGGCGGCGCAATCGAGCTGGCGTCCGCATCAATCATCACGCGCGCAGCGCCGGCGCCGGTGCGCGAAAAAACCTGTGCTCCAGCGCTTGGAAGAGTAGCAAGCACACTGTCTTTCGCCGTTACTTCGAGCTCCGCGTGTCGCGACCCGGACAGTGCTCGTGCGTTCCCGGTAAGTGAAATGAATGTGCGCGCCATGATCTCGACTGGCGCGGTAGCCGCCGTTGCAATCGCGCGGGTGGTGAGGCGCGACTCCAAGATTCCAACGCCGAGGTCCGTGGTGCTTCGAACCAACACTCCATCGGATGACATGAATTCTGCGGATGGTCGTTCGATCAGCGAAGTCTTGGTGCTCCACTCCGTAACGCGCACCGTGCGGCCGTCAACCTCGGCATCTGTGGATCCCTTCAAGACGCTTTCCACCTGCACCGCGTCTGGACCACTCTCTGGGTCGAGCGTCACATAGCGCAATTCCTTGGCGCCCGAGGCAAGTCTGTGGCGCACGAACTCATCGGCAGCGTAGGGAGGCAGCCATCCCGGTGCAGGAAGCGGGCGGCGTTGAACCGTGCGGCGGTCCGCCTGCTCGTCCGCAATTTCCATGTCGGTAGCAGTGAATGTCCACGTGCATCGCACCGGTGCTGCGCCCGAAGTCTTCACGATCTCAGCGCGTAGTGGAACGCCTCGCGCAGTTTCTTCAAACGTAGTTTTGGTACGCAGCGTGACGCCCTGCCCCATGCGACCGACGCTCATCTCCGTCTCTGTCATGCTGCGAATGGTTTCGCCTTGGCGTTCAACCCACTCGTGGAAGGAGCCGCACGGCTTGCCGCCAAGAGACAGCTGATACCAACGATCCTCAAGCGATTGTGCGGCAACGGTTGGCGAAACTGCAGCAGGCGCCTGCCCACGCGCTGGCAATGCCAGGACGAGCAGCACGCTGAACAGCAGCGCGCACTTACTGATGGCGCATGAGCGGGAAGAGAATGACATCGCGGATTGACTCCGAATTGGTCATGAGCATCACCAGGCGATCGATACCCATACCCATGCCACCCGCGGGCGGCATCCCCACGCGCAGACTCTCGACGAAATCATGGTCGAGCGTTCGGAACGTGCTTTCTTCGTCATCGGCGCCAGAAAGCTGCTCCGTGAACTTGGAAAGTTGAATATCCGGGTCGTTGAGTTCCGTGTACGCCGGACCAATTTCCATGCCTGCAATGAACAAGTCCCAGCGCTCAGCAATTTCTGGATGTGCCCGGTTTGGGCGCGTCAACGGACTGATTGCACTCGGATAGTCAAGCACGAACGTGGGTCGCGCGGGATCAATATGCGACTCGGCCTTCTCCTCAAAGAGATGATTGACAAGCAGCCAGTGATCAAGCGTGGCGGCCTTATCAATGTGATGCGCCATTCCAGCGGTACGCACCTTTGCCTCATCGCGCATGTCAAAGCCGAACGCACGCATGAAGAGCTCTTCGTAACGCACGCGCTCAAACGGTGCGCGATAGTCAATCTGCAGCGCCCCAAATGGAAGCACCGGACCAGCACCGCGCTCCGGGCACTGCGCCATGGCGCACGCCACGTGATGCACCAGACTCTCCACCATCTCCAACATGGTCATGTAATCACCGAAAGCCTGGTACGCCTCCATAGCGGTGAATTCCGGGTTGTGGCTGCGA
>JAPLMU010000012.1 GCA_026386795.1 Planctomycetota bacterium
GGCCACATCATCCAGATAGCCACGCGACGCTGCGAACAGTGAGATGCACTGGTCGATGACCGTGAACGGCGTGAACTGGGTCTGCTTCAAGAGTTCAACCATGCGCGCGCCGCGGTCAAGCTGGCGCTGCGAAGAAACGTCGAGTTCCGTACCGAGCTGAGCAAAGGCCTCCAACTCGCGGTACGCGGCCAGGTCAAGACGCAGCGAACCGGCGACTTCCTTCATCGCCTTGATCTGCGCGTTACCACCGACGCGACTCACCGAGATACCCACGTTCACGGCGGGACGAACACCAGCGGAGAACAACTCGGGCTGCAGGTAGATCTGACCGTCAGTGATGGAGATCACGTTGGTTGGGATGTACGCAGACACGTCGCCTTCCTGCGTCTCAATGATTGGCAGAGCAGTCAGCGAACCACCGCCGTTGGCGTCGGAAAGCTTGGTTGCACGCTCAAGCAAGCGGCTATGCAGATAGAAGACGTCGCCCGGATAGGCCTCGCGTCCTGGCGGACGGCGAAGGAGGAGCGAAAGCTCGCGGTACGCAACGGCCTGCTTCGACAAATCGTCGTAGACGATCAGCACATGCTTCGGAGTCTTGCCTTCCTTGCCCTGCCACATGAAGTACTCGCCCATGGCGCATCCCGAATACGGAGCGATGTACTGCAGCGGAGCAGGAGCGGAACTACCAGCGTTGACGACGATGGTGTAATCCATCGCGCCGTTCTTACGGAGCATTTCAACAACGCTCGCTACCGTGGAATCCTTCTGACCGATGGCAACGTAAATGCAGACCACGGCTTCCGGGGTGCCCCAGTACTGCTTCTGGTTGATGATGCAGTCGAGGCAGACCGCGGTCTTGCCAGTCTTACGGTCGCCGATGACCAGCTCGCGCTGACCGCGACCGACGGGAATCATGCTGTCGATGGCCTTGATTCCGAACTGGAGCGGCTCCTTGACCGGCTGACGCGCGGCGATGCCGGGGGCAACAATGTCAACCTTGCGGGTCTGGGAGGTGCGGATCGCAGGACCGCCATCGACTGCAACGCCGAGCGGATCAACCACGCGTCCGAGCAACTCTGGACCGACGGGCACTTCCAGGATGCGGCCAGTGGCCTTGACGGTATCGCCTTCGCGAATCAGGTCCGTGTCGCCGAAGAGCACGGCGCCAACGGTCTCGGTCTCCAGGTTCATGGTGAGACCGGTGACTGACTTGCCACTCTGCGTCTGGAACTCCAAGAGCTCACCAGACATGACCTTGCCGAGTCCGTAGACGCGGGCAATACCGTCGCCCACTTCGACCACTTGGCCGACCTCGGAGATCTCCAACTGAGAGGTGAAGTTCTGAATTTCCTGCTTAATGACGGAGGTGATCTCGTCGGTCTTGATCTTCATAGTGTGCCTTTCGAAAGAAGCGTGATTTGGTGCGCCAATAGCGCGGAAGTCGATGTTGGAATGTTTAGGAGAGGAATGTGCCCGCGTCGCGGCCAGCAAGACCCTTGTCGAGAAGCGTAGAGCGCATGCGTCGCAACTGAGCGGCTACCGAGCCGTCGATCAATTGATCACCGATGCGGAGTTTCAGTCCACCAATCATGGCGGGATCTGCGTAGAAGTGCAGCACTGGCTGCTTACCGAGCGAACGAGTGAGGTCTGCGGTCAGCGTTGTCTGCGTGGCCGCGTCAATCGAACCAGATGCAGTGAACACATCCACTTCAACGCGACCGAAGGCATCCTGCTCCATGGCTTCGTAGGCATCCTCAATGGAGAGGAGCTCAGCAAGACGGCCCTTGCGATTCAGAACCAAGATGAAATTCAAGAGCGTGTCAGTGACGCGACCCTTGAAGATTCGCGTGAGCGAAGCACTGCGCTGCCCGGGATCAACGATCGGCGAGCGGAACAACTCAAGCGCACTGCGATCGGCGCGCACAATCGCGCACACCTCACGGAGTTCTGCGCCCATCGCGGCCACGCCGGGATTACCGCCGAGCTCGCGAGCAAGCTCAAACAGGGACCGTGCATAGACCTTTGCGACTTCGTCGATCTGAGTGGGCATGGTGCGTTTCCTCAGCGGCGGCTGGAGGCGAGTTCCTGAAGCGACTCTTGAACGAGGCGCTGGTTGTCTTGGTCATTCACCTGGCGACGCAGAATCTTGCTGGCAATTTCAGTGGCAAGCATGGCGGACTGCGCTTGCAGATCAGCAACAGCAGCCTTGCGAGCAACTTCGATATCTGCGTTGGCGCGCGCAACGCGCTCGGCGAGCTCTTGCTCGTTCTTGGCCTTGAGTTCATCAGCGATGCGCTGCGCGTCGGCTCGGGCCTGCTTGATCATGTTCGCGGATTCTTCGCGTGCGTTGGCAAGGCTGCGTTCAAATTCAGCCTGGGCAGCCTTGGCGGCAGCTCGGGCTTCTTCTGCACCCTTGATTTCGCCAACAATCTTCGCGTTGCGGTCATCAAGACCCTTGGCGACAGTTGGCCAAACGAAGTATGCGAGTGCGATGAAGACCACGCCGAAGACCACAAATGCTGTGGCTGCTGGCAGGATCTCGAATGAGACCGGATTGGCGCCGCCTTCGGAGGCGAGAATCAGGAGAGCGTTCATGGGTGGCTCCAAATATATTTCCAAGCGTGGTTCCGCCCGCGGGGTGCGGGCTTCGTGAATGGGTTCCCGCCCTTTTCAGGACGGGAACCCGAGTGTGTCAGGTGAATCAGACCGCGCGGATCACTTGTTGATGCCGAGCAGCGAAATAACCACTGCGAAGAGGGCAACGCCCTCAACGAGTGCGGCGGTCAGAATCATGTTGGTGAAAATGCGGCCGCCCATTTCTGGCTGCCGAGCGGTGCTCTCGTTCGCCGAGGCGCCGATCTTGCCGATGCCGAGGCCGGCGCCGAGAGCTCCTAATCCGCCGACGATGCCGGCGCCGATGCCGACGCCCATGCCCTTGAAGTCAGCAACTGGTGCTGCTGCAACTGCTGTCGCTGCGCCTTGGGCAAAGACTGAGGAGGTTGCCGCAGCTGCGGCGATGAGGGCGAGGGTGGTGATCTTCTTCATGTGTCTGCTCCGAGGTTTGGTGTGACGCCGTGAACCGCGCCGATCAAGAATTGCCTTCCGCGGTCCACGTGGCGGGAAGGGAAGAAATTACGGGCCTTCAGCCCTGGTTCCGTACTAGTGCGCAGCCTTCGGCGAATGAGAATCCGCGCTGACGGAACCGTGGTGATCTTCGTGGCCGTGTTCCTCGTCGTGATGCTCCTCGCCGTGTGACATCTGTGAGATGAACACCGCAGTGAGGAACATGAAGACGAACGCCTGCAGGACGGCAACGAAGATTTCAAGCAATGAGATGACCACAGCAGCTGCGCCAGCAACCAGCGAAATTCCGCTGACTGCGGCAATGCCAAGACTGCCCGCCATCGCACCAAACAACATGAGAGTGGCCATCAATGTGTGACCGCCAACCATGTTTGCAAAGAGTCGAATTGCAAGCGCCGCAGGCTTGATGATCAAACCAAGCACTTCAACAACGAAGATGATCGGCACAACAAACCAGAGGCCCTTGTTGCGCACCAAATCGGCGCCGCCACACAAGTGCTCCAGCCAGCCCTTGACGCCGAGCTCGCGAAGCGACTGCCACTGAATTGCAAGGAATGCCCAGAAAGCCAAGCCAATATTCACGGAGAGACTGGCGGTAGCGGTGCCGCCGATCCAGAGCAGCGCACGCTTCTCGGTGGTAACCACTGCAGCACCCTCGCCTGCTTCATGCTTGGATCCAAATGAGTGAATGATTTCTTGAAGGTCGGCAAGTGGCACAAGTCCCATCACGTTCAGCACCAACACAAAGAAGAACATCGAGAATAGAAACGGCAGCCACTTCTTGGCCAAGCGCGCTCCCATCACGGGCTCCAACAACTGCGTGTACAAGCCGTCAACCATTACCTCAACGATCTGCGCAAAGCGACCGCGCGTGACATAGCGCTGGTGACCCTGCGACTCCGGACCAGTCTTGATCCGACGGGAGGAATGCACAAGCAGCGCCATGACGATCACTGCCCCAATGACCACCGAGACAACACTCAGCGGGACATCGAAACCAAACAGATCGGTGAACGCACTGCTCTTGTCGAGGACGTGCCCAAGAGGATCGGTGCCGGAGGCAAGAATGAGGGTCATATGGAGGCGTCGTTCAGGCTTCGTTTAACCGTCCAGGCGACCAATGCGGTTTCGGCCGCAAGGCACGCCAAGTACGACCCGACTGTGGCCAAAACGGCAAACTGGCCGCCTTCGGGGAGCGAGAAGTATATCGAAATGCAAAGGAGTGGAATTGCCGTGAGCCGGACGACGGTGGCGCCCATCCAACGGGTGCCGCAGTCGCCCGCCGGGCGAAACCGCGGGGAATAGAAGATGAACCCGGTTCCAAGGGTCAGGACCCCGGTTCCGACCACCCCCAGGAGGGTGGGAACGACCGCTCCGGACGGCATTTCGGCGAGCCGGATCGCTGCGAGGGCCGCGGCGGCCGAGATGAGGGTGGCAACCACGATCCCAATCGCTGGCAACCGGGCAGCAATCCGAATTTCCTGCTCTTTGACGGGCGGCCTGGAATCAGACATCCTTCTTGTCCCCCGAACGCCCCGCGGCGTCAAATTCACGGTTTATGCGCATAGCACCGCGAAGAAGCGACGTCATGCCCACAATGATCCCGAGCACGCCGCCAACCACCAGCCCCATCGTGCCCTGCCCCCGCCACCAGTCGAACAGGTAACCGAGCAGCGCACCAGCGCCCACCTCGGAACTGGTTTGGAAACCCAGTCCAGCCATCCGCATCCCAATGCCGGTTTCCCGGCGTTCTTTGGCGCGTTCGGCGCCGCGACTCGAATCCATCATGCTGCGCAGGCTACTCCGCCCGGACCGTGTCTAGAATCCCGCCTCCATGTCCATCCGCGACAACGAAATTCTCGACGTCACTCCCAAGAAGCTCACCCGCACGGAGAGCCTCTATGTGGTGAACGTCTTCAAGGGCTTGGGCACCACGCTGCGCCACGCTTTCCAGAACATTGGCCGCAATGGTTCCAACAAAGACACGTTGTGGGTGGTGCAGTACCCCGAGCAGCGCCGCGAACAGCGCGATGTTGAAGACGGCGGTCTCTACAAGCCGTACTTCCGTGGCGTTCATCGACTGAACAAGGATGAAGACGGACGCGTCCGCTGCGTGGCGTGCTTCATGTGCCAAACCGCGTGCCCCGCGCACTGCATCCACATTGTGGCGGAAGAGAGTCCGTGGCCCGACCGTGAAAAGTATCCAAAGCAATTCGACATTGATGAATTGCGCTGCATCTATTGCGGCATGTGCGAAGAAGCCTGCCCGTGCGATGCCATTGAACTGACGCCCGTGTACGACATCACCGGCATGAGTCGCCAGGAACTCATCTTTGACAAGGCCAAGCTCCTTGAGATGTACGACCTGACGATTGATGGCAAGCCAATGTGATCCACGCCTGCAGCGCGAGTCAATTCATTTCTTGCCCTTCTTCGGGTTCTTATTGAAGAGGTCGCCGATCTTTTCGCCAAGGCCCTCCACAGCCGTGCCGACGCCGGCGCCTATCGACTTCGCATCAAAGATCACCTTGACCTTGCGCTCAAGCTTTGCAGGTTTGCCATTGACATCGCCAAGCGGACCGCGCATCTTGATACGCAGTTGAAGTGCATCGCCGATTCCCAGCGAAGCAGTGTTGATCAGGTTGGCAACGGAGCCGCCACCGTCTTCGTTGGGAAGCACGCCGACTACCTCGCGCGCCACTGAGCCAAGCGGGTAGTTCGCTGCAATTGAACGAGCAAATGGCGGCTTCTGGGTGAGATCAATGTCGCCATCAAAGATGAGTCGGGTCTTCCAACTCTTCCCCTGACGCTCGATTCCGATTTGGAAATCCTTGTAAGTGAGCTGCCCATCGCGAATCATCACAGTGAGCGGATCAATGACGCCGTCGATCGGTTTCTTCTCTTTCGTCTGGAAGACCTTCAACATATTGAGGACATCGTTGTCGGCGTTTGGATCAAGTAGTACATCGCCAACAACCAGGCGCATATCGCCAGACATGCGGGCGCGATTACCATCAATTGGGTACGAGAACGACTGCACAGTGAACACGATCGGCTTCTTCTCATCAGCAAGACGGACATCACGGAACACCGGATTGATGGCCGCCAGGTAACGCCGCCGCAAAGGCTCCGAAGGGATGAAGTCAACCGTCACCGGCTGCGCAGCAACCACGGTGACAACCCCGTTCTTCAAGGAAACCTGCGGCGCCTTCACGTTCACAAATTTGCTGTTGATCGATGCCGCCGCCGTCGCGATGCCAGGACCGGAAGAAACAACCGATGCATCAACGCTCAGGTCCGGGCCGACCGCCTCTTCAAGTTCAGCCCCCATTCCGAGCACCGCACCAACTACACGCGTGGAAGCGCGTGGAGCCTTGAGTGTTCCATCCACTCGGATTCGCTCTAGGAGAACCGCTCCGTCAGCAGACGCCCAATCGGTGACGGTTGCATCGAGTGCGATCGGAACGCGCTGTCCGCCAGTTCCAGCGACCGACGCAGTTGCCTTCACGACCGCTGGCTTATCAAGGCCAGGAGCATTGATTGCCACCGACACCGATTCAACGGTGATTGGCTCGCCGTTCGTGGGCACCAGCATCACCGGCTTCATGTCAAGCCTGACAACTGCAGCGAACCCTGCTGGCAGAACCACGCGCGGCTCAGCGCTCGCGGCCGGACTGGCGGCGCTCGAAGCGGCCGGCACTGCTGCGTCGCCTCCCACCTTCATGCGGAAATTGGTAATGGTGGCAACAAGCGCTACTGCGCTGACCTGCTTCCATACCGGAGCATCCTTCTTTGCGCCCGGTGTAGACGCTGCATCTGGCGCGGGCTTGCTGGAAAGCGCATTGAGCATTTCCGTAGCGCGCGAAGCAGGAATGGTGACATCGACGGCACTGTTTGCCAACGAGAGAACGCCATCCACAAATTGACCGTTGAGATTTGCCTTCAACCGCTCAAGCGTCGATTCCACTTCAAAGGAAACTCCACTGGCACCGATATTCGCGCCCTTCACGGAAATCCGCGCACCGTCGCCGATTTCCTTGCGCATGGCATCGTCGATATCAATGAGGATGGCAAGACCGTCAACCTTGATGCCATCGAGAACAACATCGGCGGACCAGGATGCTGGCTTTGTTCCAGCATCAGTCCACGCAAAGTGTGCGTTAAGCGGCGCCACTGGTACGCGCTTACTACCGTTCCGCGCGGCAACCTTCGACCCGAGCGTGCCCCGCGCTGACATCGTTGGGCTCAGCGCAACATTGGCATCAAGGACCGTGTCTGACAGCGCCATGTCAGAAGCGAGGCCCGGAACTTCAGCAACCACCATCGCCGGTATCCGCACAACGGCGTGAGCAGCAGCCGGTGCCGCAAACTCCCACGGAATGGTTCGCTTCATAGTGACGCTGTCGAGCTTCACATCAACATGAGTGCTTGCGGCGAGCTTCACAGGAACATCCGCAGCGGCAGCGGCCAATAGTGCGGGTGAGATCTCGGCAGAAGCCACGGCGTCAACAGCGAGTGCTTCCCGCGAAAGAACTGCATTTGCCGTGACTTCAACTCCTGCGGACTTTACTGCCACGCGTCCCTTGCCATCGAGCGTCGATCCCTCGTAATGAAGCGAAACGTCCATATTTCCCGCTATCAATTCGCGGATGATCTTTGCTGCGGATGGAACTTCCTTCGCGATTCGCTCCGATGGAATGCCCGTCAATTGGACATCTGCAACAAGCGCAGCACTTTCAATGTCCTTGGCTGCCAAGTACTTGAGACCACGCGCATCGGCACTCGCCTTGACTGCAATGCCGTCAACCTTTGTCTCGACCGTCGCTCGTATTGCACTTCCGATCGCCTCTGATTTCACAGTAACGCGAAGCGCGTCGACCGCCAGCACGCGCGCGCCGTCGCCGCTACCGATGGTTGCGCTGATGACGCCGCCGCCAGACTTGCTCGCAACAACCGAAGCGTCAATGCCCAACGCAGAAACGGCGAACGCTTTCGGGGCAGGAAGCGAGAGCGCGTCGATTGTCACAGCCGCATCAAGCGGTGCATTCACAGTCACTCCAGACATTGCAACGAGCGCAGGGCGAATCGCGCGCATCGTGACCGTTGCGCCCTTGGAAAGATGAATCGATCGATCCGCATGCACAACCCCCTGCATTGACATCGCCACCTTGGCAGACTCGAACGCCAACGAGAAATTAGGCGCATCGCTCGAACCAATTGTTGCATCAAGGGAACTGATCGATGCACCGACATCCTGCGCGAGATCAATCGGGAGATCTTTGGGCATGAATGGTCGAAGCAATGCACACGGAAGTGCAGCTACGTGCACCGTGCCGTTCACTCCGAATGCGCCGCCGCGTTGAATTGCTGCCGTGACGCGAAGAGGACCCTGCGCGCCGCCTGCCGCTGAAACAGCCGACAAATCCACCGTCAACCCGCTCCCGAGTGGAGCAGCCTTCGCCGTTACGCGTAGTTCCGAAACATCAAGGGGGACATGACCGTCCGCGCCAGGCACCTGCAAGCCAGCGAGCGCGAGCGTGACAACCGCATCGAGCCGAACTTGATCCGACGGAAATGATCCATCTGCAGCAGCTGCAGGGATAGCAACATCCTTTGCACGCAACGACATGCGCGCTGGCGCAGTGACAACAATGTCGCCAAGTGCTGCGAGCAATGCTGGCGCGAGCGTTGCATCTGCGTCAACGGTTCGCAGTGTTGCTGCGCGCGTGTTCGGATCGATCGAACCCTCCGCGCGTGCGGTCACGATGTCACTTCGAAGTTCAATAGAAATGGCGCCGCCAGTTGCGTCAGCAAAAGTGGCATTGAACTCAACGCGCTTACCAATATCACGAGCGAGCACCGCGCCGCTACCGGTAATGAACCGCTCAAAAGGCGCGGTCGGAACGGCTTCGGCATGCACCGATCCATGGATGGCTGAAAGATCAAAGATTGGCTCACCGCTTGCGGACAGCAGGCGATCAAAGCGCAGCGTGGAACTCAGCGCACTCTCCGGTTGCCCGTCGAGCGCGGCGCGTAGTGTTACATCCGCATTGATTGCGCCTGTGATATCTGTACTTTTGAGACTCACATTCAGCTCATTAATGAGGATGGAAAGCCCGGCCGCTCCGATTGCCGCATCAGTTGCCTTGATGCTTGCTGTGACTGGCGTGCCGGAAAAGTGCAATGCACCTGCTGCGTCAAACAGCCCAGGCGCCGATGCATCGATTGAAATCCCGCCCGTTGTGCCCTGCACTTCCGTACGAGCTGTGATCGTCAACTGCGCGTCGCCACCCGTGACGAGTCGAGCAGATCCCTTGAAGTCACGAAGAGCTGCGTATGTCGCGCCGCCCTCTTCAAGGATCTCGACTGTAATTCCATCGATCGTCACGTGAACATCAAGTCCCGCTGGAAGGATGCTTCCCGGAGTCGTGCTGCTGGATTTTTCGCCCGCGACTGGCTTCGATGAAGCAGATGATTTAAGTAAGCGGGTGATTGTGAGTGTTCCGTCCGCTTCCCGCCGCGTCTTCACCGCTCCTGCCACATGCACATCGAGTCCAGCGACGCCGGATGTCATCAACTTCCAAACACCCTGTTCCGCTGATACATCCGCCTGCACGCGATTTCCGGATGCAGAGTCATCAATCACAAATCCTCGCACCTTCACGCCACTAAACCAACCGACGCTGAGTTCGTCAACGGTCACGGTGCCATTCACTGCGCCGGACACAGCGCCAATGATTGTTCCGCGGAACAGCCCCCAGCTGACGAGCGTGGGCGCCAATGCGACGAGAGCCAACACAACCGCAACGATGGCTGCGCCGGCGATCGCCAGCGTGCGCTTCATGCTTGAACGCGGTGCGGACGCGGGACTGACTGGAGAATTCGCTTGCTCGTTCACTCCGTCAGTCTACGAGGGCTGCCGCCCCATCCGCGCGCTTGTGAACAGAGCCAGCCTGAGCGGCCCCCGAATGGCGCAACATCCGCTCGAGTGCCACACGCGCGAGCGCCCGAGCTTCCGGATGCACCCGAACAACATTCGGAGAACGGCCTTCAGCGATTCCATCGAGCACCCAAAGCAAGTGCTGTTGATCAATGCGGTACATGGTTGTGCACAAGCACTGACAATCCGAAAGGATTCGCACAAATACATCACGCGCGGCTGCGGCTTGTGCGATCCGGTTCACCAAGTGAATCTCTGTGCCAACCGCCCATCGGCTACCTGGCTTCGCACGCTCAATGGTCTGAATGATGTGTTCGGTAGAGCCGCTCATGTCTGCCGCGTCCACCACATCTTGCGAGCACTCCGGATGCACGATCACAGTGATGCCACCGCGATCGACAAACTCCGCTCGCACCTCATCAACATGCTCGGGGCGGAACATTTTGTGCACGCTGCAGTGACCTGCCCACAGCAACACGCGCGCGGCGCGAATCTCCGCATCAGTGAGACCGCCTTGTTCCTTCTTTGGATTCCACAGCGCCGTCTGCGCTGGCGCGCCCGGGTTTGCATCAAATTCCGTAACAAATCCTTTGCGCTTCGCAGTATTGCGACCGAGGTGCTGATCCGGCAAGAAGAGAATCTTCACCACTTCGCCCTTCGCAAGCGGCGTATCTCCACCCGCGAGTGCCCAATCAAACACCTGCGAAGCATTCGAACTGGTGCAGCACGCGCCGCCCTTCGAACCAACAAAGGCCTTGATAGCGGCGCTTGAATTCACATAGGTGATCGGCACAACGCGATCCTTCGTTCCCTTTGTCGCACGCTCGATGGCACCCCATGCCTCAACCGCATCGTCATAGTGCGCCATATCGGCCATGGAACATCCAGCGGAAAGATCAGGAAGCACCACCTTGACGCGCTCGCTTGTCAGGACATCCGCTGTCTCGGCCATGAAATGCACGCCGCAAAAAACAATCCATTCACTGCCACGACGCTCTGCTTCTTCAGCGGCCATCTGGCTCAACTTCAAACTATCGCCGGTCAGGTCAGCATGCTGAACAACATCATCCTGTTGATAGTGGTGCCCCAGAATCAACAATCGATGACCGAGCTCTTTCTTGCGCGCACGAATCCCCGCCGCGAGGTCGGCGTCGGTCATGTGCAGGTACGTATCGGGCAATGCGGGCTGCCAAAGCATCCACAAAGTGTAGGAGGCACGAGTGCGGCCAGGATGCGCGGTTTCGATCACGGCCTCTTACTGGCCCGCAATCGCCTTACGAGGACGCCCGCTGAGCGCGGCCGTCCGCGTCCGAGGGTCCCGCGCGCAACGGCGAAATTGGGGACAGGGGTGAACGGCACCTATTTACGGGGGTAACCTTTCGTGCCATGTCCGATCCTCGCGAAATTATTGTGCGCGCTCCTGCCAAGCTCAACTTGGCGCTCTCGGTTGGTGCGCCCAACGCGGATCGAATGCACCCCATCGCAAGTTGGATGGTCACCACCGACTTTGCGGATGACCTGCATCTCCGTCGCCTTGATGAAGGACGCGACTCGCTCTATGCAATCATCTGGGCCCCCGACGCGCCCCGCACGTCGCTGATTGATTGGCCCATCCAAACTGACCTCGCCGTGCGAGCCCATCTCGAACTCGAACGTCATGTCGGGCGGAAACTCCCGCTTCGAATGAAACTCGAAAAGCGAATTCCGGTCGGCGGCGGTCTCGGCGGCGGATCAAGCAATGCTGCCGCCATGCTCCGCGGCGTGAATGAACTCTTCGATCTCGAACTCGACGCAACAACACTCGCCGAGATCGCCCGCGGGCTCGGCAGTGATGTGCCATTCTTGGTTCGCGGCGGCAGCGCAATCGTCGAAGGTCTTGGTGAGCAACTTGAACATCACGACCAACTTCCTGACATCCACGCCGTGCTCGCGTTTCCATCGATCTCGTGCCCGACGGGTCCCGTCTACGGAAAGTTTGATGTGCTCCGCCCCGATGCCGCACTGCAGTCCAACCGGGTTCGAGCACTCGCCGCGATGGAATCACTCACGCATGACGCGCCCTTCAATGACCTTGCTGCGGCAGCCATCGCCGCCGCGCCTGCCCTTGAAGACGAGATCGCAGAAGTACAAGAAGCCACCGCCCGTACCGTCCATGTCAGCGGAAGCGGAAGCACGCTCTTTGTTCTATGCGCTGGACGCCTTGAAGCAGACCTGATCGCCGAACTCGTGCGAACACGCGCCGGTCTACCAGCCATCGCGGTCACTGCTCGCGGGCACTAATTGCCACAGATTCGCAGCGTCCATCTACGCCTCCGACACCGGGCCAATAAGTTAGGTCCGCCCGAGCGGACTACAATTACCCCTTCACGGCAAATTTGGAATTCAAACATGAACACAAGCACCGCCACCACAGGACATCCTCCCGCCTCCACCTTTGTTCCCGCCGTCATCGATGGCAGCAAGTGGCCCACGCTTGAGCCCTACTACTCACAGCTCGTTGGTCGCACCATTCATGATTGCGCTGCGCTCGAGCGCCTTCTTCTTGACCGCAGCGAACTCGATGCTGCCGCCGAAGAGTCCGCCGCGAATCTCTATATCCAAATGACGCGCCACACCGATGACGAACTCGCGCGCAAGCGCTACCTCGAGTTCGTTGAGAATGTGGAACCGGAACTCAAGAAGGTCGGCTTCGCGCTCGATCGTAAAGTCGCCGAGTGCCCATTTGCCCAGCAACTCGATCCGCAGCGCTACAGCGTCCTACTCCGCAGCCTGCGCCGCTCCGTTGAGATGTTCTGCGAAGCAAACATTCCGATCGAGACCGAAGTCACCAAGCTCGACCAGAAGTACAGCGAAATCAATGGCGCTATGACCGTCACGTTCGACGGCGAAGAACGCACGCTCCCACAGATGGCGCGCTACCTCGAAGAGACCGATCGCCCACGCCGACAAGCCAGCTGGGAAGCGGTCTCCACGCGCCGCCTCAATGATGTCGATCGCATCAATGACCTCTTTGATCACATGCTCGCGCACCGCCATCAAATGGCGCTCAACGCCGGATTCCCAAATTTCCGTGACTTCCAACACGCTCGCCTGCAGCGATTTGATTACACGCCAGCCGACTGCGCAACTTTCCACGAAGGCGCGGAAAAAGTCTGCGTGCCGCTGCTGCGAAAGCTCAACACGGAACGCGCAAAAGTGCTTGGAATTCCCGCTCTCAAGCCCTGGGACCTCAAAGTTGACCTGCACGGTCGCGCCCCCCTCAAGCCCTTCGACGGCGCCGAGGAACTCGTCGATCGCTCCAGCGCCATCTTCCACCGCATGGATCCCGAACTCGGCACCATGTTTGACAGCATGCGCCACGGCGATTGCCTCGATCTTGAGAGCCGCAAGGGCAAAGCACCCGGCGGTTACCAATACCAGCGGCAACGCAGCCGTTCGCCATTCATCTTCATGAACGCCGCCGGACTACACCGCGACGTCATCACCATGGTGCACGAAGCTGGCCACGCATTCCACAGCTTGCTGTGTGCGCATGATCCACTCGTCTCATACCGAAGCAGCCCGATGGAGTTTGCAGAAGTGGCGAGCATGAGCATGGAACTGCTCACCTTCCCGTTCCTCGAAGAGTTCTACTCATCCGACGACGCAACACGTGCACGACGCGACCATCTTGAGTCGCTCAGCACCATGCTCCCCTGGATCGCAACCATCGACGCGTTCCAACACTGGGTCTACTTGAACCCCACGCACACCCGCAAAGATCGCGAACAATACTGGGTGCACCTCAATGACCGCTTCGGATCCGCCATTGATTGGTCTGGCCACGAGCAATCATTGCAAACCATGTGGCATCGCCAACTCCACATCTTCGGTCTTCCCTTCTACTACATCGAGTACGGAATCGCGCAACTTGGTGCACTGCAGATGTGGATGCAAGCAAAGCGGAACCCCAGCGATGCTCTCGGAAATTACAAGAAGGGCTTGGCACTTGGTTCAAGCCAGCCCCTGCCAACCCTCTTCAAAGCTGCCGGACTCAAGTTCTCTTTTGGTCCAGAAACCATGGGCGAATTGATGGAAGAAGTCGGTAAATCAATCGCTTCTTCACCGGCATAATCACTGCTGTTCGCACTCACACTCTCATTCGTCAATCGATAGATACACGGCCTCGCCCTATGAAGAATGTCCTCGTCCTTGGTGCTGGAAAAATCGGTCGCATGGTTGCAAGTCTCCTGCAGTGCTGCGGTGACTACCACGTCTTGGTGATGGACTCGCATGAGAAGTCCATCGCAGAAACACTTGCCTTGGCCCCGGGTGCCAAAGGTATGCATGGACGCTTTGACGACACCGCCGCCATCGACAAAGCGCTCGCTGGACAATGGGCCGTGGTGAGCTGCGCGCCATTCTTCTGCAATCCAATGATCGCCGAACGCGCCAAGGCTGCCGGCGTTCACTACCTTGACTTGACCGAAGACGTTGCCGTCACGAAGAAGGTGATGGAATTGGCGAAGGGCGCCAAGACCGCGTTCATTCCGCAGTGTGGACTGGCGCCTGGATTCATCACCATCGCCGCCAATCATGTCATCGAAGGCATGGGCGCAATGCACGAAGTGAAGATGCGCGTTGGCGCGCTTCCCGAATTCCCATCCAACGCCCTCAAATACAACTTGACCTGGTCCACCGATGGGCTCATCAACGAGTACATCCAGCCGTGCGAAGCCGTCGTTGATGGCCAAGTCACCGTGGTGCCCGCCCTTGAAGGTCTTGAGCACATGATGATTGACGGCATCGAATTCGAAGCATTCAACACCTCTGGCGGACTCGGAACCTTTGCGACCACGCTTGAAGGCAAGGTGAAACACCTGTCCTACAAGACAATGCGCTATCCCGGTCACAACGCGATACTCAAGCTGCTGCTGTGGGACCTCGGATTCCGCGAGCACCGCGAAGAACTCAAGGCCGCATTCGAGCGCGCCCTTCCCACCACGGCGCAAGACATCGTCGCCATCTTCGTCAGCGCCACTGGCGACGTCGGCGGTCGCCACACCGAACGCACCTACGCCAAGATCGTTCGGCACAAGGAGATCGGCGGCCACCATTGGACTGCCATCCAGATCACCACCGCCTGTGGCATCACTGCGATTCTTGATCTCCTGCGCGACGGCAAGCTTCCATCACACGGAATCGTGCGCAACGAAGATGTAGCGTTCAGCGACTTCATCGCGAATCGCTTCGGCAAGCACTACGCATAAGTTGCCAACATGGAACGGATGCATCCCGCTCCGTGAGCGTCAGTCCTTATCTTTGCCGCGCTTCTTTTGCTTCGGACCGTCTTCGCCACGTCCTTCGCCGCCCATGTTTGGACGACGCTCAGGACCGCCGCGCATCCCGCCATCTTGCGGACCAGGGCCGGGGCCACCGCCCATGTTCGGACCACGCTGCTGGCCAGGGCCGCCCTGCATGTTTCCGCCGCCCATCATTGGCCCGCCCATCATCAGATCCCCCGGCATCGCCCCACCCATGATCTCGACGCGGCGGACTTCCTCACGACGCCCATCGCCACCATCGCGATCACGCCCATTGCCCTTGCCAATGCCGATACCGATCAGCAAAATCAGTACACCCAGCGAGATAAACAGCCACAAGCGAATTCGGCAAACAGTCTTCTCCAACTTCTTGATGCGACCTTCGCACGGGCAGCAGCAAGAGGCGGATGTGGAGCAAGCGGCAGTGGTAGAAGCGGCAGTGTCAGTCATGAGTAGTGACTCCTTGTGACATCAGTTTGCCACAAATTCCGGAATCGGGACAAGTTTCTCGACTCAATCCCCATCCCTCCCGATGTCGCCAACAGCAAACGCTGCCCGAATCATCAATGAGAGCACTCTAGCCCCCCTATTTTCGGAAGCTGCCCCGTTGGCGCACACGAGCCGCATCCCCGGAATTCACCGCCCCGAGCTCCGCCGCACCGTAATCACCAACACCTCGGGCGCGCAATGCACCCGCAATGGAAACCACGCGCCCGCACCGACACTCACAAAGAGCGAGCATCCTTTGCGCTCGTACAAACCCGCGCTCAATCGACGCGCAAACGAAACATTCGCGCGCGGCTTGCCCTTCCATGCCACCTGTCCGCCATGCGTATGTCCACTCAGCGTGAGCGGAATATCACGGCGCGCCGCGGCATGAAATGCTTTGGGGTTGTGCGCCAACAACAGATGCGGCGTCTGCGGCAATTCAGCAACGCGCTGGTCAAGCGCTCGCACCGTGCTGGCCCAATCAACACCGCCAACCAACAGCGGATCACTCGCACCGCCCACCGGCACCACCGCGCCATGCAACACCTGCATGCCGCGCATGGAAGCCATGGCTGCAAGCATGTGCCCATCATCAAGATGATCGTGATTGCCAAGCACCAAGAACCGCCCCAGCGGCGCCTCCATTGATCCTATGGCTGAAAGCAACTCCTCGGCGCCCATTCCATGCAAATCCAAGTCCACAATATCGCCAGTACATGCCACCATGTCAGGCTTCAGGCACGCCACGCGCTCCACGACATCAAGCGCCAGTTCCACCGGCATCAACTCCCCCAAATGAAAGTCGGTCAGATGCGCAATCCGAATTCCGTCATACGGTTTCGGCCAATGCGGAATGCACAATTCCACCGATCGCACCTCAATCGGCTGCGAACGATGGCGTCGACCTAACAGCCCGAATGTGAGACGGTCTGCCGTCCGCGTCAGGACAATGTGCCGGATCTTGGCGCGCAGAAATAGATTGCTCCGCGCCATGCTTCCTCCTCAGAAGCGGACCGAAACGCCACCAAATAATCCGCGCAGACCGGCGTCGACCGTGGATGGTCCATCCTGCAAGTTGAAATCGAACAGCCGGTACCCAAACTCCACGCCAATGTTCTCATTAATCATGAACGCAATACCAGCGCGCAGTAACCAAATGATGTCCGCGTCAGGAATCGATGGCCCAACCCCGGCGTTCGCATAGATCCGCAGATCCTGCACGAGCGGCACCCGACCATCGAAGCCGATGCGCACGTCAATGCCCGCTCCGCCGTACAGGCATCCGACAGTCCGATCAAAGCTGGACGAACTCGGATCAGTGACATTCTCCACCGTCTGGTCATAGTGGAAGAGCAACCCGCCGCCGAGCAAGAGGAACTGCGGATCAAAGAGCGGACGCCCGTTCGCGCCGTACGCCTTGGACGCTGCGTCACGGTTGTCACCCTCATCACTCCACGCCCACGGCTCGTCAGCACTCGGGCGGTACACCACGTACCCCACTTCCGCGCCGGCCATCCATGCGCTGTAACTGCCTTTGATTTGGTCGCCCACTGAAATATTCGTGTCGCCGAAGGTGCCGCCCTTCGTGGCGCTCTCATTGCCGGAAGTCGATGCAGAGAATCCCATCCCCCCCACACGCCAACGACCAATGGTGACCGCGAACTCGCCAGCAACCCCAGCGCTGCCGCCCTCAACTGCCAAGTCATCATTCAAGTCAAACGATGTGCCGCCGCTGCCAACTTGCGCGGTGCCGGTGAGCCGAGGAACCCAGACGCCAACATCGGCGGTCACGGCCAGCGCTTCGTCCACGCCAAGTATCCGAGCTGCCGATGGAATCGGGGGAATCGCGCCCGGCGCCGAAGAAGCCGATGAAGGCAATGCCGTCGACTTCGAAGTGGTCGGAACAGTCGACTGAACAGGCTTCGCAGCCTGCATCATCACCCAACATGCGACAATGATCGTCACCATGACGGAAGCCTACCCATCGAGCCCCCCACCGCCACCGCCGAAGCCACGGCGACCGCCCGGGGCGGTCGATCTTGGGCGCGGCACATGGGTTCGCCCTCAAGACATGGAGTGGAGCTTCACAACCGCCCGCGGTCCCGGTGGTCAGCACGTCAACAAGGCGAGCACCGCCGCCATTCTCCGGGTCCGCGCGGTGGACATCGGCGGTCTTGACGATGCGGCCCTCGAACGTCTGCGCGCCATCGCCATCAGCGTTCTGGTTGGCGACGGAGAGTTGCTCTACCGCTGTGACCTTCACCGCAGCCAATTGCAGAATCGCGAAGCGTGCGAGGGGCGACTGCGCACCATGGTCTCGCAAGCCGCCATCCGACCCAAAGTCCGCAAGAAGACCAAGCCAACTTGGGGCAGCGTCCAGCGCCGACTGGAAGGCAAGAAGAAGGATGCCCAGCGCAAGCAGGGCCGACGCTGGCGCGACGAGAACTGAAAAAAGACGTGGCCCCCGGACGAATCCGGGGGCCACGCAGAACTCAACTTAGTCACCCCACCCAGCGGGGTGCATTCACATCAGACCGGGCATGGTCCCCATGAACCGAGCATCAGACCAAGGTCAGCACCGTTCACGATGCCGTCATGGTTGAGGTCGGCTGGGCAGCCGGGGCAAGCGCCCCATGAGCCGAGGAGAAGACCCAAGTCAGCACCGTTGACGACATGGTCGTTGTTAAGGTCAGCTGGGCACGGCGGAGTGGTCTGCACCATTCCGAGGCTGACGATCCACTGGTTGGTCTGGTCGACCTGTGGGACGAACACGCCACCGCTGTCGCAGATGTTATTGGGGTCAGTGCTCTGCACGTACCAAGGAGCAGTCGAACCTGCACCACCAACTCCACCGAAGACCTGGTTGGTATCGGCGGAGCAGCCACTAGCGATGGGCGCACTCATAACAACCACGATCGGGTTGGTATTGCCAGCGAGGCTGAGTGGGGCATCAAGGCTCCAGGTGAGCAAACCGTTTCCACCGAGAACTGCGAAACTCTTCTCAGAGATGAGCACCAACTCCGGTCCAACCGGATCGCCGCCATCTGTATCGCGGTAGAGACCGATCTTCGCGGTGAATGGGGATCCTGCATACGCAACACCGTCCGTACCGTAGTCAACGTTGGACACGCCAAGGGTCACGCATCCGAGCGCGCCACTGGTCAGACCAGGGAAACTACGAGCAATCTTGACTTCAGTGCTGAAACGGCTCTCAGGCGTACCGCAGTAGAGCACGCAACCACGGCTGTAGACGGTGATCGTCTGATCCGTGTTCTGCGTGACCGTCGATGCAACTGTGTAAGCACAGGTGTCACCGAAGCTTGGGCAGACATTTGTATCAGCGGTGAGCTTCAACACGTAGTTGTTGAACACACCATTACCGCATGGGTTCAGGTCAAAGGCCGACGGAGCGACATACATCGAGTACGTGCCCGCTGGGAGGCAGTAAACCAAAGTACGTGGGCATGAACCGGTGCCGCTCGCAACGAATTGCGTGGCGCAGGGAAGGCCCTTGTAAAGCGTCATAACCACGTTCGATGCGCTGTAAGCTTGAGCGGTCACCGTCATGCCGGTTGGAATGGTGAACACGTACGCGTCAACGTCACGGGTACCACCGCTGGCATAGAAGGTGCCACCGATGGTCGTCGGGGTTCCCACAGCCACATTGATGGACTGGTACTGGGCAACGGTGCTCACGCAGCCGTTATTGATGGCCTGTCCACAGGTCTCAACTTCTGCAGTCGTGTAGGACGGCAGCGAGCATGGCTCGGGCAGGTTGAAGAGGACCGAGCCAGTGCCGGTGTCGCCCAAGGTGTAACTGCAAACGTTCACCAGGTAGGTGTGACCAACCGAGACGCTGACCGTGAGGCTTGAAGCGTACGGCTGACCACCAGTGGTGTTGCAGGTGCCGCTAGCGCCGTCATCGTTGCAACCAACCATCACGTTTGGAAGCGTGTTGTAGTTGAAGGTTGCTGGGTTGGTACCCATGTCGTAGATGGCCATCTTCGTGTCAATGGTCGTCGTACCGCAGTTCGATGCAGTTGCTTCGCCGTTGGCGACTGCCGTGAACTTGTACCAAACATCGTTGTTGCACTCGTTGTTGCCGGAAGCGCAGGTGGCACCGTAGTTCGGTCCATCCTGAGTGGCGCCAATGTTGTTGAAGGGCTTGCTGCTATCACCAGTCACCAAGGTTGGGCTGGTGGCGCAGTTGTTCGCAGGTGCACCTGGGGTGCAGTTGTAGATAAAGATGCCGCACTGGTTGACAGCGAGGTCAACGCAGCCCTGGACCCACGAAGTCGCGCAGCACGACGGATCGAGGTTGCAGACTGAGCTGCAGCAAGTTGCATCAAGGCAACCTGGGGTGGCATGCACGAGACCGCAATCGCCGGTACCTGGGCAGCCTGAAGTAGCCGGGGTGAAGTTGACAGTGATCTGACCAGCGCCAGTTGCGCCGTTATAGCCACCGATGCGGGCGTAGTAGGTGGTTCCCGAGGTCACTGCCTGAGTGATCTTCGAGTAGAAGTTCTGGCATCCAGCATCAGCCGGGCCGTCGCCGTTGCAACCGACTGCAACGAGCGAAGCACAGCTACCTGAGTACAGAACCATGGATGTGTCGTATGAGCCCGCGTAGCAGGTGGTAAAGATGGCACTGCCGGCGCCAGGCGCCGTCCACTTGAACCAAACATCTTGCGATGTTCCCCAGTTGAGGAAGGTTCCGGTGCACAGCGCGTCTGTCACAGCTGGCAGAAGCGTTTGTGTTGCGGTTGCGGTGTTGAATGCTTGACCAACGCCATTAACGAGCGTCGGCGCTGTTGCGCATTCATCTTGGGCCAGTGCGACGGGACATGCAAAAAGCAGTGCCGCGGCGCAAGCGGTGTAGAAGGTGTTTCTCATGGTTCGTTTCATCCTTGTAAATGTGAACGTGGACTTCAATGCCTCGAAATGCGGGGACAATGGCAAGCCAGGCACTGTGGACTTGCCACCGACACTAAGTGAGTAAAGACCAACCTGACATACATATAAACGTAATCCAAGCCATTTCCCCGTCATGGGAAATGGGAAGAATGGTTCTGTCGGTAACTATGGCGTCATCCGTGAGGAACACAACATGAGATTTTGATAAATTGAGAGAATTTTCTGCGTTGTTACTGGACAACTTAGATCCGAACTTCGCCGCTTCCCTTAACAATCTCGCCGATAACCATGGCTGTTTCCCCCATCCGAGCCAACTTTGTGCACACCGCGTCGGCGAATGTCGGACGAACGATGAGGGTATAACCAATTCCCATGTTGAAGACGCGGTACATCTCCTCTTGGGTGACGTTGCCGTGCTCCTGAAGGAACGGGAATATCGGATTTGGAGACCAGGCAGCCGGGTCTAAGACGGCATCGACCTTCGGACCGAGCGCCCGGCAGAGGTTACCGGGCAAGCCGCCGCCGGTGATGTGCGCCATCCCGCTGACAACTTTCTTCTTGCGGTACCCAGACAAGAGCTTGATGATCGGCTTGGCGTAGATCCGAGTTGGCTCAAGCAGCACCTTCCAGAGTGGGTCCGGTCCAAGCTCTGGGTAGATCCGGTCGAGATCAAGTCCAGCGTCCTTGATGATCCGCCTCACGAGCGAGAAGCCGTTGGCATGCACCCCCGAGGAGCGGAGACCGATGACCACATCGCCCTTCTTGACCCGAGCCGCGTCAACCACGCGTTCCAATTCCACAACACCGACGCAGAAGCCGGCGATATCAAAGTCTCCAGGCTTGTAGATGTCCGGCATCTCCGCGCATTCACCGCCGATGAGCGCGCAGCCGGCGATTTCGCAGCCCTTCACAACGCCTTCGATCATCTTGGCGGTGGCCTCAGGATCAAGCTTGGAAAGCCCCAAATAATCAAGGAAAAAGAGCGGTTCTGCACCCTGAACGATGAGGTCATTGACGTTCATCGCCACGCAGTCGATGCCAACCGTGTCATAGATCTTGCGCTCGGCAGCAAGGAGCACTTTGGTGCCAACGCCGTCGGTGCAGCCAACGAGCACCGGGTCGCGATAGTTGTTCTTGAACAATTTCTGGTTGTAATCAAGCCGAAACATGCCGGCAAACGCGCCGTGCTGACCCATGACGCGCGGCCCGTGCGTGCGCTTCAGTAATCCCTTGATGCGATCGACTACCTCATCACCAGCGTCGATATCAACGCCAGAATCTTTGTAGGTAAGAGGCGTTCGGATGACTGCGGGTGCCGGGGCTGTGACGACATCGGACATGCCCGACATCCTACAAGGCAGTTGTTGGCGGTTTCACAAATGGGATCAGCATCAATCCCGGTATTCCGGCCAACATTGCCACAATTAAGAAGCCCGGGTAATCAAGAGCCTCGGCAACGGCGCCGCTCATGCCCCCGGCCACGGCATTGCCCGCGGCCATGAGTGCCGTGAGCAATGCGTACTGCGTTGCCGTATATCGGCGGTCGCAGATTGACATGAGGAATGCAACGAAGCCGCTGGTGACCATTCCGATCACGATGTTCTCAAGCGCGATCGCCGGCATCAGCGCCCACACGGGTGGCGGCGCTGCCGGCGTTGCGTGCACAGTGGCTCCGTATGCGAGTGTGAGGGCAAGAAACCCAGCAATGCTCACCGAGTGTGCAAGGCCGAATATCCACAGGCAGCGGATGATTCCCAGACGCGCCACCATCCAGCCACCTGCAGCGGCACCAACAATGGTCATGCCGAAGCCGAACGCTTGGCGGACCCAGCCAATCGACTCCGCCGAATAGGCGAGCCCCTTCATCAGGAGCGGCGTGGTGATGTTGGTGGCAAGTTGGTCTGGCAACTTGAAGAGCAAGACGAAGGCGGCCAGGAACAGCACGCGCACGCCCCACGCTGAGTAGAACCGCGCGATTGGCTGTACAAGCGACTCCGTGAGCGTTGGTCTGGTGCCGCTGGCAAGTTCGGGCTCGCGCGCACTGAGTGTTGCCACCACGCCAAGCCCCATGGCAAGTGCCGCGCCGAGCGTTGCAAAGCGCCAGGTGATGGCCTCTGCCACCAGCAGCACGCCGGCACCCAAGACCACGAATGCAATGCGGTAGCCAGATACGAATGTGCTTGCACCGGCACCAAGTTCTGTGGGCGCGAGCGATTCGGCC
>JAPLMU010000095.1 GCA_026386795.1 Planctomycetota bacterium
CGAGTGCGAGCACCGAACCAATGGCATCCCCATCCGGTTTGAAATGCGTGGTAATGAACGGCCGCTTCGCTGCGCGCAGACGCGCGACGAGTTCGGCATGAGTGACAGTGGTGACGTAATCCATGGTTGATTTCATTACTTTGCGGAACGCTACGCGAGCGCCGCCGTCCGCGCGACATCCTCGCGCAACTGCGCAACAAGCGCATCCGGACCCGGAAAGCGCCACTGCGAACGGAGCCACCGCTCAAAGCGCACCTCGATCGGCCATCCGTAACTATCGAGTGCCGCGTCAAGCCCAAGAACATGAGCCTCGCAGACCCGCGCGTTACTACCAAACGTGGGCTTGGTACCAACAGAAATGGCGGCCTGATAGTGCCTGCCGTCCACAATCGCCCGCCCCGCATAAACGCCATCGGCGGGCAGCGCCATGCTGGTGGTCATGATGTTGGCGGTCGGAAATCCTAAGAGGCGACCGCGCTGGTCGCCACGCTCCACGACTCCCTCAAGAGCGTGGGCGCGACCAAGCAACCGCGCCGCATCCGCCACGCGACCCATGCTCAACATCCAGCGCACTGCCGTACTGCGCGCTGCAATCATCGAGCCATCACTCAGGGCTTCATCGACCTCCGGCACCTCAATCGTCTTGAAGCCCACGCGCGCACCGATCGCGGCAAGCGTTGTCACGTCGCCACTGCGGCCGCGGCCAAAGCGAAAGTCTGCACCCTCGGCGATCGCATCAAATGGGACCTCGGCACGCAGATGCTCGATGAACCCTTCGGGTGACTCGGTAAGAATTCCACTCCGCGGATCGAGAACATGGACGGCATCGCACCCGCACTCAAGGAGAAGCGCTTCGCGGCGCGCGGCGCTCGTCAGCCGGGCCGGCGCGGCATCGGGGCGAAGGACGGCAACTGGCAGCGGATCAAAGGTCACCGCCACCACCCTGCCCCCCGCACCGGCCGCGGCACGGGCCGCCGCCACGATCGCCTGGTGGCCGCGGTGCACGCCGTCGAAATTACCAATGGAAGCGATGATCATGGGCGACTATTGACGAGGCAATCCCGAGGGGGACTCCAAAGAGAATATCGGCAAGCGCAGGAATGCCACCGGTCCGGGGAGTTCCAAGGGATGCGCGAGCGATTTTCGTGTTCCCCCGTGGTATGAATCACGGAATGCGTCCCGCAAATCCAACGGCAACCGCCCCCTCAAGCACCACCCCGGTCAACAATGTGCCGGATCCGACGGTGCTCGCCAGTGACCTTGGCAAGAGCTTCCAGCGCTCCGCTGAGGCGATCGTTCCGTGGTTTGTTGCGCAGATGCCGCGCATGTACTTCGAAGACACCTCGCCCGCGGATGTGGCGAATCACTTGCGCGCCATCATCGCCGCGCGCGCATCTGGTCAACCACTGAACCTCACGCTGCACAGTGATGACCGCCGTCAGTGGACCATTATTCGCGAAGGCAACAAACCGGGCGTGTTGGCTGAAGTGGTGCGCTCGCTGCCGATGAGTCCATCGCTCCGTGCAGCAAAGATCCACGGCTCGCAGGATGGCGCCATTGTCCTTGACACATTTGAATTCGGCGAACGCGCCCCGTTCACCGGCGCAACGCCTGAGCAGGCGGAAAAACTCAAGGCAACCATTGCGTTCGCGCACACGAACGCCAAGGACTGGAGCGAGACCGCAATCCGCTCATACTTTGCGGGTTGTGCCGCGGACTACATCACAACACTCACGCCGCATCGCCTCAACAAGCACCGCATTCTGTTGCAGTCGGTCAGCGGTAGCGAAGGCACTGCCGTCGAGACTGAGCCGGAACTTGAAGGTCAACTGACGCGCATGACGATTGCGTTCTCCAACGCACGCGCCCGCACCATGCTTGAGCGCTGCGCGCATGTTCTCAGCCGCGGTGGCATCAATATTCAACGCGCATACCTTGATCAAGTGGCTGATCCTCCGTATGGATCAGTGACTCTGCTCGGCTTCGTGATTCAGACTCAGGACGGCAAGTCCGTCGACACCACAAGTGCCGCGTGGAAGCAGGTTGCCCACGACCTCACTCGTATCAAGTGGATTGATTCCGAATCGATTTGGCTTGCAAATCGCCACGAAGGAATGACACTTGATGAGGCCGAACTGATCTTGGCTCTCTGCACACTCTCGCACCAGCGGCTTGTGCACCGCGATCGGCTGCTCTTTGCAATTGAGCGCATCATTGCCACTGCTGAACGCACTATCACCATTACCCGGCAGATCTCTGACTTGTTCCGAGCGCGCTTCAATCCCGCTGCGCCGCTTGACGATGCACACTTCAACAAGCGTGCGGCCGCGCTGCGTGCAGACATCGGCACCAAGGATGATCCAGAGGGAACTGCAACCATCTTGGTAGCGCTCCTTGATGCACTCGAAGCCACCTTCCGAACCAATTACTTCCTTACCAAGCGCTTCGGGCTCTCGATGCGGATCGATCCGTCATACCTGCGCGACGATCGCCGTCCGGAACTTCCGTACGGCACGTTCTTCGTATTCGGTCGCGGCTACTTCGGATTCCACAACCGCTTCAAGGAAATCGCCCGCGGCGGACTACGCGTAGTCAAACCCTCCAACGCCGCGCAACATTCGCGCGAGCGCGAGCGCGTCTTCGACGAGGTGTACGGACTCTCCTGGGCGCAGCAGCAGAAAAACAAGGATATTCCTGAGGGAGGCGCCAAGGCAGCAATCCTCTTGGAGTCAGAGGCGGACATCACTCGCTGCGTCAAGAGTTTCGTCGACAGCCTGCTTGACCTCATCACCGATGACCCAGCCGTCCGCAAGCAACTCGTTGATCGCTTCGGCTCGCGCGAACTCATCTACTTGGGGCCAGATGAAAACATCACTCCAGATCACATCGAATGGATCGTCTCCCGTGCTCGTGCGCGTAAGTACGCCATGCCCGATGCGTTCATGAGTTCGAAGCCCGGCGCTGGAATCAATCACAAGGTGTACGGCGTCACCAGCGAAGGCGTCAATGTCTTCCTCGAAGTGGCACTGCGCGCGCGCGGCATTGATCCGCGCAAGCAGCCGTTCACAGTGAAGATCACCGGCGGTCCCGACGGCGACGTTGCCGGCAACATGATCCGCATCCTCAATCGCGATTACGGCAGCAATGCTCGCATCGTTGGTATTGCCGATGGAAGTGGCGTCGGTGAAGATCCGGATGGACTTGATCACACGGAACTGCTGCGTCTCTTCACAGAAGCGCTGCCGATTGCCAAGTTTGACCCAAAGAAACTGGGCAAACACGGCGCGGTAGTTCCCGTTGAAGCACCGGGCGGCGTGATGATTCGCAACACGTTGCACAACCGAATCAAGGCCGATGCATTCATTCCGGGTGGAGGCCGCCCTGCCACCATCAACGAAAGTAATTGGCGCGACTACCTGACAAAGGACGGCAAACCATCCGCTCCGATCATCGTGGAAGGAGCCAATCTCTTCCTCACCCCGGGCGCGCGCAAGGAACTGTTTGCAGCGGGCTGCCTGATCTTCAAGGACTCCAGTGCCAACAAGTGCGGCGTGATCTGCTCAAGTTATGAAATTGGCGCGAGCATGTTGCTCGACGAGAAGAGCTTCATGGCCATCAAGGCTGAGTTTGTGGAGCAAGTGCTTGTCAAACTGCGTGAGCTTGCGCGCTTTGAAGCGGAGCTCTTGATGGCGGAAGGTCGTCGTCATCCGCACACTCCGCTGACCGAGCTGTCCACAGAACTCTCCAAGGTGATCAACGGGGCCGCCGATGCTATTCGTGCCGCGATGGACTCCTGGACACCAGCGGACCGCGAACTGGCCAAGCAGGTGGTTCGTGAGCACATCCCGCAGAAGTTGCAGGACACTGCCGGCGACCGCCTGTGGACCGACATTCCGCAGTCGTACCTCGACTGGATGGTCGCCAAGCGACTTGCCTCGGGCATCGTCTACCGCGAGGGCGTCAACTTCTTGGAAGGCGTGGAGCCAGACGCGGTGGCGGCGTTGTCGTTGCGCTACCTGCGGAAGCGCGATGAGAACCGCCGTTTGGTGGAGCAGTTGAAGAGTTCCACGGCTCCGGGCGCGGCACGCGCCGCGGAACTCTTGGCACGCGCCGGAACCCGCGCCGCGCTCGAAGATTTCGACTAAAGCGCTGGAAATCTCCTTGGGTTCCCAAAGTACCGCTGGCGCGAGCCCGCCTCGGTGGCAGGCTCGGCGTACCCTGCGCGCCGGAGGAAACCCGTGCTCGTATTCGATCGCATTGCCACTGTCCGTCGCCCCGTGTCGTCCTTGGTGCTGCTTGCCTGCGCCACGCTGGCTGCTTCTGCCGCGAGCACATCCGCCGTCGCACAAGATCTGCCAACGCAGACGGTATCTGACGCCGGATCCATCGACCGCGTGGTGATCTACCCCACCAGTGCTGCCGTCACGCGCGTCATCCATAAAGACCTCACACAGGGACTCTGGACGGTGCGCATTACCAATCTTCCCGCAGGTGTGAACGGCGCGCAGTTGCAGGCGAAGGTGCGCTCCGGTGATGCCCCCAATCCATCCGGGCCGCGGCTCCTTGGTGTGGAATTTGAAGAAACTCCCGGCACCGAATTTTCAGGAAGTGCAGAAGGAATCGCACTCGCAGAGAAACTTAAAGATGCGCGCCGACGTTTGGAATTCACCAAGCAGGACCAAGCACAGCTCGTCACTCGCAGCGCCCACGTCGAACAGGTTTCCACACGCATCACGGCGAATGCCACTGCCGATGGCGGCACCGCGAAAGCCGACCCGGCGAAGGCGATTGAAGGTCTCGCATGGGTGAATGCCGAAAAAATGCGCGTGATCGAAGCATCGCGCACGCTTGCAGAGCGCGAAGAAGCCGTATTGAAGGAAATCGAAGCGATCGAGCGAATGATTGCACAACAGGGAAGCGCCGGACGCACGCAACGGACGGCGGTGGTGAAGATCGCCGCCCCGCAAGCCGCGCCGCTTGATCTTGATCTCACCTACATGGTGCCCAAGGCATCGTGGGCGCCCGCGTATTCCATTCGCGCCGCCGGAGATCGCAGTGGTGCCACTATCGAGTACGACGCCATGATTGCGCAGCGCACCGGCGAAGAGTGGAAGGATGTGCGGGTCTCCCTCAGCACCGCCGATCCAGTGCGTGCTGCGCAACCGAGCGAAGTTGATCCCGTGTATGTAGATATTGAGCAGCCCATGTACGCCGGTGCTGCCGGAGATAGGAGCGGAATGGTGGGCGGCATGGAGATGGGAGAGAACAAGTTCAAGGATCGCAGCCTTCGCAGCGCTGGAAAGCCCGGGCGGCACCGTGAGCCGGGTGGCGGTGGAATGGGTACCGGCGGGGCCCCAGGCAGCCCCGCTGCCGAGGACGCCGACGACGAGCGCGCTGGCGCCGTGCTCGAACAACTCGCGCGCACCGCAAGTGTTTCTGAAGCGGGCATCGCAGCAAGCTTTGAACTGCCGCGCCGCATCACCGTCCCGAGCGACGGCACGCGCTCGCAGCGCACGCGCATCGCTTCGTTTGAACCGGACGCCAAGTTCGTCTACGCAGCGCAACCGTTGGTCACCGACAGCGTGTTCCTGCGCGGCGACCTGACCAATGCGTCCGCGTTCCAGTTGCTTCCTGGCACTGCACAAGTCTTCATGGGCGGTGACTTCATTGGCGAAACTGCTATGCCTTCCGTTGCACCCAAGTCTGATTTCAAGGTGTTCTTTGGACCCGACCGCGCCGTGCGTGCCACGCGCGAGGTTGTATCCAAGGTGACCGGCGCCGCCGGACTGTTTGGTGGAAGCATCGCCACCACATGGAACTATCGCATCAAGCTTGATAACGGCACGGGGCGCGCTATTTCGGTGGAACTTCTCGATCGGCGCGCTCAGAGCCGCAACGAAAAAATAGAAATCAAGATCGCCGATCTTTCTACTCCGCTTTCGAAAGATGCAACCTACGCCGCTGGTCCGCAGAAGACAGGCATCTTGCGATGGGATATTTCAGTGCCAGCATCAGCCCGAGGCCCCGCAGCACTCCCGGTGACGTGGACGGTGCAAGCCACGCGCGCCAAGGACATTGAAATCACTGCGCTGCCCGACTAACAGCATTCACGAACCACACCGGACACACCATGTACCAGCACACTTTGCAAACACTCTTTATTGCCACGTCCCTTGCAGCGCTTACTGGCGCGCCTCACGCGATGGCGCAGTCAACGGTGGCAATCGATCCAGATGTTGCGATGCAGAACGCATCTGACAATGGCACTATTCGAGCTGTCACGCTTTATCCCGGCCGCGCAGCCGTCACTCGTTCCGTTCAGCGCGAGTTGAAGCAAGGGCTCTGGTCGTTGCGCATTTCCAATCTTCCAGCCGCTGTGCAGGCGGGATCGTTGCAAGCCAAAGTAAATGCCGCCGCTGGAACCACAATAAAGAGTGCCCCAAAGCTCCTTGCTGTTGAGTACTCACAAACACCACGCGTAGCATTTTCAAGTTCACCAGAAGGCATTGCGCTTGCAGAGAAGGTGCAAACGCTCAGCCGCAAGATTGACTTTCTGAAGCAAGATCGCGCGCTCCTTGTGCAACACGACAAGCTCATTGACCAGATTGGCATTCGCGCAACCGCGTCGGCGAGCGCCGATGGCGCAACACAAGCTGTTGACTTGGCCGCGGTGGCCAAGCAACTGGAGTTTGTTCACACAGAGAAGGAACGAATTCTTGGCGTCGCTCGCGAACAGAACGAGCGAAACGAAGTGCTCACTCGCGAGTTGCAAGTGGCTACTGAACAACTGGCAACACTCGGCGGCGCTGATCGCACTGAGCGCAGTGCTCTTGTCCTGATGGCTATTCCTGAGTCATGTACCGTCGATGTGGAACTCACTTACCTTGTAGGGAACGCCACCTGGGAGCCCGCCTACGCCGTGCGCGCTGCGGGCGACCGCACTGGCGTCACTGTGGAGTACGACGCGCTCGTTTCGCAGCGCACCGGCGAAGACTGGAAGGATGTGAAACTCTCACTCTCCACCGCGCAGCCAACGCGCGC
>JAPLMU010000181.1 GCA_026386795.1 Planctomycetota bacterium
CAACCGGAGTTCTTCTGGCCTGGCGTTGGTACGCGGCTCAGCACCGTTCATGGCGGCATGCGTCACAAGGCGATCGAGCAGCGCACCACGCAGCGATTCTTGGAGCGCCACGCGGGCGACATTCGCGTGGTTTCGCTGGTACGCGATCCCATTGCGTTCAACATCAGTAACTTCACGTACTTCGGCCGCGCCTACTGGCTACGCACGCATTGGCGCAGCGCGCGTTGGATGCCGGAAGAAGAATTGGCGCGCCGATTCTTTGCAACGTTCACGCATGAAGCGTCCAGTGTCTGGTGGCAGCGCGAGTACGCGCCCACCATGGGTTTCAACCCGCTGACAGAGCCGTTTGATACGGAACTAGGCTGGAAACAGCGCGTATCCGGGCGCTTCAACACATTGATACTCCGCACGGACCTGACCGACCAAGCCAAGTCAGCAGCCCTCCGCGCGTGGTTGCCCGGCATTGAAATTGCGGATGTCGGGCGCGTCAATCTCAACGAGAATCAGTCGCCACCCGCAGCGGTTGCGCAGTGTGGTGGCGCGAAATCCGGAGTACGTCCGGCGCATGCTTGACCTTCCCGCGGTTCGGCATTTCTGGTCGGCAGTACAGCGGGCCAAAATGACCGACATGGCGGTCATGGCGGAGCGAGTGGGCACGGCAAACAATGTTCAGCCGCAGTGATTCGGGTACACCTTTGATCGTTCTTTCAGTTGTAATTCACACAACATGTTCAACCGCTTCCGCCGCAATCTTCGAATCCGCCGAGCATTCGGCACGCTGAATCCAACGCAGGTGGAGCTGCCACTCACCAAGTGTTGCATTGAAGTGAACCCACTTGATGGTCGAGTGCGCCGGATGTTGCTCAATGCGATTGCAACAAATCGACTGCCGGCAGTGCAGCGTTTTTGGGCGCGCGCAGTGAGTGAATTTGCTCCCACTACCGTTGTGGATGTTGGCGTCAATTATGGCGAGTGTGCGCTCGGGGCGCACTATCCGGCTGGATGCGCAGTGTTTGGTGTTGAGGCCAACCCATCCATTTGGCCATACATTCATCGCACCCTGGCAAAGCGCACGGACCAGGCGAATTTCATCATCATCGAATCCGCGGCATCGGATCGATCGGAATCAGGCATTCGATTTTGGATCAGTAGCGGGGGGTCTGGTACCAGCACCACCGTGCAGCCGACCGTTCGCGTTGCGGAGTGGCAGGTGATTGATGTGCCGGCAGTTCGTCTTGACGAGCGCATTACCCCGCATGGCGATCGGTTGCTCCTGAAGATTGATGTTGAGGGCGCCGATCTGCGGGTGTTGCGTGGACTGTCGCGGTTGATTGACGCCATGCCCGCAACGCTCGCGATTGTTGAATACTGTCCGGACCGATTGCGCGATGCAGGCGAAGACCTATCCGGCCTAGCCACGCAACTGTGCGAGCATTATTCCGTTTGGCAGTTTCGCGACTGGAACGATGTGAAACGCCTGAACGCTGCTGAACTTCGGAGTTTAACGGTCGCCAAGGGACGCGCCACCGACTTGGTGCTTTCACGCGGTGATGCAGCGGCGGATGCCATGCTTCGCGCCGTGACGGCTGGAGGTTCGGTGACGGCGGCTGGCGCGTGTGAAGCGCTGACATGAAGTGATGGCGTGATGCATTCGTGCGCTCATGCATTCATGAAATCATGCAGTCCCGCAGGCCTGCAGCCACGTAGTCATCAATCAGCACGTCGCTCATGTTCGCCACGCGCTGCAGCAAGACTCATGATGCCAAGTTTCCAACGCAACCGATCCCAGTGGCGTGTGAGTGCCGGGCCGGACTTGTACTTGTAGCGTTCAAGAAATCGATCGATGTGATCGTCAGGTGTGATGGAAGTTGGATGGCGAAGTGGGAATTCCATGGCGCGCAGTGGCAGGTTTGCCCACGGAGATGATCCGGTGGTGTGGGTGCCTTCTTCGGTGAATCCGATATTGGTAATCAGATTGCTGCACGGCTGAATGGTCAGCATCTGGTGTTTCCACATCGCGTAGTGCCATCGGTACGCCCATGAAGAAGTAGCGCCAGTCAGCGCTGACAACATGCGTCGCCGCCACTTGGTGCCCGCACGCGGGCTGCACCATTGCCCGATGAAATCAGGAGCGGCGACCGCTTGTTTCCAATCGGCGGGCTCGCGCTCAAAGCGTGCCCACGCTCTGCGCCAAGTGGCCCAGCCCCATGGATTGGGATAGCGCGTGAAGCAGTAGGAATCACTGGAATGCAGTTGTGCGGGAGCAAATGCGCTGCCGTTCATGGCTCCAACGCGCTCATCGGTTTCGTAGCGCTGCAGCAGTTCCGCGACGAATGGAAAGTAGCTGGGGTCTGCAACGCAGTCATCTTCCAAGATGATGCCCGCGCTCTCATGTTGGAAGAACCAATCAATGGCACCGCTGACGGCGGGCATGCAGCCTTGGTTCTGGTCAAGAAATCGACTCTGCACGGTGCACGGCCAGCTGGGCGCAAGCATGCATTCACGAACAGCTGCTACTTTGCTTGCTTCGCCCACTCGTTCCGCGCGCGCCCCGTCACACGCCACGTACAAGCGCGCCGGACCAGCAGCGGCAATCGAAGCCATGGTGCGCTTCACCAAGTCCGGGCGATTGAAGCCGACAAGTAAGACTGGCGGGCATGCGGGAGTTGCGCCTTCACTCTGCATGGGCAGTGGTTACTTTCGATGCAAAGTGGGAACGGCGGTGCTGCCGGCCGTTACCGTGACGACTATCAGTCCAAGATATGCCATCGCCAGGTGCGATGTGACCAGTGCTCCCGTCATGGCATTGCACACCCAAACGCTGAGCATGCCCAGCAGAACGGCGCGGAGCAGGTCGTCCGGCACGCGGCGCGAAAGTTGCCAACAGGAAATCAGAACCCATGCCAAGAGCGTGACGCCAACAACGCCCTGTTCAACCCAAGTTTGAAGGAAGGCGTTGTGGGAGTGACGCTCTTGCGCCAAGCCGCTTCGTATCGGGACACCTGCGTCCACCGCATAGCGGACACGTGCCAATTCTTGCGGATATATGTCTTTCCAGCTCTTGGTTCCCCATCCAAGGATCGGTCGCTGGCTGATGAGTGACAAGGACACGAACCATATTTGGCCGCGGATTCCCGCCACGCGCACCATCATGTATGCCATCTCATCGCCCTGATGAGCAGTAGTGCTTGGGTCGGGGCTGCCATTCAGAATGGGCAACATGCGTGACGTGGCAGCGGACTGCCAGACGAGCGCCCCGCCAGTGGCAAGCAGTAGCGCGATGACAACTACCAATCTCCAGCGACGCACCTTTCCCGCCGTTACCAAGGTGACGGACGCAATCACCGCCCCTACGAGTGCCGCTACCGTCCCCCCCCGGCTACCTGCAGCACGCAGAACAATCGCTGCGATGGCGGCAGGAATCACACCCAACGCCGCGTAGCGCTTTCGTTGCACGGCAACCACCAGTGCGCTTGCTCCCACCAGCAGCGCGCCCGCCACCAAGCAGGTGGCGCTGTATGAACCAACAATTCCTGGAAAGGTCTCGCTATAACGGTCAAACTGCGTTGGATTTGCCAGAATGCGCACCGCTGCAATCGCAAGCATCACTGTGCTGCTGGCCGCAAAGGTCAGGAGTAGGGGCCACGGACGCACAATGATGGGGACGAGGGCCATGACGCCAAGTGTGGCGCGTAACGGCGTGGATTTGATGGCTCCCAGAAATTCGCTTGGCGACCACGCTGATGCGCACATCGCCCATGCGCAGAACAGCACCAGGGGTAGCAACACACGCACTGCTCCAAGGAAACTCCCGCGCGTATCGGGGTCAACAACAATGCGCGCTGCGCTGGTAACCATCAACACAAAGAACGCGAGCGATTCCGGTGCCACTGCCACTGGCAACATAGCAACCCAGAGAAAGCATGCAGCCTCATGCGCACGCCTGGCGACAGTGGCGATGCGGCTCGGCGGAAGCACCGTGGGTGCATTCATGGAATTTGATTCGATACTCAGCATCAGAAAGCGCAGTAAGTCATGGGTTGATG
>JAPLMU010000080.1 GCA_026386795.1 Planctomycetota bacterium
CTTCATGATGTCACCAAGACCTACCGCGGCGGCGTGCAAGCGCTGCGCGGGGTTTCGCTTGCCGTGCAGGCGGGCGAGATCTTTGGGCTCCTTGGCCCAAACGGCGCCGGAAAGAGCACCCTTGTCAAGATCATCATGACCGTGGTGCGGCCCACATCCCTGCGCGGCACCGTGCTCGGTCAACCTGCCGGCACACAGGCCGTGCTTGCACGCATCGGCTACTTGCCAGAGCATCATCGATTCCCGCAGTACCTGACTGGCCGGCAAGTGATCGATTTCTTTGGCGCACTCGGCAAAGTTCCCCGTGCGGTTCGCCGCCCTCGCACCGAGGAGCTACTTGAACTGGTCGGCATGCGCGAATGGGGCAACCGCCGCGTCACCATGTACTCAAAGGGCATGCAGCAACGGATCGGTATCGCTGCGGCGCTCATCAATGACCCGGAGCTGGTGGTCCTTGACGAACCAACCGACGGTGTTGACCCCGTGGGTCGCCGCGAAATTCGCGACATGCTCTTGCGTCTGCGCGGCGAAGGTCGCACCGTATTGGTGAACAGCCACCTTCTCAGCGAAGTGGAAATGTTGGCCGACCGCGTCGCGATCATCAACCAAGGCACCACGCTTGCGCAAGGCACCATCGAAGAACTCACGCACGAAAGTCACCGCTATGAGATCGAAGCGATGCATGCGCCCGACATGGTGGTGACCGCCGTTGGTCCCGTTGCGGGTCTTGCCTCTGTCGTCGACCCCGCGCTGCGCACGTTCGTTATCCCGACGCGTGATGCTGCCATTATTCAGCCTGCAATTGATGCACTGCGCGCCGCCGGCGCCACCGTCACGCGCGTCGAGCGCGCCCGCGAAACACTGGAAGATCTCTTTGTCCGCAGCGTGATTGACGAACGCGGCCGTGCCATGCCCGGCGCGCAACGGGCGTCCACCCCGCCGGCGGTTCGTTCATGACGCAGACTTTGGCGATCTTCCTCGACGCGTACCGCGACCTCAACTCGCGCAAACTCTTTTGGCTTGCCATGGTCATCAGCGTGCTGGTGGTCGCCATTGTCGGCGCACTTGGTATTGATGACGCCGGCGTGTCTGCGCTTGGCTTTCACTTCAACAGCAAGTTTGTCAACACGCTGTTCTTTCCGCGCGACCTCTTCTACAAGTTGATCTTCCAGGACTTGGGAATCAACATTTGGCTGACCTGGCTCGCCGCCATTCTTGCGTTGATCTCTACCGCCAGCATTGTGCCCGAGCTCATCGCCAACGGTTCGATCGACATGATGCTGTCCAAGCCGATCACTCGTTCGCGGCTCTTCTTGACGCGCTGGGTGACAGGCTTGTTCTTCGCCGGATTCCAAGCAGCCGTCTTTGTGATCGCTAGCTTTCTAGTGATCGGTATCCGTGGCGGCGCATGGGAGCCGGGGCTGTTCTTGGCTATTCCAGTAGTGGTGGTGTTCTTCAGTTACCTGTACTGCTTCTGCGCCCTGATGGGCGTGCTGACGCGTAGCACGGTTGCAAGCCTGCTACTCACCTTGGTCTTCTGGCTGGCCCTCTTTGGTGCACAAAAAGCAGAGCAATTTCTCAATTACGGGCGGCTTGCTTCCAGCATGGAAGTCACCGCTATTGAACGCACCATCGCCTCGCGTCTTGAAAAGAATGCCGACGCCGATGTGGACAAGCTCCGTGCCGAACTTGCCAGTGAGACCATCTCTGCCGACCGCTGGAATTCCGGCTACTGGCCTGCTTATGCCATCGTCACCGTGTTGCCCAAGACCAACGAAACCACCGAGTGGCTTTCGCGGACGCTGGTCAAGCAATCGAACTTTCGACCCCCTGCGAAAGATGACGATGAGATGCGCTTCTTTGGCAGTAGCCGCGTGAAACGCAAAGAATTTGAGCAAGCCACTTACGACGATGCGGAGTCCCGCAAGGGCGCGCTTTGGACCATCGGCACCAGCTTGATGTTTGAAGCAGTGATGCTCGGTGGTTGCGTCTGGCTGTTCCGCCGTCGCGACTTCTGATCGCGCGTTACGATTCCCTTTGTGCTTGTCTATCGCAAAGGCGTCTTCTGCCTCGAATCCGAATGGTTCGGCCTGCGCTCCACCGTGAGCGTTCGCCCAGCGCTTGAACTGCTGCGTTCCTCGGATTACCACGTGGCGTACATCCATCGCGATGTTGCAACGCGCGCGGAGCTTGAGCATTACTTGCGCAAGTGGTTTCAGGAGCGACACACCGGCTTCGAAATTCTCTGGCTCGCCATGCATTCCCGGCGCGGATTGCTCCTGCCGGGCGACATGCGCCGCCCCGATGAGAAGATGCACATCGACCGCCTCGAAGAGATTTTGGCCGGGAAATGCAAGGGGAAAGTCATCCACTTCGGTGGTTGCCGCACCATTGCCATGCCCCCGGCGCGCATTCGAAAGTTCTTGCGCACATCCGGTGCAGTGGCAGTTTCCGGCTTCCGCGAAGAAGTCGACTGGACCGAATCGACGCTCTTTGAAACCACGCTTCTCCTTGAATTGCAGAAGCACCCCATGACCGCATCCGGCTTGCGCTCCGTGCGCAATGCGATGCGCCGCTTGCGCCCAGTCGAGTACGCCGCTTCGGGCTTCGCTATCCATATTCGTTCGTGACGCGTGCCGGCGGGGCATGTCGAGATGCGCGATCGAGCTGCATTCGCCCGATTTACTTCCCGAGTTCCGCGCTGCGCGCGCGCGCGGCTTCCATAGCCGCCGCCACCAACGCCGCGAATTCGCCGCGCTCAAATACCTTCACCGCAGCAGCTGTTGTTCCGCCCGCGCTTGTCACGGCAGCGCGCAACTGCGCTGGTTCGCGTCCATCAGTCGCTAGAAGTGTTGCCGCACCGAAGATTGATTCGATCGCCATCGCGCGCGCCGTGACTGCGTCGAAACCCATGGTTTCTGCGGCAGCGATCTGCGCTTCTGCAAGTAAATACAGGTACGCCGGCGCGCTTCCCACTGCAGCCACCGCCGCGTCAATCAATGCTTCAGGAATTTCTACGGCCTTTCCAATTGCTGAAAATAGCCGCAGCGCAGCCGAGACGTCATCGCTCGTCGCTCCAGCGCCGCGCGCGACAGCCGTCATCGAAAGCCCCACTTGCGCCGCCATGTTCGGCATCGCGCGCACAACGCGCGGGCCATCGCTGCCGCCACCGCCACTGCCACCACTCAGCGCCGCGCGAATCGCCGCGCTCGACCATCCCGCCATCACGCTCACAACGCACGTTGCGCCACTCAGCGATCCGATCGCCTGCGCCGCTTCAAGAAAGTGCTGCGGCTTGACGGCCAGGACTACTCCTTGTGCCCCACGCGCTGCCGCCGCGTCGGCGGTCACGCGCACTCCCAAGCGGCTCGCCTCCGCTTGGCGGCCAGCGTCGCGCTCGATCACCACGGTGGTGGCAGGGTCGATCACTTCGCTGCAAATCGCGCGCGAAAGAATCGCCATGCCGAGGTTGCCACATCCCACGAAAGCGATGTTGGCCGAGTCGCCGTGATCTTCACTCATGGCACAAAGCCTATCGGCGCGCGCGATCCGCTACGATCACCGCATGTCTTCTGCCGTCCAAACCCTTGATTTCGAGCAGCCAATCGCGGAGATTCAACGCCAGATTGAGGCGCTCGAGTCGCACCCCGATGCCGACACTATTCGCGAGGAGATTGAAACCCTCCAGCACACCCGCAACAGTTTGCTGAGTAAGACCTACGGCAACCTGACGCCGTGGCAGACCGTCCGCGTGGCGCGCCATCCGCAGCGACCGCAGACACTCGATTACATCCAAATGATCTGTCGCGATTGGTGCGAACTGCATGGCGACCGCCGTCACGGAGATGATCCGGCGATCGTGACTGGCTTCGGTCGCATCGGCAGCATCAAGTGCCTCGTAGTCGGACATCAGAAGGGTCGCGATACGAAGGAGCGATTGCGTTGTCACTTCGGCTGCGCGCACCCAGAGGGGTACCGCAAGGCGCTTCTCAAGATGAAACTCGCCGAGAAATTCAAGCTGCCAATTGTGACCTTTGTTGATACCCCTGGCGCGTATCCAGGCATCGGCGCGGAACAGCGCGGTCAAGCAGAGAGCATCGCAGTGAATCTGCGTGAAATGAGCCGATTGCGCGTGCCGGTGGTCTGCATCGTGATCGGCGAAGGTGGCTCCGGCGGCGCGCTCGGTATTGCAATTGGCGACCGTGTGGCGATGCTGCGGAACAGTTGGTACAGCGTCATCAGTCCGGAAGGTTGCGCCGCCATCCTGTGGAAGGAAGCAAACGAACGCACCAACAATTTGGCCGCCAACGCGCTTGCTCTGACGGCCACCGACAACCTGAAGAATGGCCTTGTTGACGATGTCATTGAAGAGCCGCTCGGGGGCGCGCATCGGCACCCCAAGGAGATGGCCGAGCGCATCCAGCACTACGTGGTTGACTGGGTACGCGAACTGCAGCGCCTCGATCCCGCAACGCTGGTTCGAAAGCGATTTGAGAAGTTCCGCTCCATCGGCAGCGTGAAGTAGGTCGGGGCGGCGTGACACGGCGACGCGCCGTCCGCGTTGACGCTTCGCACGAATTATGCTAGGATTAACGGTTCTTCGGCGACATTGGTCGCTCGTTTGTCGGCGTTTCCTGCTTTGACGAGGGTGCTCTTTCCATGGCGAAATCCAATAAGAAGCCTGCTGTGAAGAAGCCATCGAAGGCGGCGGTCAAATCGGCTTCCAAGCCCGCGGGTAAGCCCGCGCCAAAATCGGCACCAAAGTCCTCCGTGAAATCAGCCTTAAAGACGTCAGCCAAGACCCCAGCCAAGACCCCAGCCAAGACCCCAGCCAAGACCCCAGCCAAGACCCCGGCCAAGACCTCAGCGAAGCCGCCCGTAAAGGTCGCAGCCAAGCCCCCCGTCAAAGCTCCAGCGAAGGCCCCAGTCAAGACCCCCGCCGCCAAGTCCGCAGCCAAAATCGAAGTCAAGCCCGTGCCGTTGGTGATGCCAAAGATCATCAACTCCGGTCCCAAGGAAGTCATCCCCGCGGTTGCTCCCAAGCAAGTGTGGCGCGCTTCCAACGAGGCAGCCCCTCCAAAGAAGAAGCCAGGCAAGGGTGCTCCTCCGCCATCAATCCGCGACCCACGCAAGGAAGCACTCGAAGCGATGCGCCAGCAGCAAATCGCTGTCGAGCGCGCCGCCAACAAGGGCCGCAAGATCGATTTCAACACCATCAAGAGTGTCGCGCAAGTTGCAGCACACATGAAGCCGGATGCAAATGGCTACGTGACGGTCAACGGCCGCCGCGTGCGCGTCATCGTTGGCAAGGTGCCCACCTCCAAGAAGAAGACAGCCAAGGCCATGGTTGAGAAGGCTCGTGACGAAGGTCCGACTGATGCGCAGATCGCTGCCATCAAGACGCGTCTCACCACCAAGGAATTGAACGAGTACAAGGCCATTCTGCTTGAGGCTCGCTCCGAACTCATCGAGCGCGTGACCGGCCTTGAAGAAGACGCGCTCCGTAGTTCGGGCGGCAACCTGTCCAACATGCCTATCCACATGGCGGACATCGGCACCGATACGTTTGATCAAGACCTTGCCATTGGTATGGCTGAAACCGAACGCGAACTTCTTCGGGAAATCGATGAAGCCCTCGATCGCGTGGTTGGCAAGACCTACGGCGTGTGCCAGCTCACCGGCAAGCCAATTCCAAAGACTCGTCTCGACGCAAAGCCGTGGGCGAAGTACACGATTGAGTCTGCCCGTCACATTGAAAAAATGGGCGGCCGCTAAACGAACGTTGGCCGCCGTCAATGACTTCCGCAGACTCGGACACTCCTGCATCGACGACCGATTCTGCAGCCTCTGCAGGGTCTGAGGTGCCGACGGGTTCTGCTCATTCGGCAGTCACCCGGTCACCAGAAATCTCGGCAGCCTCAGCCATTCCTGCATGGCGCTCGCCCGCCGCGTGGTGCGTGCTCTTCTTGGTGTTTATTGCTGCGGTGTCTTTGGATCTTTGGAGCAAAGACTGGGCTTTCCGCACCGTCGCTCCACAGCCGGTGGTGCTCATCTATGAGCAAGTTTCGGGCAACCCCGGCTACTCACTGCCATGGCACCCTGGCGTCACCGCCATCGCTCCTGATCTTCTTGACTTCCATCTTGTTCTCAACCATGGTGCAGTCTTTGGAATCGGCCAAGGCCGCGGACCGCTCTTCATTGCATTCACGGTGCTCGCTGTATGCACCGCACTCTGGGTGTTCGGCAAGCACACCAGTTCGCGCAGCCACCTGAGTCACATAGGTCTGGCGTTGGTGCTTGCGGGCGGCATTGGCAACATGTATGACCGGGTTGCCGTGGGCGCAGTCCGTGATTTCCTGCATCTCTTTCCACATCGCGAACTTCCTTGGGGCCTGCATTGGCCGGGCGGAAGTAACGAGTGGTTCCCGTGGGTCTTCAATATCGCCGACTCGGAACTCATTGCCGGCATGTTGATCTTGATGCTGGCCATCCACCTGAACGAACGTCGGCAAGCTAAGTTGGCGGCGCTTGCAGTGCCGCCAACCACTCCTGGGTAATCACTTCGGGCACGGCGTCCATCGGCACTGCCTGATCGATGGTGAATGCTCCGACAGCGGTGCGTCGAATCATGGTGCAGTGACCGCCAGTACCCAACACTCCGCCAAGTTCGCGCGCAATGCTGCGCACATAGGTGCCTTTGGCGCAGTGGATATCAAGCGAAAG